>CAYGVJ010000012.1:0-57299 GCA_964353255.1 uncultured Solibacteraceae bacterium | reverse complement strand
CCGGTCAGCTCCCGCACGATAATCATGTCCGTGCCCTCGACCAGCGCGTTCTTCAGCGGCGAGGAATCAAGCAGCGCCCGCCAGGCGCGCACCGGTCGCAGGTTGGCGAACACGCCCAGGGCCTTGCGCAGCCCCAGCAGGCCCTTCTCCGGCCGCCGCTCCGGAGGGGCGTCGTCGAATTCCGGCAAGCCGACCGCGCCCAGCAGCGTGGCATCCGCCCCCAGCGCCAGCCGCAGCGTCTCCTCCGGCAGCGGCGCGCCGGTCTCCTTGATGGCTACTCCGCCTAGCAGCCCGTGCTTCAGTTGCAGGCGGTGGTTGTGTTTCCGCGTGACACACTCCAGCACGCGGACGGCCTCGCGGGTGACTTCGGCGCCGATGCCGTCGCCGGGTAGTACAAGGATGTTCAGTCTCATGACCTGAAAGCCGGGACAGTACACTATTTTTCGCACAAGCTAGCCTGATGCGGCAATGGTGGCTGGTGGGCGCGAAAAATAGTGTACTGTCCCGGTTTTCAGCTCAGCACTTCGCGCACCACGGTCACGATCTCCTCGTTGAGCACGCCTTTCTTCCGGTCGGCCAGGGCGATGAAACGCTCGTAGACCTCGTCCAGTTGCTGCCGGGTCAGGGAGAAGCCCAGGTCCTGGCAGCGCTGGTTGAGCGCATGCCGCCCGCTGTGTTTGCCCAGGATCAGCCTGCTTTCCGGAACGCCGACGCTGCGAGGATCCATGATCTCATAGGTCGTTCGTTCCTTCAGGAAGCCGTCCTGGTGAATGCCGGCCTCATGGGCGAAGGCGTTGATGCCCACAATGGCCTTGTTGGGCTGCGGCCCGAAGGTGATGAGCTGTGCCAGCAACTGGCTGGCCGGGTAGAGGTGCTCGGTGACGATGCCGGTCTGGTAAGGCAGCCGGTCCTGGCGGGTCTTTATGATCATGACGACCTCCTCCAGGGAGCAGTTGCCGGCGCGCTCGCCTATGCCGTTGATGGTGCACTCGATCTGGCGCGCTCCCGCCTGGATGCCGGCGACCGAGTTGGCCACCGCCAGGCCCAGATCGTCATGGCAATGCACGCTGACGATAGCCGAGTCCCCCAGCACGTTCACCACGCGGCCGATCACCTGTCCGAATTCGTCCGGTAGCGTGTAGCCGACCGTGTCGGGCAAATTCACCGTGCCGGCCCCGGCGGCCACGGTGGCTAGCGAGATCTTCTCCAGATACTCCGGGTCAGTCCGGGTGGCATCCTCGGCTGAGAACTCGACATCCTCGGCGTAGCGGCGCGCCAGTTCGACCGCCGTCACCGCCTCTGCCAGCACCTGCTCGCGGCTCTTCCGCAGCTTGTACTTCAGGTGGATGTCGCTGGTGGCGATGAAAGTGTGAATCCGCGGACGCCGGGCATGTTCCAGAGCGCGGGCGGCCCGTTCTATGTCTAGCGTGCAGGCCCTGGCGAGTGCCGCCACCTGCATGGACGGGAATTCGCGGCTGATGGCGTCCACCGCCTCGAAATCTCCCAGCGAGGCGATCGGGAACCCGGCTTCCAGGATATCGACGCCGAGCTCCTCCAGCTTGTGCGCCATCCGGAGCTTTTCCGCCACCGTCATGCTGCATCCGGGCGACTGTTCGCCGTCCCGGAGCGTCGTGTCGAAGACGTAAACGCGATGGTTCATTCAACCCGCCCGCGCTCTGGTGAGCCCCGGCCGGCGGCCTGTTACTCCGGCGGCCGGGTACATCGGTTATTATGGCGGGGGGCCGTCGATTTCGCAAATTTATAATTTTCTTGCCTCTGATAAGGGCTCGTGATAAGATAAGAGCGCTTAATCCGGCATGTGGAGGCCATTAACCCCATGGAGTTCTACCTCCTTCGGACCTTCCTCACCGTGGCGACCGAGAAGAGTTTTTCTAGGGCGGGCGAGAAGCTGCTGCGGACCCAGCCGGCGGTATCGCTGGCCGTGCAGCGGCTGGAGAACGCTCTGGGCGAGAAGCTGATCGACCGCTCCGGCAAGGAGCTGCTGCTGACCGACGCCGGGCGCATCGTGGTCGAGTTTGCGCGCCGGTTCGAGAACCTGCGCCAGGAGATGGACAACGCGCTGGCCGAGCTGCGGGACAACGCGGCGGGCCGGCTGGTGATCGGCGCCAACGAGTCCACCGCCCTGTACCTGTTGCAGCACCTGGAGCAATACCGGCACCTCTACCCCAAGGTGAAGGTGCAGGTCCGGCGCTGCCTCTCCAGCAAGGTCCCGGCCCAGTTGATCGACGGGGACCTGGAGCTGGGCGTCATCAGCTACGACCCTGCCGACGACCGGGTGGTTTCGACCGTCATCTACACCGACCACCTGGCTTTCGTGGTCTCGCCCAAGCACCGCTTCGCGCCGCGCAAGTCGGTCTCGATCACCGAACTGGGCATGGAGACCTTCATCGCCCACAACGTCGTGTCCCCATACCGCGAGACGGTGCTGCGGGAGTTCCAGCGGCACAAGGTGCCGCTGAATATGGACGTGGAGATGCCTACGGTGGAGACCATCCGGCGCTTAGTGCAGCGCAACGAGGGGGTGGCGTTCCTGCCGCGCATGTGCGTCGAGCAGGAGATCCGCCAGAAGCTGCTGTGCGAGGTCGAGATCAAAGAGTTGCAGGTGGAGCGCAACATCCGGCTGGTCTGTCCGGCCCGCCGCACGCTCAGCCACGCTGCGCGCGCCTTCCTGGAGCTGGTCAAGGCAAGAGCGGAGGGGTGAGGGGGGCGCACCGGCTTCCCGCCCTCGCGCGAATCGGCGGGGTAAAATGCTGGAGCCGTGCGTCCGACAAGGGAGCTCACGCCATGCTGCGCGGCGGCGGTGGGAGCAGGTGGTCAACTCGTCAAAGCGGAATCCAGACGAGCCGGTCCTGCCACCCCTCCGCCCCAGCGGTGCGGAAATCGACTTCCGGCAGGCGGCGCTTCAGCCCACAAACGATCCGGGCGTCAAGGTTAGCGTCACCCTGGAATGTGACTCTCATGACGCGCGTGCCGCAATCGCGTGATTAGATCGGCGTTGCGGCGACGGGACTCAGATGCGAGTTCCCCAGACGACTTCTCGCCGTCGCGCAGATACTCATCCACGGTACGCTGGTTAGCCAGGTAGAACGCGATGGCGCCGTACACCTGCTCGAGCGTCAAGGCCGGGAAAGCTTCGGCGACACTCTCGGGGGAGAGACCCTCACGGAAGCAGTACACAATCGAGTCCAGGGAGACACGGCTGCCGGCAACCCGGTAGGTCCCCTCGACTTGTTCGACGTATTCTCTGGCCATCGACCGTGCGTTCTTTTCTATGATGGCACACGGCGACTCGCGCTATCTACCCGGCCCGCCGCGCGCTCAGCCACGCCCTATAGGAGTAAGAAGAAAATGACACAATGACTCCTTGAACCCATGAGCCAATTCTTCCTCGGGGTGGACGGCGGCCAATCCTCAACCACGGCGCTCATCGGAGACGCTGAAGGGCGGGTACTAGGGGCCGGCAGCGGCGGCCCGTGCAACCACGTGGGGGCCGTCGAGGGCCGCCAGAAATTCGTTCGAGCGATCGAGGAATGCCTCGAAAGCGCCTGCCGGGGCGCGGGGGTGGATCGGGCGAGCGTCCGCTTCGAGGCCTCCTGCCTGGGCTTCAGCGGTGGGCCCGAGGACAAACGGCCCATTCTGGAGGAAATGCTGCGCGCCGAGCGGCTGATTGTCACCACCGACGCGTTGATCGCGCTGGCGGGAGCCACCGCCGGCGAGCCGGGAATCATCACCATCGCCGGGACGGGTTCGATTGCCTTCGGGCGCAACACCGCCGGGCAGACCGCGCGCGCCGGCGGCTGGGGCTACGTCTTCGGCGACGAAGGCGGAGGGTTCGACCTGGTGCGGCAGGCGCTGCGTGCGGCCTTGCGCGCCGAGGAAGGCTGGGGGCCGCCCACGCAACTGCATCAGCTCTTAATAAGCGCCACCGGCGCGACCTCTGCCAATGACCTGCTGCACCGTTTCTACACGGCGGACTACCCACGGGCGCGGATCGCATCGCTGGCCGGGCTGGTGGACGAAGCCGCGCGCCAGGGCGACGCCGCGGCCGTCGGCATCCTCGGCCAAGCCGCGCGCGAACTGGCTTCGCTGGCCGCCGCAGTGCGGCGCCAGTTGTTCCAGCCGGGCGAGCCGGCGCGCGTGGCCTATGTCGGCGGGGTGTTTCGCAGCGAGCTGTTGCTCAAGCGCTACCACACGCTCGTGGAACAAGAAGACGGCAACCGCTGCGGACCGCCGGTTTACGGCCCTGCGGCCGGGGCGCTGCTCGAGGCCTATCGCGCGGCGGGCCTGGCGCCGCAACTCAGCGATCTGCCTGAGTTCAAGAGCTGAGGCGGCAGCGCGCCAACATGCTACGATCAGAATTCTGGGGGGAGATTATGCCGAAACTCTCGATACGCGATCTGGATCTCAGCGGCAAGCGCGTCTTCATGCGCGTGGACTTCAACGTGCCGCTGGCCGCGAGCGGGCAGGAGATCACCAGCGACACGCGAATCCGCGCTTCCCTTCCCTCCATCCGCTACGCCCTGGAGCAGGGCGCCCAGCTCGTTTTGGCCAGCCACCTGGGCCGTCCCAAGGGCAAGTTCAACCCAGAGATGAGCCTCAAGCCCGTGGCCAGGCGCCTGGAAGAGCTGCTCGGCCAGCCCGTAGTCATGGCGCCGGACTGCATCGGCCCCCAAGTGGAAGAACTGAAGGGGGGACCGGCGAAAGTCATCCTGCTGGAGAACGTGCGTTTCCACCCGGAGGAGGAGAAGGACGCCGCCGAGTTCGCCCGCCAACTCGCGACGGGCTGCGACCTCTACGTCAACGACGCTTTCGGCTCGGCGCACCGCGCCCACGCTTCAACCGTGGGCGTGATCCAATTTCTGCCGCAGGCGGCCGCCGGCCTGTTGATGGAGAAGGAACTCGAATACCTCACCAAGGTGACCGCGGACCCGCCGCGCCCTTGCCTGGGTATCCTGGGCGGCGCCAAGGTTTCCGACAAGATCGAGATCATCGAGAACCTGCTCAAGATCGTGGATGAACTGCTCATCGGCGGCGCTATGGCCTACACCTTCATGAAGGCCCAAGGGCGGCCGGTGGGCAAGTCGCTGGTCGAGGATGACAAGCTGGAGCGGGCCTTGAGCGTTCTGGCGCAGGCCGGCGGCAAGCTGCTTCTGCCGCTCGACAACGTGGTGGCCGCCGAGATCAAGGAAGGCGCCGAGCACCAGGTAGTGGAGGCCATTCCTGACGAGCTGATGGGCGTGGACATCGGCCCGAAGACCATCGAGCTGTTCACACGGCGTATCGCCCTCGCCAGGAGCATAATCTGGAACGGCCCCATGGGGGTTTTCGAGAAGCCGCCGTTCGACCGCGGCACAGTGGCGGTGGCCCAGGCAGTGGCCGCCTCGGGGGCGCTGTCGGTGGTAGGCGGCGGGGACTCGGAGAAGGCGGTCAAGGCCGCCGGGGTGGCCGACAAGATCTCGCACATCTCCACCGGCGGCGGGGCATCGCTGGAGTTCCTGTCCGGTCTGGTGCTGCCGGGCGTGGCGGCACTTACGGACAAGTGAGCGGGCCCGGCTGAGTTTGGCAAGGAACGTGCCCTGCCAACAGCGTGATGCGGCAGTTCTCGGAACCGTTGGCCCTGGAACTCTACCGCCGCCTGCGGCGGGGTGAGGCCATCGAGCTGCTTTCCTCCGAGCTGGACATCCCCGTCGAGCGCCTGCGGCAGCGCCTAAAGGCAGCCGCCGCCTACTGGGAGCAACTGGAGGCGGCGGATCCCGCGGCGGCCTACCGCGCCAGCCTGACTGCGCTGTCCGAAGAGATACAAGCGTGAACACAGCGGCGCGCTGTGCCACACTTTAGCCCGCTGACGGTTTTTCGTCGCCCGCACCCACCGGGAGCGTGGCCGCCAGGGCCTCCTCGATGCGCTCGACGAAGACAAACTCCATCTCCGTGCGCACTTTGTCGGGCAGGCCCCAGAGGTCTTTTTCGTTGCCCCTAGGGAGAACAACCCGGCGGACGCCAGCGCGGCGGGCCGCCAGTATCTTCTCCTTGACCCCGCCGACGGGCAGCACCAGGCCGGTCAGAGTGACCTCGCCGGTCATGGCGGTGTCGCGGCGGGCGGGCACCCTCGTTAAGAGCGAAGCCAAGGCCGCGACCATCGTCACCCCGGCCGAGGGGCCATCCTTGGGAATGGCGCCGGCGGGCACGTGCACGTGAATGCCAGAATCCTTGAACACCGCCGTGTCGATGCCCAACTGCTGGGCATGGGACCAGACATAGCTGCGGGCCGCCTTGGCGGACTCCTGCATGACCTCGCCCACCTGGCCGGTGATGGTCAGGTCGTGCCCACCGGGCAGCAGCGTGGCCTCGACGTAGAGCACCTCGCCGCCGGTCTCGGTCCAGGCCAGGCCGGTGGCCACTCCGGGCGGCAGCTCCTTGCGCAGCTCCTCCGGGGAGGGCGCGGGCGGGCCCAGAAGCTCGAGGAGGTCCTCAGGCCGGATGGTGAGCGCCGTCGTATCGCCCTCGGCGTGACGCAGGGCGATCTTGCGAGCCACCCTGCCGATGCCGCGCTCCAGTTGCCGCAGGCCGGCTTCCCGCGTGTATCCGGAGATGATCGCCTTGATCGCTTCGTCGGGAAAAGCGCACTGCTCGGCAGTCAGGCCCGCCTGCTGGAGCTGGCGCGGCACCAGGTACCGCCGGGCGATCTCGATCTTCTCCTCCTCGCTGTAGCCCGGCAGCCGCAGCATCTCCATGCGATCCAGCAGCGGCCTGGGGACCGTATCCAGGGCATTGGCGGTGGTGATGAAGAAGACCTTCGAGAGATCGAAGGGCAGGTCCAGGTAGTTGTCCCGGAAGTTGCGGTTCTGCTCCGGGTCGAGGATCTCCAGCAGCGCCGCCGCCGGGTCGCCCCGGTAGTCGCGCCCGAGCTTGTCCACCTCGTCGAGCATGATCAGCGGGTTGTTGGAGCCCGCCCGGCGGATGGCCTGCACGATGCGCCCGGGCATGGCCCCGATGTAAGTGCGCCGGTGGCCGCGCAGCTCGGCTTCGTCGTGCAATCCGCCCAGGCTCTGGCGCTCGAACTTGCGCCCCAGGGCGCGCGCAATCGACTGCCCCAGCGACGTCTTCCCCACGCCCGGCGGGCCGAAGAAGCACAGAATGGGCGCCTTGGCCCCGGGATTGAGCTTCAGGACACCCAGGTGCTCCAGGATGCGCTCTTTGACGTCCTTCAGATCGAAGTGATCTTCGTCCAGGATCTGCCGCGCGCGGCCGATCTCCAGTTGATCCTCGGTGTGAACGTTCCAGGGCAGCTCGACCACGTAGTCCAGGTAGGTGCGGATCACTTGGTGGTCGGGCGCTCCGGGGGGCAACCGCTCCAGGCGCCCCAGTTCGCGCTCGGCTTCCTTGCGCACCTCCTCGGGGAGCTCGAGCTTGGCCAGCCGCTCGCGCAGCAGGTCCACTTCGGCCTGGTTGGGGTCCTTCTCGCCCAGCTCCTGCTGGATGGCACGCATCTGCTGGCGCAGCACGTACTCGCGCTGCTGGCGGCTGATTTCGCTCTGGGTTTCGCTGGCGATCTTGGTGCGCAGCTCCAGCACCTGCACCTCGTGGGTCAGGTAGGTATGCATGAGGCGGAGAGCTTCGCTGCGGCTCTGGGCCTCCAGCAACGACTGTTCCTTGGCCAGCTCCAGGCTCAGCATGCCGGCCAGCAGGTAGACCAGGCGCAGCGGATCATCGCTGGCGGCCAGGAACTGCCCCAGTTCGGGCGGAGCCTGCGGTTGCGCCAGGGTCAGCGCTTTGCCCGCCATTTCCACCACGGCCCGGTGAAGCGCCTCGACCTCCGTGCTTTGCTCATCCGGGAGCGGCCAGGCCCTCACCCGCACGCGTATGTAAGGCTGGGCCTGCTCCAGCTTCAGCAGCACCACGCGCTCCACCCCCAGCACGATCAGCTCCATCTGGCTCTCGTTGGGCCGCGCCATCTTCTTGATCACCGCCCGTGTGCCCACCCCGTAAAGGTCATCCAGGCCCGGGACATCGGTCGAGGCTTCCCGCTGCGCCACGATCACAATCTCCTTGCCCTCGGTGGCCAGCGCCGCCTCGACTGCGGCCACCGAAGTGGGACGGCCTACCGCCAGCGGCATCAGCAGATGCGGGAACAGGACGCTGTTCTTCAACGGCAGCACCGGAAGTACGGATACGCTCTCTGTCTCTTTCATCGATGTTCCTCTTCGGTGTCCAGACGAATCATCAAGATGCCGTGCTCGTAATCCAGGTGCAGCCGCGGGTGCGCCAGCTTGCAGGGCAGCTCGATGGTGCGCTCGAAGCGGTTGTAAGCGATCTCCATCGAGTAGTGGCTGTAGCCCTCCTCCAGCAGCCAGTCGCGCCGCAGGCCGCGTACGGTGACGCGACAACCCTCGATCTCCACATCCACGTCCTCCAGCCGGACCCCGGCCAAGTCGAACTTCAGCAGCCAGCCGGTGCGCGTGCGGTAGATGTCCACGGAGGGACGCCAGCAGGTGGCCTCACCGGCGTGCGACCGGGCGAACAAAACCACCGGCAATTGCTTGGGTTTGTCGGGCACAGCGCCTCCTCTTCGCAGCCTGCCTTCCAGCAGCCAGGCTTCCTCTTTCATCATATGACGGGAGGCTTAGGGGGTGGTCCGGAACGCCAGCTTGCCCTTCGTATCGTCCAGGCTGACCGCGACCTGCTGGCCGTCGCGCACCTGGCCTTCGAGCACCAGGCGCGCCAGCGGCGTCTCCAGCTCCCGCTGGATGGCCCGCTTCAGTGGCCGCGCGCCGTAGGCCGGGTCGTAGCCTGCCCGGACCAGAAACTTACGCGCGCCCTCGTCCAGCTCGATGCCGATGTGCCGGTCCTGGAGCCGCGCCTGAAGCCGCGCGAGCTGGATCTCGAGGATCTTCCCCAGGTGCTCCTCCGACAGGGCGTGGAAAACGATCACCTCGTCCACCCGGTTCAGGAACTCGGGCCGGAAGTGCCGCCGCATCTCCTCAAGCACCGCCTCCTTCATGCGCTCGTAGTCGTGGCCCCCGAACGCTCCCCGGTAGTCCAGAATGCGGGGGCTGCCGACGTTCGAGGTCATGATGACGATGGCGTTCTTGAAGTCCACGGTGCGGCCCTGGCCGTCGGTGAGCCGGCCGTCGTCGAGGATCTGCAACATCACGTTGAAGGCGTCCTGGTGCGCTTTCTCGATCTCGTCGAACAGGATCACCGAGTAGGGCCGCCGGCGCACGGCCTCGGTGAGCTGCCCACCTTCCTCGAAACCCACGTAGCCGGGCGGCGCGCCGATGAGCCGGGCCACCGTGTGGCGCTCCTGGTATTCCGACATGTCAACGCGCACCATGGCCCGCTCGTCGTCGAACAGAGACTCAGCCAGCGCCCGCGCCAGCTCGGTCTTCCCTACCCCGGTCGGACCCAGGAAGATGAAGCTGCCGATGGGCCGGTTGGGATCCTTCAAACCTGAGCGCGCGCGGATCACCGCCGCGGAGACCGCCTCGACCGCTTCATCCTGGCCGACCACGCGCCGGTGCAGCTCCTGGTCGAGGTGGAGCAGCTTCTCGATCTCACCTTCAAGCAGCCGCGCCACGGGGATCCCGGTCCAGCGCGCCACCACCTCGGCGATGTCCTCCTCATCGACTTCTTCCTTGATGAGCCGCGAGGCGCCCTGCTGCTGGGTCAGCTTCTCTTCTTCGGATTTCAGCTCGCGCTCCAGGCCGATCAACTTGCCGTACTTCAGCTCGGCGGCGCGGTTGAGGTCGTACTGGCGCTCGGCCTGCTCGACGGCGACCTTGACCTGCTCGATCTGCTCGCGCAGCGCGCGCAGGCGGGCCACCGCTTCCTTCTCGGCCTGCCAGCGGGCGCGGAGGGCGTCGGCCTCGGCTTTCAGGTTCGCCAGTTCCTTTTCGATCTTCTCCAGGCGTTCCCGGGAGGCGGCGTCGGTCTCCTTGCGCAGCGCCTCACGCTCGATCTCGAGTTGCATGATCCGCCGCAGGCGCTCATCCAGCTCGGTGGGCATCGAGTCCATCTCGGTGCGGAGCTTGGCGGCGGCCTCATCCATCAGGTCGATGGCCTTGTCCGGCAGAAAGCGGTCGCTGATGTAGCGGTTCGAGAGCACCGCTGCCGAGACCAGGGCCGCGTCCTTGATGCGCACGCCGTGGTGGACTTCGTAGCGCTCGCGCAAGCCGCGCAGGATCGAGATGGTGTCCTCGACCGAGGGCTGGTCCACCAGCACGGGCTGGAAGCGGCGCTCCAGGGCAGCGTCCTTTTCGACGTGCTTGCGGTATTCGTCCAGGGTGGTCGCCCCGATGCAGTGCAGCTCGCCGCGCGCCAGCATGGGCTTGAGCAGGTTGCCCGCGTCCATGGCGCCTTCGGCCTTCCCCGCCCCCACCACCGTATGAAGCTCGTCGATGAACATGATGATGTCGCCGCCCGAGGCTTGCACCTCCTTGAGCACGGCCTTGAGGCGCTCCTCGAACTCCCCGCGATACTTCGCGCCAGCGATCAGCGCGCCCATGTCCAGGACCACGACCCGCTTGTTCTTGAGGCCGTCAGGCACGTCGCCGCGAACGATTCGCTGGGCCAGGCCCTCGACGATGGCCGTCTTGCCCACCCCAGGCTCGCCGATCAGCACCGGGTTGTTCTTGGTTCGCCGCGAAAGGACCTGGATCACGCGGCGGATCTCCTCGTCGCGGCCTATGACCGGGTCCAGCTTGCCCTGGCTGGCCAGCCGGGTGAGGTCGCGCCCATAGCGCTCGAGGGCCTGGTAGGTGGCCTCGGGGGTGGGCGAGGTCACCCGCTGGGCGCCGCGGACCTCCTGAAGAGCCCGCATGATCCGCTCCCGGCTCACCCCGAACTCCTTGAGAATGCGGCCAGTTGCACCTCCGTCGTCGGTCATGGCCAGCAGCAGGTGCTCAACGGAGAGATACTCGTCCTTCAGCCGGCGGGCCTCCTCCTCGGCTTGGGAATGCAGCCGGCTCAGGCGAGCCGTCACGTAGATCTGGTCCAGGCCCGCGCCGGGGCCGGAAACCTTGGGCAAACGTTCCAGTTCCTGGACTACCCTGCGGTGCAGGCGCTCAGGAGTGACCTCGGCTCTGAGCAGGATGGAGGCGGCGAGGCCGTCCGCGTCCGCCAGAAGCGCCGCCAGCAAGTGCTCGACATCCAGTTGCTGCTGGCCGTAGCGGCCGGCCAGGGATTGGGCGGAGCGCAGGGCCTCCTGAGCCTTCTCGGTGAAGCGGCTAATGTCCATGCCAAGGCCTCCGGGATCTCAGTCACCAACTATCAACTATGCTTAGTCTACTACTGTATGGGCGGGGGTGTCAACCCCACGTCAGGCCGCTGTTGCCCGCCGAACCCAGGCCACCATGCCAAACCACAGCACGCTGTAGAAGCTGTGAAAAAATCGGGACACAGCTCGAGGAGACAGGCAAAACTGCCTGTCGCCCCCGCGCTAACAGAGCACCTAGCCCACCGTGGGACAGGCGGTTTCGCCTGTCGGCCGATTTTTTCACAGCTTCTTTCCCCAGCTTGCGCTACGATCTACCCATGCACGAGATCTTGGACCACCTGCCGGCGGAGGCACTCGTGCTGGATCTGGGCTGCGGCGGCGGCAGCTTCGACGCCTCCGCGTTTCCTTTCCTCACCGCTCACGTGGACCTGAAGGCGCCGGGCGCGGCTGGCGTCGCGATGTTCGCGCAAGCGGATGCGTCGAAACTGCCATTCCGCGCCAGGACGTTCGACGCCGTCATCTGCAACCACGGCCTGGAGCACTTCAAAGACTTGAAGCCGACCTTGCAGGAGATCGGCCGGGTGCTCAAGCGCGGCGGCGCCCTGTTCGTATCCGTGCCCGACGCCTGGACATTTCAGGACCGGCTCTACCGCTGGCTGGCGAAGGGAGGCGGTCACGTGAACCTGTTCGCGAACCCGGGCGAGCTGGCCCGCATGCTGGGGTGGTATTCCGGCCTGCCGCATGTTGCGACCAAGACCTTGCACACGTCGTTCTGCTTCCTCAACCGGCGAAATCTGCGCCCCAGGGCCCCGGCAAGGTTTTCCCTGTTCTGCTGGCGCTGGGAACTGCCCCTGCTGCTGCTGTCCGGAATCGTACGGTTTGCCGATCGGGTGTTCGGCACGAGAATGAGCGTCTATGGCTGGGCCATGTACTTCGGGAACGTGCCTGAACCAGTCAGCGTTCAGCCTTGGACCAACGTGTGTCTGCGCTGCGGGCAGGCCCACCCGTCGGAGTGGCTGGAGCAAATCGGCGCCGTTCGCGGCCGGTGGTTTCTTTTCCCGTTGTACGCCTGCCCGGGCTGCCGAGCGTCCAATGTCTATTCGCGGGACGACTGAGCGCACTCGGTGGGTATAGTGGATGAAGGTGGAGTGTCGGATGCCGCGAGGAGGCGAGTCCCAGGTCGCGCGTGAGGCGGTCGAGGCGCAGCTCGAGAAGATCCTGGCCAGCAAAGGCTTCGCTCACGCCGAACGCCTCAGCCGCTTCCTGAAGTTCATCACCCAGGAAGCCCAGGCGGGCCGTGGCGATCAGCTCAAGGAACAGGTGCTGGGAGCGGAGGTCTTCGACCGAGGTCAGTCCTTCGACCCGCGCATCGACACGGTCGTCCGCGTGGAAGCGCACCGGCTGCGCTCCCGGCTCAGGAAATACTACGAAACCGAGGGACGCGCGGACCCGGTGCTCATCGAGCTGGCCAAGGGAAGCTACGCTCCGGTGTTCTCTCCGCGGCGGCCTGCGCCTCGGCTGGCCTGGCTGCGCCGCTCAAAGCCGATGGCGCTGGCCGCGGCGTTGGTAGCGGCGGGGTTGCTCACTTACTTGCTGGTCAGCAGGGTCCGGGAGGCCAGTGCTCCGCTATCGCGGTCTGCGGCCCGGATCGTCAGCCCCAAGGCCCACGAGGCGTATCTCCGGGCACGCTACCAGTGGAGCAAGCGTACCGAAGACGGTTTGCGGAAGTCCATCGAGCACTACCACCAGGCGCTGGCGGAAGATGCCAGTTACGCGCCCGCTTATGCCGGGCTGGCCGAATCCTACGGGTTACTGGCCTCCTACGGAGTCGCTGCGTCGCGCGACGTGATGCCCAAGGCCAAAGCGGCGGCCGAGCGCGCTCTGGAGGCCGACAGAACCCTGGCCCAGGCTTGGGCTGCGCTGGGCTTTGTGAAGTCGTTTTACGACTGGGACTGGTCCGGCGCCGGGCAAGACTACCGCCGGGCACTCGAACTCGACCCCAACTCTGTCACCGCCCGCCACTGGCACGCCGGTTATCTCCGCGCAGTGGGACGACTGGAAGAAGCCCTCGCGGAGATCCGTCGGGCTCAAGCCCTGGATCCATTATCCCGCGCCATCCACCGCGACCTGGCCCGCACCCTCTACTCGATGCGGCGCTATGAGGAGGCCATTCAGGAGTACCGAAAGGCGCTGGAATTCGAGCCCGACTTCCCGTCCGGTCACCTGCATCTGGGCATGGCCTACCTGGCAAAGTCCGCGCCCGCCGAGGCCCTGGCGGCCTTCCTCAAGGCCAGGAGCCTCCCCGGTGGCAATCCCCTCATCCTGGGCGGCTTGGGGTACTGTTACGGGGTAGCGGGCCGCAAGGGGGAGGCCCAGGAGATCCTGAAGGAACTGGAACAGAGGTCCGCGCACGGCTTTGTCTCCCCGGTCAGCAGGGTCTTCGTTTACATCGGCCTCGGGCGGAAGGATGAGGCTTTCCAATGGCTGGAGCGGGCCTACCAGGAGCATGACGGCTGGCTGGCATGGCTGAAAGTGGACCCTATCTTCGACAGCCTGCGCCCGGATGTGCGCTTCGCCGGCCTGTTGGCAAGGGTTGGCTTAGGGCAGAAGTGAGCGGCATGGGCTGCCGGCCCGCCGGTAACGTTGCACTAACGGTTTTCCCCGAGAGGACACTTGCGCCCTGATCCCGTGAAGCTCAGACTTGTGCGAAGGAGACCTCACCTGGTGCCAAGGACTCGGGCGTGCCTGCTGTGTACCGCGGTGCTGGTCCTGTGCGCGATTGCCGCGGGCCAGACCCCCACCCTCCAGCCCTACGATGACGTGCGCTGGATTAGGGGTAGGCCCGCCCCGGGGGCCAAAGACGTCAGCCAGATGAATCTCTCCGCAATGGGGTACCTGCTGCCCACTCTGAAGTTCAATCAGAAGACGCCCTGGCCCGACGCGTCACGGATGCCTGCCGACGTCAGGCCGGACGACCGGCTGAAGGCCGCCATCAACCCGGGTCTCGGCGTGCGCGAACTGCACGAGCAAGGCATCACGGGTCAGGGCGTTCGGGTAGCCATTATCGACCAGCCCATGTACCTAGACCACCCGGAGTTCGAGGGCAAGATCGCCGCCTACCTGGATACGGGTTGCGGACCCGAGCAAAGCAGCATGCACGGGCCGGCCGTGACCAGCCTGCTGGTGGGGACTAACACTGGTACGGCCCCTGGTGCTATCGTCCACTTCGCGGCGGCGCCCTCCTGGCTGGCGGACGCCGAATACTACGCCGTGGCCCTGCAGTGGATCCTGGAAGAGAATCGCAAGCTTCCGCCGGAGAGCAAGATTCGCGTGGTCTCCGTTTCCGCGGCGCCCTCCGGCCCGGGTTCTCCGTTCGTGAAGAACACCGCGAGGTGGGACGAGGCCATTGGAGCCGCCGAAGCGGAGGGCGTGCTCGTGCTCGACTGCACGCAGCACCGGGGCCGCATCTCCCGGTGCTGGTTCGGCGGAGGCGACCCCGAGGATCCGGCGAACTGCGTGCCCGGCGCCCCCGACGGGCCCGTCTCAATAATACCCCCGGACCACCTGGCAGCCCCCACGGGCCCCCGGGCCCAGGCCGAGGAATACGACCGGGGCGATTTCGGATACCAGTACGGTTTACGCGGCGGCCTCAGTTGGGCCATTCCCTACGTGGCTGGGGTTCTGGCTCTGGGTTGGCAGGTGCGGCCCGAGCTGAACGGCGAGCAGATGTTCCAGCTCCTGCTCCAGTCGGCCTACATCGGGGACGGAGGCTCCAAGATCATCCATCCCCGGGAATTCCTGCGGCTGGTCAGGGAATTCGGCCCCGGCCAGAGCGAGAACCCCGGACCGCGATGAAGCGCGGGCTCATCTTCGGGCCTGCCGTGTTGCTCACCCTTGCGGCGGCCCAACCGCTGCCCCGCTACGACATCCTGCGCGCCTCCTCATCGGTGGTTATTGACGGCAAGCTGAACGAGCCTGCCTGGCGCATCACCCCGCCTGCCGGCACCTTCCACGTCACCTGGTGGAAACCGGGCCCGGTGGAGCAGACGGAGGTCCGGATGCTTTGGGATGACGCGAACCTATATGTGGGCTACTTCTGCCACGACCGGCACATTTCCGCCTACGTGACCGAGCGCCACGGGCCGGTCTCGCAGGACGACTGTGTGGAGATCTTCCTAAGCCCGAATCCCGCCAAGGTCAGCAACTACTACACCTTCGAAATCAACGCCATCGGGACCATGCTGAACCGGTGCCGGACGGATTGGTGGACAGGGCCGCCCACCTGGGAGCCCGAAGGGGTGCGCTACCGGACCACCTTTCATGGCCTGCTCCGCAAGGACGAGTCGCCGGGCGATGACCACTGGGTCGTCGAACTGGCCATCCCTTTCCGCAACTTCAGCCGGGACGCGGCCCACACCCCTCCTCGCGCGGGTGATCAGTGGCGCCTGAACCTGAACCGGACCGGCGGCATCACCGGCCGCCAGGGCAGCACCTGGTCGCCGATCGCCCCGCCGGAGCGTTCGTTCCACAGCCCGGAGTCGTTCGGCTGGGTACGCTTCGTGGGCCGGCGGCCGGGACGCTGATGCCGGGCATGTGGCCGGCACGAGGCCGCTTGTAACGTTAGACCTACGGTTAACCGGTCACAGGAAACTTGTCGCTGCCGCTGGTCTCGGGTATCGTTCGAGCAGGAGGAGGAGTCCAGCCATGCGCAAGCACTCTTGCTTGAAGGTGCTCGCCCTGGGTGTGTTGTTGCTGGCCGCTTGGGCCGGCAGCCCCCTGTGGGCGCAATCCACCTTCGGAACCATTCTCGGCAGCGTCACCGATCCCAACGGTGCGGTCATGCCCGGTGCCCAGGTAACGCTGACTCACCAGGAGACCAACATCGCCCGTCAGGCCACCGCCAACGAGGCGGGGCTGTACGAGTTCCCGAGCCTGGTGGCGGGAACTTACCGGCTCCAGGTGAACCGCGACGGGTTCAAAGCCTTCGTGAAAGCAGATATCGCCCTGGGCTCCCGCCAGACCGTGCGCCTAGACGCAGCCATGCAATTGGGGGCGCTCACCGAAACCGTTACGGTCACATCCACACCCGGCCTGCTCGAAACCGATACCTCCTCCCTTGGGGCCTCGATCGCCGGCGGCGAGGTGCATTTCCTCAGCCCCACCACCGACTCGCAGCGCCCATGGACGCTCATGCGCCTGAACCCGCTGGTGCAGAACACCGCCAGCGGGACCCGCTTCAGCATCGGCGGCGCCTACCCCAGCCAGTCGGAGTTCCAGGTCGATGGCATCACCTCCCCGATAGGTTCGGGCTCGCCATCGGCTTCGACCCTGATGAGCGCCGAGGGAGTCCAGGAAGTCCGCGTGCTGGGCGGAAACAACTCGGCCGAGTACGCTTCGCCCGCCGTGTACCAGCAGATTTCCAAGAGCGGGGGCAACGCCCTGCACGGCGACGTCTACTACTACTACAACGCGCCGGGGCTGAACGCGCGGGTGGCGACTTCCACCACCGGGAAACCTTCCTTGATCTTTCACCAGTTCGGCGGAAACGTGAACGGGCCGCTCCGCCTGCCCAAGCTCTACAACGGTCGCGACAGGACGTTCTACAGCCTGAGCTGGCAATCCAAGCGTCAAGGCGGCACCCAACTCTACACTGCGGATGTTCCCACCCTGGCCATGCGCAAGGGCGTATTTTCGGTGGCGGTTCGGGATGCCGACACCAACCGTACGCCATTCCCGGACAAAACCATCCCGGCCAGCCGGATCAATCCGGTGTCCGGGAAGATCCAAACCACTTACTACCCGGAACCGAATACGCCGGACCCCAACGCGATCACCCGTAATCATGAGACCATCGGGCCCAGCGGGACTACGCGCGAGGAGGCCCTCGACCTCCGGCTCGATCACCGGGTTGGCGACCGGCACTGGTTCTACGGGTCCGTGGGGGGTAGCCAGTTCAACAACCGGGCCTACGACAGCAATCTCCCCACCATGGGCTTCCGGGCCAGCACCCGGAAGCTTTATCGCGGCGCCGTGTCCTACACCTACAACCTGAGCGCCAGCCTGCTCAATGAATTCCGGGTCGGATTCATGCGCGACAACAGCCCAGCCGGCGGCGCGCGTAACGGCCTGGAGGTGTTGCGCGAGCTCGGCATCCAGTTTCCTTCCAACCTGCCGGCGCCCGATGTGCGGGGCTTCCCGGTGATCAATATCACCGGGCTGACGGCGCTCGCACAACAGAACACGACGACGAACATCTCGCCCAGCTACCAGTTGACGGATACGGTGTCGTGGATCCACAACCGCCACACCTTCAAAGGCGGCCTCAACGTTTATCTCGAACAACCCAATTACCGGCAGATCCCCCAGGGCGCCTTCGGCAACTTCTTCTTTCAGACTACCTACACCGGAGCGGCCTACGCGGATTTCCTGCTGGGCATCCCGACCTACGTGACGGCGACCGGGATCAATCCGAACCAGTACATGAGGAGCACCAACTACGGGCTGTTCTTCCAGGATGATTACAAGATCCGGCGCGATCTCACCCTGAACCTGGGCCTCCGCTGGGACTACCAGGTGCCGATCTACAACAAGAACAACGCCCTCTACAATTTCGACCCGGCCACTGGCGGGCTGATCAAGGCGGCGCAGAACACGCCCGTCAACAGCGCCTTCGCCGCCAACTATCCGAACGTGAGGATACTGGAAGCGGCCCAGGTGGGGCTGCCCGAGCGTACGCTCAGTTTCGCGGACCGCAACAACCTGGCCCCGCGAATCGGTTTCGCCTGGCGCCCGCGCGGCTCCTCCAGCTTCGTCGTGCGCGGCGCCTGGGGGAAGTTCACCGACATAATCGGCCAGGGCGTCGCGGCGACGCAGGCCGGCGGCGGCTTGCTCAATCGGGGAACCCCGCGATATGACAACGTTCCCGCCTCCGCCGCCTCCACGGCCTTTCGGTTTCCCTACCCGTTCCCGGCCACGGTGGCCGGCGAGGCGCCCCCCCCCAGTCTGACGGCGAACGGCTTCAATCCACGGATGGCGAACCCGTACGTCCAGCAGTGGAACCTGACGCTGGAAAAGTCGCTCTGGGAGACCGCGTTCCGCGCTTCCTATATGGGCACCAAGAGTACGAATCTCATCTACAGCCGGGACATTAACCAGCGGATAACGCCGGCCGACACCACCAACCGCTCGAGGCCTTACTCCGCCTACGGTTACGGCGGCACAGTGGCTTACCTGGACAATGGGGGCAACCAGATCTACCACGGCCTGATCCTCGATGCCCGCCGGCGGTTCCGGAACGGGTTCATGTTCCAGGCCGGCTATGCGTTCGCCAAGAACATTTCCGACATTGTGGAAAGCGAGAACGACGCCAATGGGACCAGCTCCAACGCTTTGAATCGCTCGCTGGACCGCGGCCAGGTGGGTTATCAGCGCCGGCACTCTTTCAGCGCCATGGGTTTGTGGATCCTGCCGTTCGGCCGCGGCCAGAAGTTGGGGAGTGGCCTGCCGGCGTGGGCCAGCCACACCGTGAGCGGCTGGGAACTCTCCCCGGAGCTTTTTTCCGGGAGCGGGCAATACTTCAATCCGTACCGGTCCGGCACCAACCCGCTGACGGGTGCTTCCTCGGCCCGGCCGGACCGCATCGGGGACGGGAACAACGGGCCGAAACAGACCGGAGGTGCGTCGGTCAAGTGGTTCGACCCGTCCGCGTTCAGCAATCCGGCGGCGACCGTCCTGGGCAACTCAGGCAGAAACGTCGTCCTGGGACCCGGATTCTGGCATCTGAGCCTCAGCCTCACCAAGAGGTTCCGCTTCCTGGAGAACAAAGAAGTGTGGTTCAGCCTTTCCTCAGAGAACCTGCTCAACCACCCGAACTGGAACAATCCCTCGAGCTCCGCCGAGCTCACCGTGGGACAGCCGGCTTTCGGCAGCACGGCTTCGCTGATGGGCAGCGATCGCGCGGCACAGCGCTTCCCCAGCCGGAATATCTGGGCCCGGATACGCATCATGTTCTGAGCGCGGGCTGAAAAGGCCCGCCATGAAAGGAATAAGGAGGTAGGTTTATGCTCGCTCGCCATCTTCAGGCCGCCGGGATCGCGTTGCTGATTTCGTCGGGCCTGTGCTGGTCGCAGGAAGCGCGTGGCACGATTCTGGGACGCGTCACGGACCACTCGGACGCCGTGGTCCCAGGGGTCACGGTCCGCATCATCAACCACGCCACCGGCATCACCACGCCGGTGGAGACCAACGAGCGCGGGAACTATCAAGCGCCGTACATGAGTCCGGGCGTCTACCGGATCAGCGCTGAGAAGACCGGGTTCAAGCGGTTCGTGCGGGAGGGGATCGAGCTGCGGCTCAACGACCGGCTGGAAGTCAACATTCTGCTGGAGTTGGGCGATCTGAGCGATACGATCACGGTGACGGCGGAGACCCCGCTGCTGGAGACGGCCAGCGCTTCGCAGGGGCAGGTGGTCGATTCCCGCCGGGTGGCGGAGCTGCCGATTCCCCACGGGATGCCCTTCGCCTTGATTCAGCTTGCGCCCGGGGTGGCCTATGCCGCGGCCGAGTCGGTGAGTGACCGGCCGTTCGAGCCGACCTCGATCATCGGCTATACCATGGACGGCACGCGTTCCAACCGCAGCGAGGTCATCGTGGACGGGGTGCCCAACACCTCCACCGGCGACAGCCGCAACCAGGTGATCGCCGCCTGGGTGCCGCCCGCCGACGTGGTGGCGGAGTTCAAGGTTCAGACCGCCAGCTTCGACGCCACGGTCGGAAACACCGAAGGCGGGGTGGTCAACATCAGCCTGAAGTCCGGCGGGAACCAGATCCACGGCACCGCCTACTACAGCAAGATGGACCCCGTGCTGACCGCCAACCTGTTTTCCTCCAACCGCACGGGCCGGCCGCGCGGCGACTTCACTTACGGCCGCTGGGGCGGAATGTCGTCCGGCCCCGTTGTCCTCCCGCGGATTTACAGCGGTCGCAACCGCACCTTTTACCTGTACGGCTACGAAGGCATCCACGCCAACCGGCCGCGCGGCCAGACCCTCACGGTGCCGACGGCCAAGGAGCGCGAGGGCGATTTTTCCGAGCTGTTGGGCTTAGGCAGCCGCTACCAGATCTACGATCCAGGCACGCGCCGCCCGGTTGCCGCCGGACGCTTCCAGAACGATCCCTTCGCCGGCAACCTGATTCCGGCGGCGCGCATCAGCACGATCGCCCGCAACCTGCTGAAGCTCTACGCTCTTCCGACGACACCGGGCACCGCCGACGGCCAGAACAACCTCCCCATGCCGGACGAGCCGGAGAAGGCCACCTATTACACGCACGTCTTCCGCCTGGACCACAACGTCAGCGACCGGCAGCGCATCTTCAGCCGCGTGAACGTCTACAAGAGCGACATGAAATACAACGACTGGTTCAAGAACGTGAGCACCGGGCGGCTGTTCAACTTCCTCTCGCGGGGCGCGGCCTTCGACGACGTGTACAGCTTCAGCCCGACGTTCGTGATGAACCTGCGATACGGCTACAACCGCTACGTGCGCACCTACGACGGCAGGAAGGAAGCCGTCGGTTTCGACCTGACCACGCTGGGCTTTCCGGCCGCCTGGAACAACGCGATCGATCCAGCCATCCGGCGCTTTCCCCGCCTCACCATCGCCGGCTATACCGCCACTTATCCCTGGCCGCTGGCGAGCAATTCAATCTCGACGCTCTGGCGTCCAACCGACACTCACAACCTCACTGCCGCCTTCGACAAGGTCATCAGCGCGCATAGCCTGAAGTTTGGCCTGGAATACCGCATTTACCGGGAGAACCAGTACAGCAACGACAACACCTGCACCGGCCAGCTCGACTTCAGCACCACCTGGACCGCCGGGCCGCTGGACAACTCGCCGGCGGCGCCGATCGGGCAGGGTCTGGCCTCCCTGCTGCTGGGACTGCCCACCGGGGGGCGGGCCGTGCGGCAGGACAGCTACGCGGAGGAATCCACGGTCTGGGCCCCCTATTTTCAGGACGACTGGAAGATCACGCGACGTCTCACGCTGACCTTGGGACTCCGCTACGAATTGGAGGGCCCGCTCACCGAGCGGTTCAACCGCACCATCCGCGGCCTGGATTACCAGGCAGCGCTGCCGATCGAGGCCCAGGTTAAGGCGAGTTACGCCAAGAGCCCGACGCCGGAAGTCCCGCCCGATCAGTTCCGGGTGCGCGGCGGGCTGACCTTCGCCGCGGTGAACGGCTTGCCGCGCACGCTCTGGCAGCGCGACCGCAACAACCTCATGCCGCGTATCGGCCTGGCTTACAACCTGGCCCAGAAGACGGTCCTGCGCGGAGGCTACGGGGTCTTCTTCGGGTTCCTGGGCACGCGGCGCGGCGACGTGATCCAGACCGGCTTCAGCCAGGAGACCTCGCTGATCCCTTCGCTCGACGGCGGCTTGACCTTCGTCGCCACGCTGGCCAACCCCTTCCCCAACGGCCTTCAGGAGCCGCTCGGCGCCAAATTGGGCTTAATGACCTACGTCGGGCAGGCCGTGACCTTCATTAACACCGCGCCATTGGCGCCCTACATGCAGCGCTGGCAGCTCAGCCTCCAGCACGAGCTCCCGCGCCGCATCGTGATCGACGCCGGATACGTGGGCAACCGCGGCACGCATGTGGAAACCACGCGCGATCTGAACGCGGTGCCCATCCAATACCTGAGCCGCTCCCCGGTGCGGGACGACGGCACGATCAACTATCTCACCGCGAATCTGCCCAACCCGTTTTACCCGCTGCTGCCCGGCACGGGACGCGCCGGGACGCTGATCCCGCGCTACAGCCTGCTCACCGGCTACCCGCAGTTCACCAGCCTCAGCACGACCACCAACGAGGGTTATTCCTGGTATCACTCCTTGCAGGTGAAAGCCGAGAAGCGGTTCTCGGGGGGCTACACGCTCCAGGCCGCCTACACTTTCTCGAAGCTCATGGAGGCGGTCGATTTCCTGAGCCCCGGGGATCCGGCGCCGTACCGTACGATCTCGGACCAGGATTACCCGCAGCGCATCACGATCAGCGGGATCTACGAGCTGCCGTTCGGGCGTGGACGCCGCTGGGCGTCCGGGGCGCGCGGCGTAGCGAGAGTGCTGCTGAGCGGCTGGCAGGCCCAGGGCGTTTACGGGGGCCAGTCCGGCCAGGCCCTCGGCTTCGGCAACGCCATCTTCAACGGGGACGTGAAAAACATCCCGCTGCCCCGCGGCCAGCGAACCGTCGAGCGCTGGTTCAACACCGCCGCCGGCTTCGAGCGCGACACCAGGAAGCAGTTTTCCTACAACCTGCGCGCCTTTCCGCTCCGTTTCTCCGGCGTCCGCGCCGACGGGATCAACAACTGGGACCTGTCGGTTATCAAGGACGCCGCCATCAACGAGAGGATGAAGATTCAGTTCCGCGGCGAATTCCTCAACGCGCTCAACCACGCGCAATTCTCCAACCCGAGCACCGACCCTTACAGCACGGCGTTCGGCACCATCACCAGCGAGCGCGCCAACCCGCGGCGCATTCAGCTTGGGCTGAAGTTTGTTTATTGAGGAGCAAACCCGCCTTATGCGGATCTGTAATCGACGTGAGTTTGTTCACTCTTTCTCCTGGTTGCCCGCGGCGGCCCTGGGCGCCAATGATCGCATCCGCGTGGCGGTGGTGGGCTTGAAGCGGCGTGGCAGGGAGCACATCCGCTGCTTTCAGGAGCTGGCCAAAGAAGAGAACGTGGAAGTGGCGGCGCTGTGCGATATCGACGAGCCGGTCTTGCAGGAGAACGCGGCCTACTACGAGAAGCTCTCGGGCCGCAAGGCCAGGCTGGTGATCGACGCGCGCGAGCTGCTGGACGACCCGTCGATCGACGCCATTTCCTACTCCACCCCCAACCACTGGCACGCGCTGGGGACGATCTGGGCTTGCCAGGCCGGCAAAGACGTGTTCCTGGAGAAGCCCGCCGCCCACACCATTTGGGAGGGCCGGAAGCTGATCGAGGCCGCGCGCAAGTACCGGCGCATCGTCCAGCACGGCACGCAGTCGCGCAGCAATCCCGCCATGCAGGAGGGCGTGCAGAAGCTGCGCGAGGGGGTGATCGGCGAGCTCTACATGGCGCGCGGCATGGCCTACAAGTGGCGCGGCAGCATCGGGCGCATCAAAGAGGAGCCGGTGCCCCCAGGCGTGCACTACGACCTGTGGGTGGGGCCCGCCCCCATGAAGCCCTTCGCGCGCCAGCGCTTTCACATCCACTGGCACTACCTCTGGGATTACGGGAACGGGGAGATCGGCAACCAGGGCGTGCACCAGCTCGACATCATGCGGTGGGGCCTCGGGCTGGACACGCACCCGACGCGCATCCAGTCCATGGGCGGCCACTATATCCACGATGCCGACCAGGAAACGCCCAACACCCAGGTGGCCTCCTACCAGTATGAAGGGCGCAAGTTGCTGCTCCAGTTCGAGGTTCGCCCCTGGATCACCAACTTCGAAGCCGGCATCGGCGACCTTTACCCCACCCGGGGCCGCGACAACGTGGTGGGGGTGATCTTCTACGGCTCGGAAGGCTACATGGTAGTGCCCGACTACAGCAGCTACTACACGTTCCTGGGCAGCCAGCACAAGCCCGGACCGAAGGGCGAATGCCCGCGCGACCCAGGCACCAGCGTGGACCACTTCCGCAACTTCCTCGGCGCCATGCGCAGCCGCAAGCACACCGACCTCACCGCGGACATCGCCGAAGGCCACCTCTCGGCCGCCCTGGCGCACCTGGCCAACATCGCCTACCGAACCGGAAGGAGCCTGAAGTTCGATCCAGCCAAAGAAGCCTTCCCCGGCGACGAGGAAGCCAACCGCCTGCTGCGCCGGCCCTACCGCGCGCCGTACGTGGTGCCGGAAGCGGTCTGAGGAACCCTGTGGCGATGTTGCGCCGAAGCCTGCTGGTGTGCGCGACGCTGCTCGGAGCGGCCTCGGCAGCCGCCGAACAAGCCCGGATCGTAGTCCGCCCGGAGGTGCGAATCGCCCGCATCGACCCTGGTATCTACGGCCACTTCGCCGAACTGTGCTTCCGCGTCTTCAACGGCGGCCTGTGGGCCGAGATGCTGGAGGCGCGCAAGTTCGAGCGGCGGGACAGCGACAGCGACTACGGCGTAGTCCGCCCCTGGCGCTCCCTGGGCCGCACCCCCAAGACGCACTTCCTGCACGACAACACCGTGTTCTACTCGGGCCGGCAGTCGCAGAAGATCGTCAGCCAGGAACCGGCGCCGCACCAAACCGGCCTGACGCAGCCCGGGCTGTACGTCGAAAAAGGCAAGGGCTACCAGGTTCGCCTCAACCTCCGCCAGCAGGGCCTGGGCGCGCCCGTGACGGTCGCTCTGGAGGGCCAGAAGGGCGTCCTCGCCAGCCATCGGGTTGAGGTGCCCGAAGGCATCTGGCAGCGTTTCGCTTTCACGCTGCGATCGCCGGAGACTGACCGCGACGCCGCCTTCACCGTGAAGTTCTCCGGGCCGGGAGCTCTGTGGCTGGGGACGGCCTCGCTGATGCCCGAGGACCACCTGGCGGGGTACAGAAGGGACGTCATCGAGGCCCTCCGGCAGATCAAGCCGCCGCATATCCGCTGGCCGGGCGGCAACTTCGTCTCCTATTACCGCTGGGAGGACGGGATCGGCGACCGCGACCGGCGGCCGGCGAGGCTGAGCCTGTCCCGCGCGATCGAACAGGAAGGTTTGTTCTGGGAGCCCAACGACGTCGGCATCGATGAGTTCATTGACCTGTGCCGGCTCACCGGCGCCGAGCCCTACCTGGCGGTGAACGCGGGCGACGGGACGCCGGAGGAAGCGGCTCACTGGGTCGAGTACTGCAACGGCGCTTCCGGCTCGCCGTCTGGCGCGAAGCGCGCGGCCAATGGGCATCTCGCGCCGTACGGCATCAAGCTGTGGGGCATTGGCAACGAGCTGTTCGGCGACTGGCAGGGCGGCCACGCAGACGAGGAGACGCATGCCCGCCGCGTGGTGGCCTTCGCCCAGGCCATGCGCGCGGTGGATCCCGACATCAAGCTGGTGGCCTGCGGGGGGAGATCCTGGTTCTACCCGCGCTGGAACCAAGCGCTGTTTGAAATCGCCCGCGGGCATTTCGACTACCTGTCGCTGCACTCTTATGCCCGGAAGTACCGGCGGTACATGAAAAAGGAAGATCTCAAGGATCCGGGTTTCGCCAAGGAGTTCTACTACTACATCGTCTCGGCTCCCTACGGGATCGAGGAGCAGATCCGGCTGACCGCCCAGGAGATCAGAGCCGCGCTTCCCCAGGGGCCGGAGATTCCGATCGCTTTTGACGAATGGAACTGCTGGGCGTATCGTGAACCGAACCGCGGCTACGGCGATCACGAGGTGGAGTTCGCCGCCCGCGACGCGCTCTATACCGCTGGCGTATTCCACGCCTTCCGGCGGCAGCATCAAGCGGTGAAGCTGGGCAATTTCTCCATGATTGTCAACACGCTCGGCCTTATCCGCGTCAATGCGGCCGGGCTGTTCGCAAACCCGCAGTACCTGGCGTTCAAGATGTACATGAACCACCAGGGGCCGCTGCTGGTGGCCTCGCAGGTCCAGGCCCCGAGCTTCCCCGCCCCCGAGTACGAGGAGGGCCGGCCGCAGGCCATCGGCCAGATTCCGTACCTGGATAGCTCGGCCACCCTCAGCGAGGACGGCCGCACGCTTTACCTGGCGGTGATCAACCTGCACGACGCGCAGCCGGTGGCCGCGGAGATCCACCTCCAAGGCTGGACGCCCAGGCCGGCTGGCAGGGTCTTCTGGATCGAGGCCGAGCACTACATGACGGAGAACACCTTCGCGGAGCCGGAAAAGGTGACGATCCTGGAACGCGAACTGGAGGGCGTCGCGCCGGCCTGGACGTTTCAGTTCCCTCCGCATTCGGTGACCATCCTGGAGTTTTACCGGCAATGAGAATCGCGCGACGGACGGCAGTGTTTCATCTCTGGCTCGCTGTGGCAGTGGCGGCGCAGGACAAGCGCGCCTGCGCGGACAGCCGCGAGTTTCCCGGCAACCGCAAAGAGCCCCAGATGTTCAGCGCGCTCTACACGGCGCGCGACGACCGGGTGTACATAGGGCTGTGCACTCATGCCGCTTCCAGCCAGTTCTATCAGTACGACCCGCGCACGGATCGCATGCGGCACATCGCCGATCTGGCGGAGTTCCTCGGCCAGACCGGCAAGGGCATCCGCACCGCGGGCAAGATTCACACCCGTTTCGTCGAGGATCGCGAAGGCCGCATCTACTTCGGGACTATGTGCGAAGACTCGGGTCCCCCCAACATCGACCCGTATAGCTGGGAGGGTCCGCATTGGCTCCGCTACGACCCTAAGACGGACAAGCTGGAGAACCTTGGGCTGATCAACCGGCTGTGGGGCATCTATGGCCTGGCCATTGACCCCAAGCGCAATCGCCTTTTCGCCACTGCCTGGGACGGCCATTTCTACCGCTACGACATTTCAACCGGCACCACGCGCGATCTGGGCCGCGTGGACAACTGGGACGATCTGCGCCACATCGCCGCCGATGATAACGGCAACGTGTACGGCTGCTATCCCAAGGCGCGCCTCTGGAAGTACGACGCCGCCACTGAGCTGGTTTACGACCTCGGGGTGCAGATTCCGTACGATCCGCTGGTGTATCCCCGCCGGCTCTCCAACCCCATGCTCGATCGCAAGGCCATCTGGCGCGTGGTCGAGTGGGACCCCATCGATCGCGTCATCTACGGCATCGACGGCGGCAGCTCGATTCTCTTCAAGTACGACCCGAAGGAGGGCCCCGAGGGAAAGGTCACCACACTCGCCCGACTGTGCGCGGAGCGGTTCTACAACTCGAACCGCAAGGACATCCCCTACTCGACGCTGGCCTTCACCATCAGCCGCGACCGCAAGATCTACTACGCGCCCGCGGGGTTGGACTTCGACTATGAAGCCCGGCTGGAGGCGGCGCGGCTGGCTCAGGCCCGCGGGGTCCGCTCGCCACCCTATTCCGAGCTGATCGTCTACGACCTCAAGTCGGGCCGGCGCGAGAACCTGGGCGTCCTCGAAACCGCCGACGGGCGGCACGTGTACGGCTGCGGCGGCGCCGCTGCCGGACCGAACGGCGCGGTGTACCTGGGCGCGGCGGTCGAGGAGAACGATCCGCAGAAAGCGGCGGGCAGAGTAGCCGGGACCTACCCGTTCGCCATGCGACTGCTGGTCTACAAGCCGGGAGCGAAGTGCGGAGGGACGTCAAAATGAAATTCATTCTCCGGACCTGCGCCGCCATGCTGGCGTCTGCCGCGCTGCTCGGCGCGCAACATTGGGTCAACCCCGACGTGGAGACCCATCGTATCGACCTGCGCGACCTGGGCTACCCGGAGGTCAACCAGATCCCGGCGAACTCCAGCGCCATCACCTCCCTGCTGGCTGTCCCTGGCGGTAAGGTCTACGGCGGCACCAGCGGCGAAGAGGCCTATCTGTTTCTCTACGACCCTGCCATCAATAAGGTCCGGCATCTGGGCAAGATCAAAGGGGAGCAAGGCATCCATCACGCGCTGGGGCAGGACAGCCGGGGCTTCCTCTACCTCGGCACCGGGCTCAACGTGCTGCGCCAGCTCGAGCTGACCAGGAAGATACCCAACGCCCGGGACAGCATCTCGAATGCCCTCTGGGAGGACGTCAAGAAGCCCTATCGGAGCTACGCCGGCGGGCATTTGTACCGCTATGACCCGAACACCGGCGACCGCCAGGTGCTGCTGCCCGATGATCTTTCCCCCGTCGAGGACCTGGGAATCGCCGTGCCCAACAACGGCATTTACGCGCTGACGATCGATGCTGCACGGCACATCGTCTACGGCGTTTCCTACCCGGACGGGCACTTTTTCCAGTACGACATCGGCCAGAAGCGCTTCCGGGATCTCGGAGAACTAGACCGGGAAATCTTTTTTCACGGGCCGGAGCGGGACTGGCGCAGCCTTCCGCGCGCCCTGGTCGTCGATGACGCGGGCCGGGTCTACACCTCGGGGGAAGACGGATTCCTGGTGTTCCACGATCCCCAAGACGACAAGCTCGTTTCAACCGGGCTGAGAATTCCCGGCGAATACTACCCGGTGCAGGCTTACACCGGGCACCCCGTGGCGGAGTGCTTCGTCAAAGACGCGAAGGGGCTGATCTACGGCGGCTCCTCCGACGGGTTTCTGTTCTCCTTTGATCCGGCGGCGCGGAAGCTCGTCAACCTGGGCAAACCTCGCCTTTCGCGCCGGCTGCGCGCGCTGGCGGTGGGCAAGGACGGCCGCGTCTACATGGTGGCCGGCGAGCGGATCGAACCCTGCCGCCTGTTCTCCTTCGACCCCCAGGGCGGCGGCTTCCGCGACCTGGGTATCATTGCCGTGGACCGCAGCCCTTACTACTCCTGGCGTGGCTACCAGTTCGACAGCATGGCCACGGGGGCCGACGGCGCCATTTACCTCGGCGAAAGCGAGCGCCGCTCGCACCTGTTCTTGTATCTTCCCTGAGGAGGGACGCAAATGAGCGTACTTCGGATGACATGCTGGGCAGCGGCGCTGCTGCTGGCGGTCTGGCCGGCCGTCGCGCAGGACCCTTCCGGCGTGCAGCTCGAAAACTTGATTCACCCGGACGCGAAGACGCGTGAGATCCGCGTAGCCGTGCTTCCGATCGGCTCCACCGAACCGCACGCCAACCATTTGCCTTATGGCTGCGACGCCTTCACGGCCGCGGCCATGGCCGCGCGCGCCGCCTTCCGGGCCAACCAACTGGGCGCCAAGACGGTGGTGCTGCCGGCCATGCCGTACGGCGTGAACACCAACGTAGTGGCGATTCCCTACGCGCAATCGCTGCGGCCCGCCACCCTGATGCAGTTTGTCCAGGACGTAGTGGATGGCCTCGAGCGCCAGGGTGTGCGCAAGGTGGTGATTGTCAGCTCGCACGGCGGCAACACCTCCACGCTGGGAACGGCTCTGCGGGAGCTTTTCGCCACGCACCGCAAGGTCTTCGTGGCCCTGGTGTCGGTCGCCGACACCTACCGCGACAAGCTGTCGGAGATGGGCGTGGTCACCGGCGCGCACGCCTCGGAGGCGGAGACCTCTGTGGCGCTGGCGTTGTTTCCGGAGAAGGTCCGCATGGAGCGGATCGCCAGGCCGAAGGAGGCGGAGCTGAAGCTCAAGAGTCTGAACGCCGGCTACATCACCTTCGTGCGGCCCTGGAACTACGTCAGCGACACGACCGGCGCGGGCGATCCGACCCGCGCCACGGCGGAGAAGGGCCGCAAGCTGGTGGAGCTGTTCGTGGAACGCATGGCGGCGTTTCTCAAGGAGTTGAGCGATGCGGAACTCACCGAGGCGTTTCCATATTAGGGCGGAGGCCGCAATCAATATGAGCAACATTACCAGGCGCCGCGCGGTAGCGGGCGCCACAGCGAATCTGATTCTAGCCAGCCGAGCCGCGGTCTTCGGGTCGCAGGCCAGCTCCGCCGTCGCGGTCGGCATCATCGGAACCGGCGGGCGCGGACGCTTTGTGGGGACCCTGTTTGCCAAGGACCCGCGCGCCCGCATCGCCGCGCTCTGCGACATCGTCAGCGATCAGATCGACCGCGCCAAGACCCAGATCCCCGGGGCCGACGCTGCCCGCGTCTACAAGGACTACCGACAGTTGCTGGCCCAGCCGGACATTGATGTCGTCGTCATCGCCACTCCGGTGTTCCTCCACCCGGAGCACTTCGAGGCGGCGGTCGCGGCCCGCAAGCACATCTACTGCGAGAAGCCCGCGGCGGCGGACGTGGCCGGCGTCAAGCGCTTGCTGCGCGCGGCCCAGCGGGCAGACCCCACGCGGCACATCGTCTTCGGCCTTCAGAATCGCTTCAGCCCGGAGTACCAGACCGCGCAGAAGCTCCTGAGCTCCGGCAAACTCGGCCCGCTGCTCTTTATGGAGTGTCACTTCATCCGCAGCGGCGTTCCGGCCAAGCCGGTCGAGTCCCCCTACCCCGCCGCCGAGCAGCGCCTGCGGCACTGGACGGTGTGGCGGGAGACCTCCGGAGACATCATCGTCGAGCAGGACTGCCACGGGCTGGACGTGTTGAACTGGTTCGCCCAGGCGCATGCGCTCAGGGCCATCGGCTCGGGCGGGCGCATCAAGCGCACTTTCGGCGACAACCTGGACCATCTGGCGGTCACCTTCGAGTACCCGCGAGGCCTGCGCGGCGCCTTGGTGGCCACTCACTTGACGCCGCCCCGCTACCGCGACGTCCGCGAGCAGTTCTTCTGCGGGGCCGGCCTGCTGGAAACGCATCGCAGCTACTACCAATGGCAGCCCGCCGAAGGGGAGATGGTGAAGGTCGAGTCCAAGCGCGAGATCAGCATCGACGCAGTGGAGGACTTCCTGACGAAGATCGTGGCCGGCCGGTGCGAGAACACCGCCCCGAGCGGCTGCGAAAGCACCTTCACCGCCCTGCTGGGCCGCCTGGCGATCGACGCCCGGCGAGAAGTAAGTTGGGAGGAGATGCTCAAAGCGGAGTGATGGGAATGTTTCTCGGAGCGCCCCGCACGGCGCGGCTGGCGGGACTTCTGGCCCTATGGCCGGCGGTCGGGCTCCCGTGTGCCGGTCAAGATGAAGCCTGGCGCCAGCAGATCAAGGCCGCCTTGTTTGTCCCCGCTCCCCTGCCGGCGCTGGCGCCGCAAGTGCATAGCCGCTTCGAGCCTGCGCCGGGGGTGGTTGCCGAGCGCGTCACCTACGGCACCCAGTTCGGCATGCGCGTGCCGGCTGTTCTGTACCTGCCTCAGCAGCGCTCCGGGAAAGTGCCCGCCCTGATCATCGTTAACGGTCACGGCGGCGACAAGTATGCCTGGTACGCCTTCTACTCCGGCATACTGTATGCGCGGGGCGGCGCCGCGGTGCTCACCTATGACCCGGCGGGCGAAGGCGAACGCAACATCAACCGCAAGTCCGGCACGCGCGCCCACGACAAAGTCGAAGGCCCTCCCGAGCTGGCGCGCCGCCTGGCCGGCTTGATGATGACCGACGTCATGCAGGCCGTTTCCTATCTCGCCCAGCGGCCGGAAGTGGATGCGCGGCGTATCGCGGCTGCCGGTTATTCGATGGGTTCCTTCGTGCTCAGCCTGACCTGCGCCGTCGAGACCCGGCTGAGGGCCTGCGTGCTGGTGGGTGGCGGCAACCTGGACGGACCCGGCGGCTACTGGGACAACTCGAAGCCTATGTGCCAGGGCATCCCCTACCAGTCGCTGATGTTTTTGGGCGACCGCCCGGCGGCGATCTACGCCCTGCACGCCGCGCGCGGCGCGACGCTGGTCTACAACGGGCTGGAAGATACGACGGTTCGCATCCCCGCTAATGCGAAGGAGTTCTTCCGGGACCTTCAGCGGCGCGTGGCCGGGCTGCGCGAGACCGCCGAAGGCGTCTTCGAGACGGGGTTTGTCCCGAGTGTCGGCCATCGCCCCTTCTTCGTCACCAAGCCCGTGGCGCTGTGGCTGGAACGCCAGCTCGGTTTCCCCAACTGGAGCGAACATGGCATCCAGACCATGCCGGAAACCCACATTGGAGAGTGGGCCAAGCAGAACGGCGTGGAACTGGACGCGCTCTACGCCAGCGAGCACCGCGAGGGCGGCACACGCGCGCTCGGCACGGGCGTCCCCGGGCTGTCGCGCGCGGACCTGAGCGTCTTCAGCGCCGAAGAGTGGGAACGGCAGAGAGACCGGTCGGTACACGAACAGTGGTTGAAAAGGGCGAAGGCCCTCATCCTCGAGCGGTGAGGGCGCCACGCCGGAGAGGAGCGTCATGCGTCAAGGTAGTCGCTCAATTATCATCGCGCTGGCCTGCCTGGCGGCGGTTGTCGTCCTCTGCGCTGCCCAGGCCCCCAAACCCGCGACGCAACCCGCTGTCAAGTATGGGGTCCGCGTGCAGGCGGGCCCCATGGATTCGATTCTGCTGAAGGACTACGCTCCGGCCTCGTCGCTGGTGGCGCCCGAGACGCGCCTGCCCAAGGCTCGCTTCCCGGTGATCGACGTGCACACCCATTCCTCGATGAGCAACATCAAGACCGCCGAAGACGTGGCCGCATGGGTGCGCAGTATGGACGAGGTGGGCGTCGAGAAGTCGGTGGTTTTCACGGGAGTCACCGGGGCGGCCTTCGACCGTCAGGCCGATTTGTTTCTGAAGAAGCACCCGGACCGCTTCCAGGTGTGGTGTTCGATGGACGCCAGGGACATCGACGCCCCGGATTACCCGGAGCGGGCGGTCCGCGAGCTGGTGCGCTGCTACCAGAAAGGCGCGCGCGGCGTCGGCGAGCTCACCGACAAAGGATGGGGGCTGGAAGCGAACGAGCAACGCGCCTTGCCGCGCGAGAAGCGCCTGCGCATTGACGATCCCCGCCTGGACGCTTTCTGGCGCAAGTGCGCCGAGTTGAAGTTGCCCGTCAACCTGCACATCGCCGATCACCCCTCTTGCTGGAAGCCTCTCGGCCCCAACCAGGAGCGCACCCCCGACTTCCAGCACTTCAACCTCTACGGCAAGGACGTCTCCTCCTACGAGGAACTGCTCGCGATGCGCGACCGGCTGCTGGCCCGACACCCCGAGACCACCTTCATCTTCTGCCACCTCAGCAACCAGGGCAACGATACCGCCGCGCTGGCGAAGGCCCTGGACCGCTTTCCCAACCTCTACGTGGACATCTCGGCGCGCGACTACGAGCTGGGCCGCCAGCCCAGGACTGCGGCCCGCTTCCTCGCCCGCTACCGCGACCGCGTTCTGTACGGCACGGACATGGGCCGCGACAAGCGAATGTACGAAGGCTGGTGGCGCCTGCTGGAGTCCGCGGACGAGTTCATTCCGGGAAGAATCTGGTGGCGCTACTACGGGCTGGAACTGCCCGCGCCTCTGCTCGGGGCCCTTTATCGCGGCAACGCGCTGCGCCTGTTGAACTGGAGCACGCCGTGAGACTGAGCCTGGTAGTTCTCGCCGCGCTCGCCGCACAGGAGTTGGGGGCCGCTCCCCGCGAGGCGCCGGTGGCGCTCGTCGAGAACGGCCGCGCGAGGGCCACCATCGTCGTGGACGCGCGCGCCCCCCGGGAGGTCCGCTTCGCCGCCCAAGAGCTTCAGCGCTACATCGAGAAGATCTCGGGCGCGAGGCTTTCTATCAGCAGCGACGGCAAAGCGATCTCCGGCAGGCACATCTTTGTGGGGAACGGCGCGGCCCTTCCCCGCACCGTCGGCTCCGAGGGCTTCCGCATCAAGACCGAGGGCGGCAACTTGATTCTGGCGGGCAAGGATGACGTGGGGACCCAGTTCGCTGTCTACACCTTCCTGGAGAAACACCTCGGCCTCCGCTGGCTTTGGCCGGGCGAGCTGGGGGAGGTGGTCCCGGCGGCGCGCTCCATCGTCATCCCGCTTATCGACCAAACCCAGGAGCCGCACTTCAAGTGGCGCAACCGCGGCCCAGGTGGAGCTCTGTGGGGCGCGCAGACCGGTCCCACCGAGATGCGCGCCCGGGAACGCCTGCTAGGCGTCAGCGCGGAGCACCAGGCGGAGGTGGCGCGGTGGGAGATGCGCAACCGTTGGGGCGGCCTGAAGATCTACGGAGGCCACGCCCTCGGTGAGATCTTTTTTCCCGAGAAGTTCGCGCGCACGCACCCGGAGTTCTACGCGCTGATCGACGGCCAGCGCGCCGTTCCGGGCCCCGACTACGACTACAAGCACGGCGGCCAGGTCTGCACCACCCACCCGGGGGTCATCCGCGCTGCCGTCGAGTGGGTCAGGCGGTTCTTCGACGATCACCCGGACTTCGACGGCGTCCACATCACCATGAACGACAGCGGCGGCTTCTGCGAGTGCGATCGCTGCCGGGCGCTGGATTCCGGCGAGATGATCAAGCGGCCTGGCATCGAGATCGAAGAGATGAAAAAGGCGCCGGCCAGCTATGGCGTGATCACGGATCGCATTTTTACCTACGTCAACCAGGTGGCCGCCGAGGTGGAGAAGACCCATCCGGGCAAGTACATCGTTTCGATGGCCTACTCCCGTTACGCTGCGCCGCCGCGGCGCGTCCGGCTGCGCCCCTCGGTCATCCCCCAGTACTGCCTCTGGGGCGCCTACCGGCACGCCAACGCCACGCTGAAAGAAGAGCAGCACGCGACGGCCGCGGCCTGGGCCCGTGCGGGTGGCAGAGCCGCCATCTACGAGTACTTCATCAACGGCTCTTGGCCGGGGCTGCACCGCCTGGTCGTGCCGCAGATCGCCGATTCCATCAAGCGCTTACGCAGCCTGGGCATCGACATGTTTCAAGCCCAGTCGGGAGACGACTTCGCCATCAACGGCATCAACTATTACGTGGCCGGCAGGCTGCTATGGGACACTTCGCTGGACGCGCCGGCGATTCTCGATGACTTCTACCAGAAAGGCTTCTCTCGCGCCGCGCCCGCCATCCGCCGGTACCACCAGCGCCTTCAGGAAGCCTGGCGAGCGGCCACCGCCGATGGCGAGGACATCACTTGTAGCTCGCTCGAAAAGACGCGGCTTCCGGAGCTGTTTACCCCGGAACTGCTCGAGCAGTGCGCCCGGGACCTGGCCGAGGCCTCCCGCGCCGCGGACAACGATCTCATCCGCCAGCGCGTCGAATTCTACCGCCAGGGACTGCGCTACACCGAGCTGACTACGGCCGCCAGCCGCGCCGCCCGGCGCGCGCTCGAACGACCTTCCGAGAAGCGGCTGATTGAGGAGGCCCTGGCCGCCTGGGCCGAGCGGGACCGCTTTGTAGAGGGACTGAAGAACGATTTCGTGGTGGCCTACTTCTGGGTCAGGTACAACGACCTCCAGCGAAGCTTCAACCCGACCGAGCGGCTGAGCAAGCTGCTGAAAACGTCTTCTCCGGGCTCTCGGTAAGCACAGGCGGAAGGCCCGTGCCACGAGAAGTGCAGGGTGCCCTGGCCTGCGTGGCATTGTGCTTGTCGGGAATCCCATCCGAGCCCGAGGGTGACTGGGCACAGAGCGTGCTCAGCCGAAGAACTGCCGGGAATCCGGTGAGGTTGGCAGAGGCGGCGCGGATTTCCAGGCGCAGCCGGCGCTCGCTGGCCGCTCGATCGCACCACTGGGCATTGCCACATCCGCGAGAAGCTGGGCGAGCGCCTTACCCGGCGGGGTACTTGAACCCCCTGGCCGCCGTGATGGACTCGAGTTGGGCTCGCAGCCGCGCTTTCAGCGGCGCCGCGGCGGCGTCTCCGGCCAGGTTCTTCAACTCGCGCGGGTCCTTGGCGTAGTCATACAACTCTTCGCCTTCACGCCCGGCGTCCCACATCGTGTAACGGTATCGCTCCGTCCGGATCGAGTAGCCGCGGACAGGCTCCGGCTGCCTGACCCGATGGACCTGCGTGACTGCCGGACGGTCCCAGTTGGCCCGCGGGTGGTCGAGCAGCGGACGAAGGCTCCTTCCATGCAGCGCGGCGGGTACGTCTTTCAAGCCGCAAAGATCGGCCAGCGTGGGATAGATGTCCAGAAACTCCACCGTGCGGCCGCAGGCCTGTCCCCGCGCGGCGACACCCGCTCCGCACATCATCAGGGGGGAACGGGCCGCGTACTCAAACACCGTCTGCTTCATCCACTGGCCGTGTTCTCCCAGTCCGTAGCCGTGATCGCTCCAGAACAAGATCGTCGTACTCTGTTCCAGTCCCAATCGCCGGAGGGCGTTCAGCAACTTGCCCACCTGCGCATCCAGGAACAGAATCGTCGCATAATAGGCCCGCATGCCCTCCAGACGCTGTCTTTCCGTCATGCCCCAGTTTGCAGGAATGGTGAAATAGGCCCACGGCGGCGCGATCTTCATCTCCCACTCCTCAAACGGCACCAACTTCACCTTGTCGAGCGGGACCATGTCGAAGTACTTCGACGGGGCGATGTAGGGGCAATGGGGCTTGTAGAATCCCGCGCCGAGAAACCACGGCCCAGCGCGGTTCTCTTCCATCAGCCGAATAGTCTCCGCGGCCACGATGCCGTCGGTATGTTCCTCGTCCTGGGCGGCCGAGGCGTGGAAGCACACCGCGCTGCCGAGGCCGCGCTTCGGCGTGAAGTTCGTTAGCAGGGGCTCCTCTTTGGTCTTGTCTACGCCGATCGGGTTCACACGTTTGAGCCAGGTCGGCGCGTCGTCCAGTCCGTTCGTCCCAATCTGCCCGGGATTGCCATAGTGGTAGATCTTGCCGACCCGCGCCACGAAGTAGCCGTTCTTCTGAAACAACTGTCCCAGCGTCACGACGTCCGGCAGCCGCTCGCGAAAGTGGGTCGTCAGGTTGTACACGCCCGTGGTGTCCGGGGCCAGGCCGGTCATGATCGAGGTGCGGGAGGGGCTGCACAGGGGGAACTGGCAGTAGGCACGGTCAAAGCGCACTCCGCGGCGGGCGATCTGATCAAGATTCGGCGTCCTCACCAGCGGGTGCCCATAGGCGCTGAAGCAGTGATTCAAGTCGTCAGAAGCGATAAACAGGACGTTGGGCCGCGGGTTCGGCTGCGCCGAGGCAGCCAGCGCCTTTGCCGCGCTCATCAGGAAATGGCGTCGAGTCCAGGGGAAAGACATCGACCTTGAGTATAGTGCACCAGTGGGCAGCCTTCATCTCCGCATTGAGCCGAACGCGCCTGTACGTGCGCTTGATGGCAGATGGCGAACGATCCCGGTTATAGCAACGCATACTGTGCCTACCGGAGACCCCATCTGGGCCGGGCAGCGGCCAGGCTCGGACTGTGGGGAGCCGAAGAACTGCCGGGAATCCGGTGGAGTTAGCGGGGCGGGGCGGGTTTGCAGGCGCAGCCAGCGCTCGGTGGCCACCCGGTCGCACCGCTCGGCTGGCTCCCCTCTCTCAACCCTGCTCGAACATTCTCCACGGGCAGGATGTTATGTTTGTGAGGAGATCGTGCCGTGGCATTGCACGAAACGAGCACAAAGCATCAATGGCCGGCGCGGTCGCGCGTCATCGCCAGCGATGCGATCCTGACCACGCCCGTTGGCCGGTTTTGAGGTGTCCCTCATTGGCCGGTTTTCAGGTGTCCCCCGAGGGCGGGGAGTGTTCCGTTCCAGGTCATGTTCCCACAGCCGCCAAACGCTTATTCCAGCCCGGTTCAGCTCGTCAAGCAGCCTCCTGCATCGACGATATTCTTGATGCAAGCTGCCCAGAAGAGAACTGTTCACGACTTCGTAACGTCCAAGGATCAACCCGGCGTCAACTCGGGCCCCAAGATGAAGCCGTAACGAGCCCCGCAAGTTGCACGAGCTGAAACAGATCGAATTCTTGGACACTACAGGATTGAATCACTGGACGGTACGCCAGCGCCTTGATCACCGCTTCGGGACTCTCGCCCGCCTGGGCCTGCTCGACAGCCCGAATCCGGATCTCCTCCAGCGTCTGGTGGTCAAGTTTTCGGGCATCCCGGCGGCGCATGCCCTATTGTGCCTTCAGGAGGATTGTCAGGGTCTCCCAGGGTTTCATAGAGATGGCCGACAGATCAATGACCGAGCCCAACGGCCTCTCTACTGTGTTTGCGAGCAGGGCCTGGGCGACTGGAAAGGGGGCCGTGAGCTTTACGTTCTGAGCGACATGCCCGCCGATTTCCTGCAGGCGCAAGACGTACCAGCCCTGGCGGTCTTCGGCCGGCTTGAAGGCGAGCAACTGCACGCCAGGATCGCTCACTTCAAAGAACGCCCGTTTCGACGGCTGTGTAGTGGAGGAAACCGGCATCACCCGGAGCGGTAGGTTTAGCTCGGAACCGAAGCGCTCCCATTCGTACGGTTCAGGACCCTGAACGCCGACCCTGAAGCGGAAGGACTGAGAAGTTGACACCGTCGGCTCCGATCGCAGCAGGTTCCGGCCTCCCTTGGCGACTTCGGGTGGGATCCGGGTCAGGCGGATGATCGGGTCTGGGCCCCAGAAAAAGGCATCCCGGTTCGCCAATGTAATTCCCCAGGAGGACGCCTGCTTGAAGTGCGTGAAATGGACCGCGAGCCGGTCGACGGCGCCGCCTCCCGGCAACCGGTCGTCGGGGACGCGGTATACAAAGCCGGCTCCGTTCAGGAAAGTCTCCTTTCCCTGTGGAAAAGGCAGAGCGAGGGCGTGGCCGTTGATCCCCGGCGGAACCGTCCTCATGTCCAGGTCAAAACGCAGGTCGGCATAAGGCGCCTCACGGTAGAGCGTGACAACGGTTGAGAGCAGCGACCCGGGGCGCCGGATTTCAATGCGCCTGGCCACCGGGGCCTCTTCCGATTGCACGCTACCTTTCCCGTCCTCCGCAATCTGGTAAACCCGCACCCTGCCCGACAACAGCGAGAACAAGCTCCCGAACGGCTGGCCGGGCCTGGGGTCCAGCATCTCGTGACCGCTCTTCTCATCAAGCATTGAGGTGATCCAGCCTTCGGCGTTCCAGGCTACCCGGATCGGGAAGGTGTCCGAGGACGGCTTCACCGGCTCTTTGCTCTTCTGGATCGAATACAGCCGGTACCCCGTGGCGGGCACGTTGCGCGCAAAGAACAGAAGCCGTCGCGGAGTTCCCGGCTCGTCCTGGCAGGGCAGTTTCTCACCACTCGCCAGATCCACCACCTCCAGAGGAGATCCCCCCAGATCCTTAGGCAGTCTTTCGACGACAACCGGGCCATTCCGGGTCCACGAAAGCCCGTTGTAGACCATCACCGTGAAAGGCCCGTCCACATCGAATTCCTGCAGGAGGTATGGGACGTGAGCCCGGTGACCGGCCAACTGGCGCAGGGCTTTGTCGAACTGCTGGTTGGCGCTGGAGAAACCGGCCATGGCGTTGGCGTAGTAGTCCACGACGTTCCAGTCCAGACCAGTGCGGCTTTCGATCTGCGTTCCCCAGTCCGCCTCGCCGTTAGAGTGCTCGTGAAAGACAAGAAGCCTTCGCCATGCCTCGCGGAAATCGAAGCGGGGGAACGTCGCGCCCTTCAGGATCGAAGCGAGCGTGGCCACCATTTCCGCGGCGGGCAGAATGTTGGAGACCTCGCGCATCTTCGCGGCCGAGTCGGGTATGAAGAGTTTCTTTTGTTCCCAGGAGCCCGTCGCATCACCGGAGTGTTCCGGAAAGCGGTCACCATACTTGCCGGTCAGATCGCGAAAGAACTCCTCGGCTGTAGCCATACGGAGAAGAAGCTCGGGGTGCGCCTGGTTCCACTCCCGAATCTGGAGCAGCGTCAGGTAGGCCCCGTACGGGTCTCTGTTGTCGCCAGCCGCGGCCATGAGTAGATAGCGGTCGTACGGATAACCGTTCTGCTCGAGCCACGCGAGACGTCGTGGGACCATGCGCTCCGCCTCTTTGATCGGGAAACGGCCCAGTCTCCAGTGCAAACCCTCCGAGTAATTGGCAAGTCGGGTGAACCACTGCAGCACCCGGCTGCCGTCTGGACCAACCCAGTAGAATGGTCTGCTCGCGGGTCCCAGGTTGTTGCCATTGTACACATCGGGCTGGTATGTAGAACCGCCCGTATTCAGTCCGGTCACGAGGTACTTCACGCCGCTGCCGGACAGAACGCGCGGATAGCTCCAGGTGGAGCCCGGAACATCGTTGTGGTACGCAACCGTACCGTCGATCCCGAAGCGTCGTCGCAACTCCTCTCCGGCGTAGACCATTCGATTGACTTCCTCGGCGCTCATGAGCCCGCTGTTCATGCTGGCAAACATCGCGCCAAACCCCATGCGCCCAGAGCGAATCAACTGCCCCAGTTCGTCAACGAGCCGGGCATCGTCCGTGCGCCGCAGCCACTCCTCAAGCATCCAGGCCGTTTCGATGGTCCAGCGATAGTCGGGGTTTTCGCGGGTCAGCTTGATCGCGGTGTCGATGTCGTCTTTGTAGTCTCGCGCTACCTGGTCCGAGGGTTTTGTGAAGCCGATGTCCAGGTGGCTGTGGCAGAGCAGATAGATCATCTTGATGCTACCCGTGCGCTGCTCGGCCGGAAGTTGGTATTTGTCGGTTTGGCCCCACGCTGATACGATGAGGAGCCCGGACAGCGCGACGGATTTCACGAGCGCGTAGATAGGGCGACTAGCTTTACGAATACTCTTCATTGTTCACCTCCAGGGCGGGATGACACCCAGGCGCACGCGCGCCTGCGCTTTCAGAACGACGGGCTGGCATTGGGCGGTCTTGAATCCTGTCTCTTTGACCAGAATCCGGTGGTCACCGATCGGAAGATTCGGGCCAGAGTAATGGGCCACCTCCACTCCGGCTGCGGCCAGACTCAGCCTTGCCGGTGCGAGCCGGGCTGGGACCGCCGGCGTCTCTTTCCCGCTCACGAGCAACGTGCGCGCCCCGCATGGAGAATGTCCCGCTACGATCCGGCGGGCATGTGGCCCCGTGAACCGCCGTGGTAGCCATCCCCGTAGTAGAGGATCGGCGTTGTGCCGCCACCCGGGGCCTCGGACGCGGCCAGCGCCGCGCCCAACCCCTTGGCAAACGCACGCCGGTTCATACCGGTCAGAACTCCACTGTGGCGTTGAGCTGAATGGTGCGGCCGTCGGCTGCGCCGGTCACTTTGCCGAAACTGGAGCTCGTGATGCCTGTATTCGGGTTACTCCAGCGCACCAGGTTGAATGGGTTGATGACATCGGCGCGCACAACTGCTTTGAAGCGCTCCTTGATGGGTATGCGCTTGGCGAGCGAGAGTGATTCGCTCTTCCCGCGGAAGCCGCGAACCCAATCGAGGACCCGGGCGGTGTTGCCCAGCGCGAAGGTGGAGGGCGTGGCGAAGGCGGCCGAGTTCAGATACAGATCGCGCGCGGGGTCGAAGTCGCGCGGATTGGTCACCTTGTACGGAGTGCCACCCACATAGTTGGCGCGGATGCCGGGGTAGCCGAGAGCTGAGATGGCATTGCCTCCGGTGATGGCCAGCGCCGCCCCGCTCGTGTAACGGCAGTAGGCCGTAATCTGCAATCCGCCCACGATGAGCCCCAGCACTCCGCCTTTGGGGAGGAACTTCTTGGCCGGACCGAAAGGCAATTCGTACGAGCTGCTGGCCACAAAGACGTGCGGCGGCCCCTCGGTGCTGACCGAGATCTCGCTATTGCGGTTGGCCGGGTTCTGAACGGTGCCCTCCGACGGTGGCGAGTCAACATTCCCGGAGTCGGAATTCGTCATGTTCTTCGACCACGTGTAGAACGCCAGCAGCGTGAGGCCGCTGGAGTAGCGCTTGGTCGCCTTCAGTTGCAGCGAATTGAAGCGGCCGATGCCGCGCGGGCCCCATTCTTCGCTGATGTTGAGATACTGCGGGTACGGCCGCAGCGATTGACCCACTGTGCGGTTGGACTGAGTGGTGAAAGCGGCGTAAGGTGCGGTGTAGCCCGCCGCGGCGGCGGCGCTCGAGGAGATGTCCTGAAACAGCAGGTTCCCGAGCGAGAGATACTTCGGGTCGAGCGTGTTCATGTTGGACAGCGAGTATCCCAGGATCAGGTGGGTGGAGTGGCTGCCGACGTAGGTGCCTTCGACGGTCAGGTCGCGCGCCAACTCGCGCTGGACGCTGAGTGTCCAGGTGAGAATCTGCGGCATGCGTGACGTGTCGGGCAGAACGGAGCTGGCTCCCTGGCCGTTCTGGAAGGAGGGATCGATGAACGGAGCGAGCGGGAAGTCCTGCGGGTAGGCCGCGCTGGTCCAGTTGTAGATGGGGGCGTAGCCGTTGGGAGAACTGCGGCTGTTGCTGTTTGTAAACCCATAGGCGATCAGGCGCGTCCGGAAACCGGGCGCGAAGTAGATGCCTCCCGAAGCGCGGACCACGGTTTTCGGGGTGGCCTGGTAGGCCACGCCGAGGCGCGGGCCGAAGCCGCGGTACCAGCCGTCGGAGAGCGAGCGCGAGCCCGACCGCCCCGGGCCGTTTCCGGCAAAGAGCAGCGCACCGGGCCGGTTGCCGGCTTTGGGGTTCGCGATGAGCGGACTAAACGCGCTGACCGCTCCGTTGGGCTCGAAGGGAGCGCCGTTGCCTTCCCAACGCAGGCCGAAGGAGAGCGTCAGCTTTTTCGTCGCGCGCCACTCATCCTGCGCAAACAGGGCGTAGGAGCGGAACCGCTGGCCCCGGGCGTATTGCTCGGTAATCGTGGCGCTCGACAGTTCGCCCAGCAGGAAACTGGCCATGGAACTGCCCCATGACGTGTATTTCGAGGCGCTCGGATTGCTGGTGGTGAGGTTGCTGAAGGTGAAGTTCCCGCTGCTGTTATAACCTTCGCGGGCGTTGGCGTATTCGGGCCAGAAGTTGCCGCCGAACTTGATGCTGTGCCGGCCCCGGGTCCACGCCAGGGTTTCGGTGAAGGTGATGCGGCCGTTGGCGTTGGTGGAGAAGTCGGGCCCGCCGAAGCCGTTCGGGCTGGCAGTTCCGCCGCCGAAGTTGACTACCGGAAACGCCCCCTGGTCCCAACGGACGCCCTGGATGCCGAGCTTCTGGTTCCAACCTTGAAACTGCGTCACCTGGGCGGTCTGGTTGTTGTAGCGATCCACGCCGATGGTGAAGTGGCTGAGGAGGTTCGGACGCGCGATCCAGTCGTAGTTGATGCGGCCGATGCGGGTGTGGATATACTTCGGCGATGACGCGCCTTCCAGTTCGCTGTCCATGCCGTATCCCTTGCCGGCGACCCAGCGCGGGCTGTATTGATCGCTGTAGGTGACCGAGATCTTGTGGGTGTTCGAGAAGCTGTGATCGATCTTGAGAGACGAAACGTAGTTGCGGTACGTGCCCGATCCCGTGCGGTGGCGGAAATTGTCGATCTGAAGGGTGGGCAGGTCGGGCGGCGGGATGAGCGCGACCATCTTCTGCGACACCGCACTGATATGGTTGGCCGGCAGGCGGTTCCCCGGGAATTGATCCCGGACGAAGCCGCCCTTGCCGTCGGAGCGGGTCGTGGAGGGGTCGAAGACCGGGATCTGGGTATTGGTGGAGTCCAGCAACTGGCCGAAATCACCGGCACGGAAATCCGCGCGCGGAACGGTGAAGAGGCTGCCGCTGTAAGTATTGGTGTAATAGACCAACTGCTGTCCGAAGAAGAAGAACGTCTTGTTGCGGCCGTCGTAGATCTTAGGCAGGTAGACCGGCCCGCCGAGGCTGAAACCGCCTTCGTGCTGCCGAATTCTGCTGCGGCTCTTCTGGAAGAAATTTCGCGCGTTCAGGCCGTCGTTGGCGATGAAGTCGAAGGCGCTGCCATGGACCTGGTTGGTGCCGGAGCGAATGGTGATGTTGGTGAATTAACTTCCCGTCCGGCCGTATTCGGCGTTGAAGGAATTGGTGACCACGCTGAATTCGCCCACTTGTTCGATGGAGGGGCCGTTGTCCTGAATGCCGCCGCGCACGTTGCCCTGGCTGGCCGGAGCGCCGTCGAGGAATACCTCGGAGTTGCCGGGGCTCGATCCGTTCACCCGCGCGGCCCGCGTGGAAATGGTCGTCACGCCGGGCAGGAAGGCGAGGTAGGACGTGATGTCGCGCCTGCGGCCCACGGTGATGACCGGCAGTTCCTGAATCTGCTTGGTGGTGAGCTGGGCGGTGATGGTGGCCGTGGAGGCGTCGAGCATGGGAGCCCCCGCGGTCACCTCGACCCGCTCCGTCACCGATCCGATCTCCATCCTGACGTCCGCGCGGACGCTCGTCTGCGATTGCAGGATCAGGTTGTCCACCTGGGCCGCGCGGAAACCGGCCTTCTCCACCACCACCCGGTAAGTGCCCAGCGGAAGGTTGGCGGCAAAATACCGGCCCGCTTCGTTGGTCTGGAGCGGAATCAGGATGTTCGTCTCGATGCGGACGATGTTCACTTGGGCGTCGGGGATGGCAGCCCCGCTGGCGTCCGTGACGATGCCCTCAATGGTGGCGCGGTCGGCTTGCGCGAATAGGACGCAGCTTGCCGCCAAAATCACCAACGCGAGGATCAACGGCCGCGCGCTGAAAGACAAGGCCGGTACGAGCCTGATGCCCACCGGTACGTTAACCGTTTCCATAGCAACCTCCCATCCATATCCCGATCCGGGCCAGCACTTCGGTTCAGGCGAGAATTCCCGCTATGCCCCCAGGACAGATCAAATATACCCCCCTCCGCCCGGGGGGACAAGGCCACTTTCGGTATACTTGTCACCATTTTGGGCGCCAACTGGGGTAGAATGACTGGCTAGTGAGACGTCCGCCAGGCGTGATCCTGCTGATACCCGCGGCCCGCGAGTTCGATCGCGGGCTGAGGCGGGGGATCGTCGAGTATGCCCAAACGCATGGGCCGTGGACGTTCTACGAGGAGGCGCCGGCCTACCTGCATGGACTCACGCGAAGCCAGCGCCTTCGCAGCATGCGCGCCTGGAAGGCCGATGGAGTCATTCTGCTACAGGACAGACTGGCCGAACTGAAGCCCTTCGGCATTCCGATGATTGTCTCGATAGGAACGCGAAGGCTCGGAAAGGGCAACCGGCAGATCGTCTGTGACAACGAGGCGATCGGAGAACTGGGCGCTACGAGCCTGTTGGGGTTGGGCCTCCGGCACTTCGGATATTGCGGATTGAGCGGCTTGGAATTCAGCGACCGTCGCGCCGTGGGCTTTTCGCGCCGCATCGAAAGCGCCGGCCACGAGGCGCATCACTATTCGCCACGAGTCAATCGTCCCGAACAGTCCTGGTACGCCGAGCAGAAGCAGCTCGCCCGCTGGCTTGGTACGCTTCCCAAGCCGGCGGGGATTCTGGCGTGCAACGACGACCGGGCGAGGATGCTCAGTGAGGTGTGCCGGTTGCGCGGGATCCGGGTGCCGGATGATGTCGCCATTCTGGGTGTTGATAACGATCAGCAGGTTTGCAGCAGCGCGAACCCGCCGCTGTCGAGCATCGCACTCGCCACCGAGCGTGGAGGATACCAGGCGGCGGCACTTCTGGATGCCCTCATGAGAGGCCGGGATGCGGCCGCGGAACTGGTTACAGTCAGTCCGACTCACGTCGTCTCGCGCCAATCCACCGACACACTGGCCATCGACGATCCGGTTGTCGTTCGTTCCCTGCGGTTCATTCGGGACAACTCGAACAAAGACATCCGAGTGGCTGATCTGCCTTCCGCCGCCGGAGTGTCCCGGCGCGCCCTCCAGGATCGGTTCAAGCACTTCCTGGGGCGGACACCCATGGAAGAGATTCACCGGTGCCGGGTGGAGCGCATAGAGCGACTTCTCATCGAGACCAACATGACAGTGGGAGAGGTCGCAACAGCATCCGGCTTTGACGCCGATGCCCATTTCTCACGGTTCTTTTCGCGGCAGACCGGGATCACTCCGCGCGAGTATCGGCGAAAGAACCGGATTCACTGACATGCGGGCGATGGCAATGCAACGCGCCGACGGTCTGTGGAGTGTGTTTGCGGATGAGCCCGCGCTCACACCCGACACCGCCGGCAGCGTGGGCATCGCGGCGGCATGGGCCATCGGCGCAAAGCACGGCTGGCTGGATACAACAGCCAAAACCGCCGCGGCAAGGACGCTGGCCGGTTTGCAGAAACACCTCACCCCGGATGGCTTGCTTGGTGGCGTATCGCAATCGAAAACAAGGGCGGTGGGCCGCTCCAGCGCAGCGATTACCGCAGCATCTACCAGATGAGCATGGGGCTCATGGCGCAACTGGACGCGGCATTGCTGCGGTGACGTCCGTTGGGCGCCGCGCAAAGAGCTACTTCGGCTGAAGGGATACTTCCACCGGCCGCTCGGAGTCCACTTTGATCCAGACCACCAGATCCGATTCCTCCACCATCGCCCTCCGCCCGATGCGGAACGCGGGACCCTGTGGAACTGGCTTGCCGTTCAGTACCAGCGCCGCGCCCTGCCCGCCCCACTTCTTCACCACCAGCGCCAGGTTGCGCACGGGCGATTCCTTGCTGGCTTCCACGCGGAACGCGAGCCCGGCTCTGCCCGAACCGGGCGAACGCGCGAAGACGTATGCGCGCTGCTTCGGATCGTAGACGCCGCCTGCCGAAGCCTTCGGCGCATTGCTCCAGGATCGGGACAGCGCCGCCACATCCGCGGCCGTGCCATCGGTAAGTCCTTGCAGCATGATCTTATTCAGCCGGTTTGGCCCCTTCTCGTACTCGTCCCAGCGCATGTGCGTCAGGGATGAGTGACTCGCCCGATCGGCAGCCAGGGCATAGCGCCCGTTCGAAGGCTCAAACGCCGTCGGCCAGTGATTCCACCAGGGGAAGATGCTCACCTCTCGCCGGATCTCTCCCGCATAGACGTCAAACACGGGCTTGTCCTGGGGGCGGGCCGAGGCGAACGGCTTGAACTTCGACCGGGTGTTGATGATATGCGAATTCGCCCCCACCGGCTCCTTGGGATACTTAGGCGGGACCTGATGCTCCCACGAATACGTCTTCGCCACCCCGTCGTTGTCGATCAGCGTGACGGCGCCGGGTTCGATAGCGTCGGTTGGACTCATGCCGGGGCCCATGACAACGATGCTCTCGTGCCACTCGTGTGGTCTCGGCGGACTGCTGGTTTGCCCCTTGGTGGGGACTCCCACTCCCTGCGACTGCTGGAACCTCTGCTCGTACTGGCTGGTGTGCACCGTGATGTCGCGGACTCCCACTCCATCCGGATAGATCGTGTGGACCTCGTCGGTCCAGTCGCCCCAGCCGCTGACGTCGTCAAAGTATGCGAACCGGTAGCCGACGTCAACCGGAGCATATCGCCAGTGAATGACCACCCGGGCGTCGCTCGACTCGATGATCCGCACGTTCGAGAACCGGCACGTTTTGTCCGACATCGGTTCGGCACTGCCCTGCAAGCCTGGCTGAAAGCTCTCAACAAACTCGTTGTCGTACCAGATTCCGTTCTCCGTCACCCAATGCGGGATGTAGCTCATGCCGCGCCAGAAGACAAACCGGTAGGGGGCCTGATCGAAGCGCACGACCACGTCCGGGTAATCGCCGACACGCCAGGTGTCGTCCCAGCCCTTGTAGTACTTCAGGTGGGCATACTCCGCGCCGAAACGGCCGGAGCCGGGGGAGCCCGCCGGCAAGGCGCGCGTTTCGATCGCGGGCGGGGTTGATGGCCGCAGCTTGTGGTAAGCCGCGCGGATCTCCGCTGCCGTCTTCGCCGCCGGCCAGACTTGCACTTCATCGAGAATTCCGTCGAACAGGATGTTGGTCAGGTGTTGGCGATTCCGGCTGACGGGCTGCGACTGCTCAAGTTGAAACCTGTTCCGGGCGATCCAGAGATCCGCGCCGCTGGAGGGCGCGAACTCTCCGTTGACAGGGACGGTAGCGGCAGGCTCGCCATCTATGTAGACCTCGGCGACCCCGCGGCCGAACACGGCGGCGACGTGAGCCCACTGGCGGAGTTTCAGGCGGTCCTTTGTTTCTAAGGTGTTCCATCTTCCGCCGGCCGAAAGCCGGAAGCCAATCTGGCCAGCATCGCCAATCCCGAGAAAGAAACCGTCGTCGGGTCCATTCTGCTGCTGAAGGATGGGACACCAATTGAAGGGGTAGGCCGCCGGAGCGATCCACGCTTCCAGCGTGAAGGCGGGGCCGAGTTTCGGAACAGATGCCGCGCTGCGGACTATGTGCGCCGTGATGCCGTCGAATTGCAGCCCGGCGCCCGCTACCCCTGCGTTTACCCACGCGTTGCCCCGGAGGGAGTCGGCCACGTTCCCCGCGTCGTCTCTCGTTTCGGCAACCCTCGACAGGGGGGCCGCCTGGCTGTCGAAACGCCAGCGTGCGAGCGGTGCGGTTTGCGCCATCATGACCGCAGCGAAAACAGGTATCAGCGCTATTGCTTTCATCATTGTTTCCACCCCTAACACATTCATAGATCTATCATGACCTTCAGGCACGAGTGGCTGTGCTGTTCGATAAAGCGATAGGCATCCGCATAGGCATCGAAGGAAAAGTGCTTCGTGATGAGCGGAGCCACTTTAACGCTCCCCGCAGCGAGCCACTCCACCGCCTGCTGATAGTCGCTCTGCTGGTACATCAAAGTCCCGGTGAGAGTGAGTTCGCGGTCGTTCACGACCGCCATGTCGACTCGCGGGCGCTGCCCGTAAACAGCGAGCACCACGATGAGGCCGCCCTTCTGGATGTTCTGAATCGCGTCATCGAGGGAGGATTCCACGCCGGCGCACTCAAACGCGACGTTGAATCCCTCTTCTCCAAATGCAGACAGAACTGCCCGGGCCAGCGGCTCGCGCGAGACGTTGCAGGTGGCATCGATCCCGACTTCAGTGGCCTTTTCCAGCCTGAAATCCGAAACATCGGTGATCAGGACCTTCCCGGCGCCCCGGCACCTCGCAGCCTGTGCGACCAGATTGCCGATCGGACCCGCGCCGAAAACAACAACGTTCTTTCCGGCCAGGTTCCCCGCGCGGGCTGTGGAGTGGGCCGCGACGGCGACCGGTTCGATCACCGCGCCTTCGTCGAAGCTGATGTTGTCGGGGAACGGCACAAGCCGGTACTCTTCGGTCAGGAACAGATCCTGCGCGCAACCTGGCGCCTGGAATCCACGGACCTTCAGCTGGTCGCAGATGTGATAGTCGCCGCGTTGGCACGGCGGGCAGGTTCCGCACACAACTTGAGGAGCGGCGGTGGCGCGTTGACCGGGCCTCAATGCAGTGACGCCCGCGCCAACCGCTTCGATCACGGCGGAGAACTCGTGTCCCTGGACGACCGGATAGGGAGTGAACGGGTGCTGTCCGTGCCAGACATGCACGTCTGATCCGCATACTCCGATCCGCTTCACCCGCAGCAGGACTTCGCCCGGGCCCGGCGCCGGCGCGGGAACCTCGCGGTGCTCGATCACGCCGGGCTGCGTCATCATCGCCTGTCTCATGCGACCTCCTCCCTGCCTCAATGCAGGAGCCAGTAAAGTACTACGACCACGCTGAACAGCAGCAGCGCGACCATTCGCGGGTCGGATGCTCCAAGAACCCGCCCGCGAAGGAAGGCGAGCGGGTGATCCCAACACACGCCGGCTAGGCGTTCCGGAGCCATGGCTGGCGTCAACAGGCTGGTCACCACGTACATGGCGACGCAGGCGACCACCAGGAGCGGTCCGGCCAGCATGAATGGTATTCCGATGCCGTAGGCAGGATCCGTGATCAGCCCGGCAAAATTGGCAGGTGGCGGAGACTGCCGTAAAATCCAGCGGCCGATCCCTGGAAGATCCAGCACGAAATAAATGATTCCGATGATGGACCCGGCGTAAAGCGTCGCCATCGCCGCCTGCCTGGTTCCGCGTTTCCACATGATGCCCAGGACAAACACGGTTGTGACAGCCGGAGCAAACGTCATCGGAATCTTATTGATCGCTTCGAAGATCGTTCCAAACTGATCGCCCTGCGTCGACCACATCATCGCCAGCAGCATGATGACGCCGGTGGCGATTCTTCCGATCCTGACGACACGGCTGTCCGGCGTCTCCGGATGCAGCCGCTTGACGATGTCCATGGAGATCAGCGTGGCGCAGCTGTTGAGCGCGGCTGCCATGCAACTCATCAGGGCGGCAGCCATGGCGGCGGCCAAGAGGCCTTTGAGGCCCATGGGAATCAGGAAGTTGATGAGAGCCGGGAGCATGGTGTTGTAGTCCGGCGTCTGGGAAGCCGGAAGTACGGCCAGCGTGAATGCCCCCTTCTTCCAAAGCACGGAACCGACCACGCCCGGAAGGACCATGAGGAACACCGGCGTGATCTTGAGGAAGCCAGCGAAAAGGGCGCCATTCTGGGCCGAGGTAAGGTCCTTTGCCCCGAGGACTCGCTGGACGTGGGTCTGGTCCGCGCACCAATACCAGATTCCGAGAATCGGATAGCCCAGCAGCACGGCGAGCCAGGAGAACTCATTCAAGTGGCCCTGGGCATTGTGAACCGGCTGCAGCATGCTCAGTTGCCCGGGCGCGACCACGGCCCGGAATTGGGTCATATCGTGAACGCCGGCCGAGGGCAGCGCGAGGATGCCCAACACGGTGACCAGAGTGGCTCCAGCGAGGAGTAGGCAGACCTGCACGCTCTCCGTCATCACCACGGCCTTCAGCCCGCCGAGGGCCGTGTAGGTCACGGTGAAGATGGACAGAACCACGATGGTGGCCATCATGGGCACGCCGAGGAAACTCTCAAACACCTTGGCGGCGGCGAACAGGCTGATGCCGATGTGGATGAGCAGCGCGCCAAGCAGGCCGATCACAGCCAGGAAGGTGCGCGCCTGTGGACAGTACCTGCGTTCCATGAACTCAGGCAGCGTCGACACCTTGGATTTGATGTAGAACGGCGCGAAGACAAGCGCCAGCAACATCAGAGTGAAACAGGCCATCCACTCGAAGTTGCCAATGACCATGCCCTCCTTCGCGCCCCCGGCAGCCAGGCCCACCAGGTGGATCGTCGAAATATTCGAAGTAAAGACGGCGGCGCCCACCGTGAACCAGCCCAACGATTTGTTCGCCAGGAAGTAGTGCTCGGTCGAAGCATTGCGGCGGTAGCCGACCCAGATGCCAAAGGCGGTGATGCCGAACAGATAGGCAAGCAGGACGACGGTGTCCACCGCGTTCATCGACCAGTTCACGATGCGTTTCCTCCCGCGCCGGCGCTACGGTCTTTCGACAAACCAGCGCCCGCCTCCGCCTGAGACTATCAGAAGGTTGGAGTAGGCTGTGAAGTCGCCGGTCCGGATGATCGCCTTCACGCGTCGGGCGCGAGCCCGAAGTTCATCCTGAGTGATGACTTCCACCGGCATCCCGGCGCCGAACGCATGGCTCAATTCATCGAACCGGGCCGGCACGTGGGCGCGCGTTTCCTCGGAGATCACAAGCTTCTCGGCGGAGAAGTGCTTGCTCAACTCCTCCAGCACCTGCGGCACCGTGGGCCGGTTCTCGCCGTAGGAAATGTCCACCGTGCGAATGCCGTCCGGGATTGCGAAGCCGGCGTCGCAGACAATCATCTCATCGGTGTGGCCCAAGGACGACAAAACATCGCAGATTTCCCGATTGACGATTCCCGTCTCCCTCATGCATTCATCTCCTGACGGCTTTGAACCGTGAAACTCTCAACCACCAGCGACTCCATCTCCGCGGCCGTGGCCACGCGCGGGTTGCCCTTGTAATCGGGGAGCACCATACATTGCCGCGCCAAAGCGGGGAGTTCGTCCTCCGGCACATGAACGTCCGCCAGCCCCACTCGCAAGCCAATACGGGTCAGGAAGCCTTCGATCAGTTCTGGCGCGCGGCTGGCGGCCAGTTGGTCAGTCGCAGCAGCCCGGCTTGGATCCAGCAGCCGGGCAACCCGCGAGAATTGCGGAATCGCGTGATCCCAGGTGAACCGCGCGAACGCCGGGTAGACGATGGCGAGCGACAAGCCGTGCGCGACATGAGGGTACATGCCCCCGATCGCCATTCCCATTCCGTGCGGTAGCGTGACACCCGCGGAAGCGATCGAGTATCCGGCCAGAGTATCCGCCCACGCCATCGATTCGCGCGCGTCCAGATCAGAGCCGTCGGCAAGAACCCGCGGCAGGTCAGCCATCACACGACGGATGGCCTCCCACGCAAAGCCCTCCACCACCGGGTTGCAGTTCGGATGAATCGTCGACTCAAAGGCATGGCAAAACACGTCGAAGCCCGTGCAGGCCGTCACTTCGGACGGAACGCTGAGCATGAGTTCCGGATCCACGATCGAGACTTTGGGAAAGACATTCGGGTGGTAGATCGCCGACTTGTCGCGGGCAGCGGGATTCGTAATCACCGCCACCTGGGTCACCTGAGATCCGGTCCCGGACGTCGTCGAAAGCGCGATGACGGGCAGTGTCGCCTCAGTCGGAGGCTCCTTGTAGAACAGGTAGTCCCATGACGAACCTTCGTGGGTGGCCTCGACGGCGATGGCTTTCGCGGTGTCCATCGCCGAGCCACCCCCCAGGCCGATGACGGATTGGGCCCCAAAGCGCCGCGCCAGCGCGGCCCCGGCGCTGATCGACTCAACCGTCGGGTTCGGAATCACGCCATCATAGTGGACCACCTCCACTCCGGCGGTGGCCAGACTCAGCCTTGCCGCCGCGAACTGCGCTGCGACTGCCGGCGTCTCTTTCCCGCTCACGAGCAGCGTGCGTGTCCCGAATCGGCGGACGATCGTCCCGAGTTCCTGAATTCTGCCGCGTCCGAAGATCAGTTCGGTAGGCTGGAAGTAAGTGAATCGCATGAGCTGTTCCCTTCCTGGAGGAGTATCAAGCTGAATAGTCTCATCCCGGCGGCATCCGGACAAGGCCAGTTCACGCATTTGAGTCACCATTTTCGGAAGCACGGGCCGCGGCGTGCCAGGCGCGGGCCTCTACCGGGCTTGTGCGTGGACAAAACTCTGTGATGCTGTGGAATCAACAGATTGCGTTGCTCCGCAGCTGCCCCGGCGAGGCCACGTTGCGCCATGCTACAGCGGTGAGTTCGTGCTCCAGTTCATCTCCTCTCTCCTCGCCGCCCTACGTGTCTTCTTCCAGGATCGCGGCGATGTCGCCCTGGAAGTCCTCGCCCTGAGACAGCAGGTCGCGGCCCTCAAACGGAAACGCCCCCGACCCCCCTTGAACTCCTCCGACCGGCTCTTCTGGGCGGCCCTGCGCCGCTTCTGGTCCCACTGGGCTGACGTCATGGTCATCGTGAAGCCCGAGACCGTCGTCGGCTGGCACCGCACGGGTTTTCGGCTGTACTGGCGCTGGCGATCCCGTCCGCGCGGCGGCCGCCCGAAGATCACCGATGACGTTCGTGGCCTGGTCCGACAGCTGGCGGCGGACAACCCGGATTGGGGTGCCCCCAAGATCCACGGCGGACTTTTGAAGCTCGGCTTCGTCGTCTCGGAACGGACCGTCGCCCGGTATCTGCGGCGGGTTCAGCGTCGTAGCGACCGTGGTAAGCGGTGGCTCGCGTTTCTCCAGAATCACCGCGAGGTGATAGTCGCCTTCGACTTCTTTACGGTGCCAACGGTGACCTTCCAGTTGCTCTACTGCTTTTTCGTCATCGCGCACGGACGCCGCAAGATCCTGCACTTCAACGTGACTCGGCACCCGACTGCGGACTGGGTCGTCCAGCAATTGCGCGAAGCGTTTCCCGAGGCTTCCCCGTACCGATACGTGATCCTGGACCGCGATTCGAAATTCGATGCTGACGTGATTACGCTTCTGAAGGCGACGGGCCTGAAACCAAAACGGACGAGCATCCAAGCGCCCTGGCAAAATGGGATCGCGGAAAGATGGGTGGGGAGTGTTCGGCGCGAGATCCTGGACCATGTCATTGCGCTGAACGAACACCATCTCCGTCGGCTGATCCGCGATTACGTGAACTACCACCACGACGACCGCATTCACGACGCCCTGGAGAAAGACACGCCGAACAGACGCCCGATCGAGAAAAGGCCGGCAGCGAACGCGATCGTGCTTTCCAGTGCGCGCCTGGGTGGTCTGCACCATCGGTATTGCTGGCAACAGGCCGCCTAGAACCTCTTTGCCGCCGCTGTGCCCTCCTGGATAGCAGGGTCGGAATCACCGACCACGGGCACCGGGCGGCAGTCCTGGCCGAGGGATGCGACCCCAAGGACACTGTGGCCGGAATCTGTCCGGGCCGCTGGCCGGGTGAGTGCTTTCGGAAATCAGCGCTTGCCTTGAACGAGCGCCTCCGGGGATCAGCGGCCACTTCCCCCGTTACGTAACGCCGCTCTGCGCTGCGATCAGGTTTTGGCTACCCACAGGCAGCGGTCCTGACGGTTCTCCGCAGGTCGGTCCGTCAAATGCGCGGTGGATCCCCGCGGTAAGAGTGGCGACAACCTGGGTCAGCTACTCATGTCGAACAGGACACTCGATCAGCATTTCCTTCAGTATTACGTCTGCTGTCGCGGGGTGCTCGCACCGGCTGCTCCCGCATCGGCGCGGACCTTTGCCGCAGCAGCGAATGCGGCGGCATAGAAGTCCTCTGCGCCGAAATTGCCGGACTTGAGGGCCATGGGCACGCGGGCCCGTTCCAGCGGAAAGCAAAGCGGTACGCCCGGTTGGATGTTGCGGTCCACTGCGAGGCCCCGGATGCCCAGCGCTCGACAGATCGCGCCGGTTGTCTCGCCGCCCGCGCAGACGAGAACTTCCGGAGTCCGGCTATCGACGACTTGCCGCGTAACTCCCGCCAGCGCTGCCGCGATCTTCAGGCCCAGTTCAGCCGGCGACCAGCCTTGGGCGGCGCCCCATTGCTGCGCCTGGCCAATATCGCTCGGAGCGGAGCGTGTTTTCAGCAGTACCGTGCCGCCGGCGGCCAGCTCTCGCGCGGCGCGTTCCGGGGTATCCGCTGCTCCGGTTTCCAGCAGAGCACGGGCATCCAGTTCCAGCACATAGGCTCCTTTGCGGGTGAGCCACGCGTTTTGAGCTTCGGTAGCAACCGAACAACTTCCCGCGACGACAAGGCGGCCCTTGCCCTCGCCAGGGCCGAGGTCCTCCCAGAGATTGGACGGTGGCGCTCCGAACCATCCTCGGCGGCGCCACGCGGCGGGCAGGTGGATGCCGAAAACGGAACTGCCGCTAATGACCTTCAGCCCGCAAGCCGCTTCCGCGATGGCTGCTGAATGCGTTTCATCCAAGCAGTCCACGATCGCAACATTGATGCCGGCCGCTCGGAGGTCCGCCCATTGCTTTCGTATGTACTCCGCGCCTTCCGCAACCACGGAACAGGGTGTCAGGCCAATCCGCCGCTTTGTCTGGCGCTGGAGGTGCTCGACGAGGTTGGGGTTGGTCATCGGCGTCAGCGGGTGATGCCGCATCGGCGAATCGGAGAGCAACTGGCCTTTGACGAAGTGATAGCCGGAATACGTCGTGCGGCTCCCCGTCGTGGACAATCTTCGAACTCTGTTCCTGGTCCCGCCGACGGAGATGAGGCTACTGTTCGACCAGTTGCGGGAGCCTAGAACCGTGGTTTATGAATCAGACGGGAACAGAGATGGGAACTGTCACCCTTCCTTGAAACGATCGTTGCTCCTCGGGAATAGCCTCCCCGTGAGCTGTCAGGCTTTCCAGGTACAGCGCGAGGGCCTCCTTGACGTTGCGCTCCGTCTCTTCGAGGGTCTCGCCTTGGGTGTGACAACCTGGGAGGGCGGGAACGAAAGCCACGTAGCCGCCTTCGGGAGCTTGTTCATAGAAGACCGAATAGGAAAGGGTTTTGGCACTCCTGCTCTTCATCACCTTCATTGTAGGCGGGTCTGGTCGAGCCGTCAAAAGGAATGACCCGCTACCGGCATGGCGTCGTCGCAGGCCGTCAGCCCAGGGGTTGCCATCGCCGGTTCAGCGCGGCGTTGTCTGACACCCCCCGATCCACGCGGGTTCAGGGAGCCGGGCGAGCGTAGCGGAAGCGCTGAAGGCCGCAGCGCCACGCACGCGGCCCGCGCTGATCTAGTGTCCTGTCCCGCAAGTTCCTTGACAATAGCAGCCTGCGTGGCCGACAGGCCGGGTGCCCCCGGGGCGCCTGTCCCACGATTTCCCACTGCAAAGCTGTTCGCGGGACAGGACACTAGGGAGCCGCTCCGGAGTCGGCGGGCGGCGGGACCGGTGTAAGCCGCCTGACGCGGCTGTTCTGGGTGTCTGCCACGTAAAGATTGCCGGCGGCATCCAGCGCCAGGCCGGAAGGGAATCTGAACTGGGCGTCGTTGGCGGGACCTCCGTCCCCGCCATCGCCGAACCAGCCGGTGCCGGCCACCGTAGTGATCGTGCCATCTGCCGTCACCAGGCGGATCCGGCTGTTGAACGAATCTACGATGTACAGGTTTCCGGCGGCATCCACGAGTACGGTCTTGGGATAGCTGAGCGCGGCGCTGGTGGCGGCGTCTCCGTCCCCGGAATAGCCATAGACGCCGTTGCCGGCCACGGTGGTAATGACGCCGTCCGAGGCGACCTTACGGATAACATTGTTGAACGTGTCGGCGATGTAGAGGTTGCCCGCGGCATCCACCGCAACGCTCTGCGGGTTGCCGAGCGAGGCGCCGGTGGCCGCGCCTCCATCTCCGGTACGACCGCTGAAGCCGTTGCCGGCTACCGTGGTGATAGTGCCGCCGGCTGCCACCTTGCGGATGCGGAGATTGCCGGAGTCTGCGATGTAGAGGTTGCCGGCGGCATCCACCGCCAGGCCGATAGGAGTGTTGAGTTGGGCGCTGGTGGCCGCCGCCCCGTCTCCCGCAAAACCAGCGGTGCCGCTGCCGGCCACCGTGGTGATCGTGCCGCCCGTCGCGACCTTGCGCACCACGTGGTTGGCGGTGTCCGCGATGTAGAGGTTGCCGGCGCTATCCAACGCCACGCCGCAGGGGTGGTAGAGCTTGGCACTGGTGGCCGCGCTGCCGTCGCCGGTATAACCACTCGTGCCAGTACCCGCCAAGGTCGTGATCGTGCCATCGGGCGCCACCTTGCGGACCCGGCTGTTGAGCTGGTCCGCGATGTAAAGGTTGCCGGTCCCATCCACCGCCAGGCCCCAAGGGTCGAAGAGCTGGGCGTCGGTGGCCGCGCCCCCATCCCCGGCATAGCCATTCGCACCGTTTCCGGCCACTGTTCTGATGGTGTACTTAAGCGGCGGCTGGGCCTGACACAAGCCCGGCAGGAGCATGGATGCGATACCGATCAGGCAGCAGGCAATCTTCAGAGGCCTCATAGCGACTCACCCTCCAGCTTAACCGAAGGCACACTAGAATTCCAGACGGAGCCCGAGCTGGAAGACCCTGGCGCTCTTCGCCCGGCTGATACTGCCGCCGCTGATGATGTCCACCCGGTTTTCCGGCAGATTGAAGTTGGTGTGGTTGGGCAGGTTGAACGACTCCATCCGCAACTGGAGCGCCCGTGATTCGGCGAGCTTGAACCGCCGCGAAAGCGAGGTATTCACGCTGAAGGCGCCCGGACCGTCCAGAATGTTGCGCCCCGAACTGCCGAAGCGGTAGGACCCCAGCGGGACCACGGGAAAAACGGTGCGGTCGAACCACTGGTCCACGGAGGGGTCGGGCAGGGCGCCTCTGGCGATACGGTCCGGGCGGCTGGCTTCGCCGTTGTCGTAGGAATAGTTGGCCACCTTGGGGG
>CAYGVJ010000011.1:43924-61839 GCA_964353255.1 uncultured Solibacteraceae bacterium | reverse complement strand
CTGCTCGTAGTTGTAGACGTGGGTGCAGTTCATGGGGCAGCAGCCGGCGTTGTCGTTGCAGCCCTCGAAGGCCAGGGCGAGCTTGCCCTCCATGACCATGAGGGTGTTGGTGCGGAGGATGGATGCCTGGCTGGAGACGGCGTCGATGACCGGGGCGGGCAGCGTGGAGCCGTGGAGCAGGTCGCGGTAGCGCTCGGAGCGCCGGCGCAGGGACTCCAAGTTGCGGATGGCGTAGGCGGCTGGCTCGAAAGCGGAAGGCCAGCGCGTGCCGTAGTAGTTGCGGAGGGGCGCCCCCGCGCGCTCCTTTTCGGCGGTCCAGTAGTTCTCGCCGTTGGGGAAGCGCCACGCCAGAACAAAGAGCACCTCTTTTGTTTCGCCGGGCGCAAGGTTCAAGTGAGCGGCCAGAGTGGCGTACTCGGTGAGGCCCTCCGGGGAGGGCTTCGAGGGAGCATTGGTGAACCGCCCGCGGGCGAGAAACTCGTCCCACCATTTCTGGAACTCGTCCCACCAGCCGCCGTGTTCCCACTCCAGGCGGCAGGAAACGTCGGGGACGGTGGTGAGCAGGGCCAGCGAGCCATGGCGTACCGAGTCCGGCGGGTACTTCTGCGAGCTGAGCAACAGCCCGCGGAGGTCTTTCTCCTTGCGGAACTCGTTCAGATTGGCGCCGAAGAACGCCGCGCGGCGGCCGCGCAGGTGCGTCACGCCATCGTAGCCGACCGGATTCATGATGGAGAAGGCGACCGCGGCTTCCAGGGGGGAGGCAGCGCGCGAGGTGAAGCGATAGGTGAGCAGGGCGACGGGGAGGCCCGAGGCGTCGGTGTCGAGCGGAACCATGGGGTTGAAAGCCTCGAGCGAGACCTCGACCGGCAGTCGGGCGTCCTGGAAGCGTATGTGGGCGAAGGGGTAAGCGCCGGTGAAAACGGCCTCCCGGAAGCGGGGGAGGCCCAGGGCGGTCTCGCGGGGCACCCCGGACGGGCCGCTGAAGGGTGGCAACGGGCGGCGTTCGAGGGCGCGGATGACGGGCCGGGACAAGCCGCCGCCGGCCAGGCGCAGGGCGGCGAAGGTGAACGGCAGGAGGCCGCCTTTGTTGGGGCGGTTGAAGATCTCCCAATCGCGCAGGTCGCCGCGGCCGCCCAGCGAGACGGTTCCGGTTCCGATGCCTCCCAGCGGGAAGGCGATCTCGCGCAGCGCGTCGCCCCGGAAGGTCCGGCAGGAGCCGGGCCAGCCGGGGCTTCGGGGCGGCGCGGGCGCCGGAGCGGGCGGTTGGGCGGGCGGTTCCGCGGCAGCGGTTGCGGCCGTGCTCATCAAGAGATTGCGGCGGGTGAGGCGCATGGGGCTTCCTCCGAAGACTTTCATTATCACAAGCTTGTGCCACGAAAAGCATGGAACAAAAGGGTCGCGGCGGTCGTCTTTGTTTATTCAGTGAAGTCTACCGCCTCCTTCGTTGAAGCTATGTCTGTCGCGGCGGCCTCGCTGCGCTCCAGCAAATTGCGCAGTTTCCTCACTCTGTTGGGCATCATCCTGGCCACCACCACGCTGATCGCGGTCATGTCGGTCATCCATGGGATGGACGTGTTCATTGCCGAGACGGTCTCCGACATGGGGGCGGACGGGTTCACCGTCCAGCGCTTCGCGATGATGGGGAACTTCGACCCCAAGAAGTACCTCGAGATGATGCGGAAGAACCCGCAGCTCAGCCAGGAGGAGTTCGCTTTTCTGAAGAGCCGCGCCACGCTGGTCGGGGCCCTGGGAATGCAGACCGGTCGGCGGGTGACCATGCACTACGGCAAGGAGATCATCGAGGATTGCCGGCTGACCGGGGCGAGCCCCAACATCGGCGTCATCACCAACCTCAAGACCGAGACGGGGCGGTTCCTGACCGACATCGAAGACAACCGGCGGCTGGCGGTGGCGTTCATCGGCGACGACGTTAAGGAGCGGTTTTTCCCGAGCGTGGATCCACAGGGGAAAGTGATCTTCGTGCAGGGGCGGCCCTTCGAGGTGGTGGGGGTGGCCAAGAAGCAAGGCAGCGTGTTCGGGCAGTCGCGGGACAACTTCGTCATGATCCCCATCCAGACCTACTTCAAGATGTACGGGGCGCGGATGGGCATGGGGTACGCGGCCAAGGCGCGGGACCGGGAGAGCTTCTACCAGGCGCAGGATGAAATTCGGGCGTTGCTGCGCGCCTGGCGGCACCTGCGTCCCAACCAGGAGGACAACTTCGGGATTTTCACCTCGGATGCCCTGGTGGAGCGGTGGGACCAGTTGACCGGGGCGATCTCGGCCACGGCGGTGGCGATAGTGTCGGTGTTCATGGTGGTGGGCGGGGTGGTGATCATGAACATCATGATGGCGGTGGTGACCGAACGGACGCACGAGATCGGGATCCGCAAGTCGGTGGGAGCGCGGCGGCGGGACATCCTGAACCAGTTTCTGGTCGAGTCTTCGATGCTGGCGGCGGCCGGGGGCGGCATCGGAGTGCTGCTGGCCTGGCTGGTGGCGACGGCGGTGGACCGGTTCACGCCGGTGCCCTCCGCGATGCCCCTGTCGGCGGTGATCCTCGGGGTGGGCTTGTCGGCCACGGTGGGATTGTTCTTCGGCATCTACCCGGCGCGGATGGCGGCCAAGATGGACCCGATCGCAGCGTTACGGTGGGAGAAATGACCTGGGGCGACTTCACCGGCGGGGCGCGCATGGCGCTGGCCACGGTCTGGGAGCACAAGCTGCGCAGTTTCCTCACCGTGCTGGGGGTGATTATCGGGACCGGAACGGTGATCGCGGTGGGGTCGATCATCACCGGGCTGGACAGTGCGGTGAGCAACATTTTCAAGAGCATGGGTCCGACCACCATCCTGGTGTTTAAGTTCGAGATCGGACCGCGCTTCGGCAACCTGTCTTCGGAAGAGCGGCTGAGGAAGCCGATTAGCCTGGAGAACTCGCGGGCCATCGCCGAGCGCTGCCCTTCGGTGCGGTACGTCAGCCCATACCTGCTGAGTCCCAACCTGTTCATGCGGGGTGGGTTCGACCGCGCCCGCTACAAGGGGAACGATCTCTACAACTTCGAGCTGGGGGGTACGGAGGCGAACTACGCGGCGGGCGGCACGGTGATGAAGTTCGGGCGTTTCCTCAGCGAGGTGGAGAACGAGCACCGCATGCCCGTGGTGGTGATCGGCGAGGACCTCCAGAAGTCCTGGTTCCCCAACGTGGATCCGGTGGGCAAGTGGATCGAGGTCAACGGGAAGCAGTTCCAGATCATCGGGGCGATGGAGCGCCCGGCGGCGTCGTTTCCCGGCGAGGAGGACCGCCGGATCCTTCTGCCTTACTTCACCATGCGCAAGATGTTCCCCAACGCGCGGGAGCACTTCCTGATCGTGATCGCCCACGAGGGGCGGCTGGCGCCGGCCATGGACGAGGTGCGCGCCATCCTGCGGATCGAGCGGCGGGTGCCGTACAACAAGCCGGACAGTTTTTCGCTCTCGACGCCGGAGCAGATGCTGGAGCAGTTCCGCAGCCTGATGGCGGTGACGGCGCTGGTGATGGTGGTGCTGAGCTCGATCGGTCTGCTGGTGGGGGGCATCGGGGTGATGAACATCATGCTGGTGTCGGTGACCGAGCGGACGCGGGAGATCGGGGTGCGGAAAGCGGTGGGGGCGCGGCGGAGCGACATCATTGTGCAGTTTTTGACCGAGGCGGTGGTGCTGACGGCGCTGGGCGGGTTGCTGGGGCTGTGCCTCGGGTGGCTGGTGTCGCTGGGGGCGCACTTCGTCTTTCCCAATCTGCCGACCCTGGTGCCGCTGTGGGCGGTGGTGGCGGGGCTGGCGGTGTCGGTCAGCGTGGGCCTGTTCTTCGGCATCTGGCCGGCCGCCAAGGCGGCGCGGCTTGACCCGGTGGTGGCGTTGCGCTACGAGTAGTTCTGATGCAGGGCGTCTGGCTGCTGGTGGCGTGCGCGTGCGCCGCGCTGGCACAGAGCAAGGAAGAGCGCGGCAAGAAAATCGTTGAGGGGGCGCTGGCGGCGCTGGGCGGCAAGCAGTTCCTGGCGATGGCCGACCGCACCGAGAGCGGCCGCGCCTATTCCTTCTACCGCGAGGAGCTGTCCGGGCTGTCGCGGGCGACCATCTACACGCGCTACCTGACGCCAGCGGACCCACCGGTTGCCAGCGGGCTGTACCTCCGCGAGCGGCAGTCCTTCGGCAAGGAGGAAAACAGCGGCGCGGTGCTGTTCACCGAGGGGGAGGGCTACCAGATCACTTTCCGCGGTGCGCGCCCGCTGCCGCCCGAGACCGTGGAGCGCTATCGCGACAGCACCCGGCACAACATCTTTTACATCCTGCGCCAGCGGCTGGGCGAGCCGGGCCTGATCTTCGAGTTCCGCGACACGGAGATCTTCGAGAATCAGCCCGTCGGGGCGGTGGATATCATCGACGCGGAAAACCGCACGCTGACGGTCTACTTCCAGAGTTCCTCTAAGCTACCCGTGCGGCAGGTCTTCTACCGCCGCGACCCGAAGACCAGGGAACGCATCGAGGAGGTGGCGGTCTACGGGAAATACCGGGACGTGGGCGGCGGGGTGCAGTGGCCGCACACCATCCAGCGTTTCCGCGCCGGGGAGAAGATCTTCGAGCTGTACTCGGAGTCGGTCACCATTAACCGCGGGCTGACCGACAACCTGTTCCTGCTGCCCATGGGGATGAAGGTCCTGAAGCCGCTCAAGTGAGAGCCGCCCGGCGCTCACCGCCTCCGCGCCAGCGGGTTGAACCACCGCAGCTTGGGGAAGCGGGCGAAATCGGCGTCGGTGGAGACCAGCTCGCCCTGGTACTCGATGGCCAGGGCCGCCAGGTGGGCATCGGTGGTGAGGTTGCCGGCGGTGCCGAGTTGCTCAAGTAGTCCGAACAGAATCTCGGCGTGCCGCTCGCCGGGCGTGAGGATCTCCACTCGCGGGTGTGCCAGCCACGTGCGGACCCGGGAAATCGCATCGCGGGGTCGCACCGGGCTGCGCATTATCCTGGGGTGGGTCATGATGCGGATGAACCCGAGCACGCTGATCCACGGAAGGCCGACGGGGCGGGGACTGCTGAGAGTTTCTTCCCACCAAGCCTTTGCCTGGGCGTGCCCGGCGGATTCCGAGTCGTGGCTATAGACGAGGACGTTAACGTCCGGGATGATCACGGAGCATCTTCTCCCGAAAGGCTTCGACCTCGAGTTCATCGAGCAGTTGGTTGAGCTTGTCCGGGTCGATGCCCGGCTGGAGGCCGCAGGCGAAAGGCTCGACCTTGAACTGGGGCGGAGGCGGCTCTTCGGTGGCCTTCAAGCCGGCCCGCAGGGCTTGGTTGACCGCTTCCTTGAGGGAGATCTTGCGCAGCTGCACCCGGCGCTTGAGGCGCAGGGCCACGTCGGGTTCGAGAGTCAAAGTCGTGCGCATAAAAACATCATATCAGTGCCCTCAATTGATGTCAAGGCATCACGGCTCCGCAGGCCCCCCGGCCGGGCCGCGGCTAGCCTGGCCGCCAGTTCAGCCACTCTCCCGGCGTCAGCGGCTGCCAGTCAACCTGCTCCAGAACCGGCAGATCGTCCTGCTTTTCCTTGTGAACGTAGTCGGCGGCGCAAACCCGCGCGTGTTCCTTGGCCTTGGCCTCGTTGAACTGGCGGCCCCCGTGGATGCAGATTCCGGGGCCGTGGACTACGACCTTCCATTCGTCGAAGTCAGAGGCCACCAGCAGCGTAAGGTAGTGGTACTTCGTCTTGAACCCGGATGCGACGCGGAACATGGAACCTCCCTGGCATGGACATTATATGCTTTCACGGGGCCGGCCGGAAGCGCGCGCTGAAATGGCGCAAGAAGGGCGGCTCGGAGACGGTCTGGAAACCGCGGATGCGTTCGCAGCGCTCATTGACCTCCAGGATGATCTCGACGACGTAGTCGATGTGGCTCTGGGTGTAGACGCGCCGGGGGATGGCCAGGCGCAGCAGCTCGTGGCGGGCCTGGTCGCCGAACATCACCGAACCTATCTCCAGCGACCGGATGCTGCCGTGGCGGTACAGCTCGACGGCCAAGGCCTGGCCCGGGAACTGCGCGCGAGGGATGTGGGGCAGCATGCGGCCGGCGTCGATGTAGATGGCGTGGCCGCCGGGGGGCTGGACGATGGGGACGCCGGCCTCAGAGATCAGGCGCCCGAGGTACTCGGTGGAGGCGATGCGGTAGCGCAGGTAGTCCGGGTCTAGCACCTCGCCGAGGCCGACGGCGATGGCCTCCAGGTCGCGTCCGGCCAGGCCGCCGTAAGTGGGGAAGCCTTCGGTGAGGATGAGCAGCTCCTTTTCCTGTTCGGCCAGGCGGTCGTCATTGGTGCACAGGAAGCCGCCGATGTTGGCGAAGGCGTCCTTCTTGGCGGAGAAAGTGCAGCCGTCGGCGAGGGAGAACATTTTCTGGGCGATTTGTTTGGGCGTCCAGGAGGCATAGGCGGGCTCGCGCAGGTGGATGAAGTAGGCGTTCTCGGCGAAGCGGCAGGCGTCCAGGTAGAGCGGGATGCCGTGACGGGCGGCCACGCTCTTGACGGCTTCGATATTGGCCAGCGAGACGGGCTGGCCGCCGCCGGAGTTGTTGGTGACCGTCAGCATGATGAGGGGAATGCGCTCGCGGCCCTCGGCCTGGACCAGGCGTTCGAGAGCTTCCACGTCCATGTTGCCCTTGAAGGGGAGGCGGGCCTGGGTGTCGGCGGCCTCCGGACAGAGCAGGTCCACGGCGCGCGCGCCGGCTTGCTCGATGTTGGCGCGCGTGGTGTCGAAATGGGAGTTGTTGGGGACGACGTGACCCGGGCGGCACGTCACGTGGAAGAGGATGCGCTCGGCGGCGCGGCCCTGGTGGGTGGGGATGACGTGGCGGAAGCCGGTCAGCTCCTGGACCGCGTCGCGGAGCCGCAGGAAGCTCTCACTGCCGGCGTAGGACTCGTCTCCGCGCATCATGGCGGCCCACTGCTCGGTGGACATGGCGCCGGTTCCCGAGTCGGTGAGCAGGTCGATGAGGATGTTCCGGGCGTCGATCAGGAACAGGTTGTAGCCGGCCTCGACCAGGAACTGTTCCCGCTCCTGGGGCGTGGTTCGCCGCAGCGGCTCGACGGTCCGGATGCGAAACGGCTCGATCACGGCTTTCACATCCGGAGTGTAGCAGAAGGGCCTCGACCAGGGGCTTATATACTGAAATCGTATGCTGCGACGAATTTGGCTGGCGGCCGTGGTCCTCTCCCTGGGAGTCCTTCAGGCCGCCCAGAAGCTGGCCGGCGGGCCGGCGGCGGTCAACGTACAACCGAGGGAAGCCACCATTACCTGGGTAGTGCAGACCTCGGAGGCCGGGTTGGGACTGGCGCCCGACAAGCTGGACCGCGGCGCTCCCGCGTTGCAGTTCGAGAAGATCACTTACACCGGGCTGGAGCCGGGCAGGACTTATTACTACAACGTGCTGGGCCGGCCGGAGGGCCGGGGGCGCTTCAAGACGGCGCCGGCGGGGCGGGCGAGCTTCCAGTTCGTGGCTTACGGCGACACGCGCACGCGGCACGACGTGCACCGCCGGGTGGTCGAGGCCATCATTAAGGCGGAGCCGGATTTCCTGCTGCACACCGGCGACCTGGTGGCTGACGGCGACGACCCCGCTCAGTGGCCGGTCTTCTTCTCCATCGAGAGGGAGTTGCTGAACAAGGCGGCGTTTTTCCCGACCCCCGGCAACCACGAGCGGGGCAGCCGGCTCTACTACGACGCCTTCGACCTCCGAGTCCCCTACTACTCTTTCGACTGGGGCTCGGCGCATTTCTCGGTGCTGAACTCCGACCTCCGCAACGTCTCGCCCAGCCAGGCCGGGCGGGAGACCTTCTGGAGCCAGCAGTGGCGCTGGCTGGAGGGCGACCTCAAGGCGGCTCAGAAGGCCGACCTGCGCTTCGCCATGATGCATCACCCGCTGATCAGCGCGATGAGCTGGCGCCAGCAGCAGAGCGGCGTCCTCTCGGGGCTGATGCCGCTGTTCGAGAAGTACAAGGTGCACGTCGTCTTCTGCGGCCACGACCACAACTACCAGCACCACGTCAAGAACGGCGTGCACTACGTCGTCACAGGGGGCGCGGGCGCGCCGCTGTACCCGGTGGACGCGCCGATTCCAGGCATCACGCGGAAAGCCGAGCGAGTCGAGAACTTCGTCAAAGTGCGAGTGGACGGCGCCAAGGCCTTGCTCGAGGCCTTTCGTCCCGACGGCAGCCTGATCGAGCGATTCCAGGCGCCGTAGGGCTCTGGCGCGAGAACCGGGGGGTCATGCTCGCAGCCGTTTCTGGCGATATACAACCCGGTGAACTACTACGAGGAGCTGGGGCTGACGCCCGCAGCGTCGGTGGAGGAGATCCGGCACGCCTATAAGAACCTGGCGCGGCTGCTGCATCCGGACCAGCACAGCGACGTCACGCTCAGGAAGCTGGCCGAGTTGCAGATGAAGCGGCTCAACGCCATCCATGCCGTGCTGACGGACGCGGGCGCGCGGCGGGCCTACGACCTGTCGCTGGATGAGGCCTCTCAAGAGGCTCGCCGGAGGGGGCCGGGCGGCGCTCGGGCAGCGGGCTGGGGGAGCTGGCTGCGGTTCTCCGCCAGCGATTTGAGGTTCGCCGGGTGGCTGGCGGGACTGACGGTTCTGGCGGGCGCGCTGTTCTGGGTGCTCAGCGACGACGCCGCGCCGAAACTGCGCGCCTCCGAGAAGCTGCCGCCCAGGCCGGAGCAGGCAGCCACGCGGCTGGCGGCGCCTGTGGAATCGCCAGTGGCGGAAATGCTGGCCAGGGAGCTGTCACTGGTGCGGCGGAGAGTGGAAGTGCTGGAGGTCGAGCGCAACCTGGCGCGGGCGGAGCTTGCCAATCTGCGCTTCCGGGAGCCGTCCGGCGGCCTCTCCAGCCGTGTCGTCCTTCCCCAAAGCAGCCGGCCCGCATTCTCTCTGCCGGAACCGCCCGCGATGCCCAGCCAAGCCTCCCTGGCAGAAGCGCTCGCGGATTCGCGCTCACCGGTCTCCGGGCCATCCCCGGCGCCGCTCCCGCAGAACTCGCGCCGGGAGGGCGCCGCCCAATTCGCCGGCACGTGGTTCTACACCCCGCCGCGGGTGGCTGCGCCGGCCGGATCCCTTTACCCGGCCGAGTACATCCAAGCGGACATCGTCGAGGAAACGGGGGGGGTGCGGGGCCGTTACTATGGGCGCTACCGGGTCACCGACCGGGCCATCTCCCCGGAGGTCATCTTCAGCTTCGAGGGCCGGCCGCAGCAAGACGCCGCCGTGCTCGAGTGGCGTGGCGGCGGTGGCGCCAGGGGGGAGATCCGCCTGAAGCTGCTCTCCGAGAACTCCATGGAAGTGAGCTGGTCCGCCACCCAGTTGGGCAGCTCTCCGGGACTGGCCTCCGGCACGGCCGTGCTGGTGCGACGGATCGAGTGAGAGACGGGGAGGTTCCGAGCGAAACGCTCACTGGACCCGAAAGGTTCCAAACACCAGCCCCAGCGCGCGCGTTTCCCCAGGCGGGGTGAAAGTCCGCTCCACCTCGAGGCTCACCTGAATGCTGGCCTTCCCAACCGCGCTCGCCGGGAGCGCAAAGGACAGCTCGAACAACTGGTCACCGGACGACAGGCTGGCCGAGAACACGCTCTCCCCATCGATGGCTGCGGAGAGCTTGACGGGCCCCTGCGCCACCAGGCCCGCCGGACAGTAGCCTCTCAGAGACAGCTTTTGTCCAGGCCGCTGTGGCCCGCCCAGCCTCACCGCGGCATGCTTGGACATCCACCGGATGCCGCCGTCGCTGTCGAACCACCCGGCGCCGAGCTGGCCGGCATACAGGGCGTTGCCGGCATCGACGTTGCGCGGCCCCTCCATTCCCCAGACCTTCTCTGCGACTGACTGAGTAATCCGAGTCACGTTCCGCAGCCGCTCCCCGCCTGCCTGGTAGACCACCGCGCGGCCTTGCTGTAGCGCTTCCACCGCTATCCTGGCGGGGAGGATGAAGTCGGAGATCTCGCCGCTCTCGGGCCGGGCTCCGATGCCCCGTTCGGACCCCGGCGCCAGGTAGACGTCGTCGGCGCCAAACAGCCGGAAGGGCTGGTCGAATACCCCCATCCAAAAAAGGCTGTCCTCCACGTCAGTTAGCAGAATCGCCTTCCGCGGGTGCAGCTCGTGGGCGCGGGCCACGCCGCGATACAGGTTGCCGGCTTCCCGGGCGCGGTCATAGCGCCAGCGCGTCGAGGCTTGCGCCTGGGGAACGGAGAAGGCCAGGTAGATGCCCGCCACCGCCACGCCGGCGACCTTCCACCACCAGCGGCCGGAGAGCGCCTCGGCCAGAGCCCAGGCCCCCAGCATCGCCAGCCCCGCCAATGGGGCGGCCAGATAGTAGTCGCTGACGTGCTCTCTGAGCGGCAGCACTGGAGCGATCACCACCAGGAACCAGGCCAGCGGGAAAGCCACCAACCACTGCCGCCGCCGCCACAGCTTCCAGCACAAAAAACCTGCCAGCGCCCCGCTCAGCAACCACGTAGCGCCGGTAACGACCCACGCCGGCTGGGGTCGAAGGGCGCCTGGGAAGGCTGGTCCGAGCGCCCATCCCCAGTAGCGCCGCAGTGTGTCCAGCATCCCCGCGTCCAGGTGGAGGCCGTAAACGCCGGCGGAAGCCAGCGGCGCCACCTTCTGGTGGATCCACAGGTAGGCGAGCGACGGCGCCAGCAGGGGCAGGACTTTCAGGAAATGGCGCCGCGCCGCGGCCAGCGTATAGGCGGCCGCCAGCGCCGGGTAGACGATGTTCACCTCCAGGACGCCGAAGCCCGCCAGAAAGACGGCCCACTGCGCGACCCAGTACCGGCGCTTGCCCGTCTCGACGTAGCGCAACAGCAGGTAAAAGCTGGCCAGCAGCATGAAGCCGCACAGGATTTGGTTGTAGGCGGCGCACCATGTCATGGGCGTCGCCAGCGCCGCGTTTGCGGTCCACAGCATGGGCGCCGCGAAGCCCGCCAGCCGCGAACCGGTCAGACGCCGGGTGACGGCGCATACCAGCGCCAGGCTGCCGAACTGCGTCAGGAAAACCCAGATCCGGAAGGGCAGGGGATTCACGCCGAAGGCGGCGGAGAACCCCATGAAGAACAGGCGCTCGCTAAAGGGGCGGATGGTTCCCTGGGCCATGGGCGCCAGCAACGCTCTCCAGAAGTCGCTCAGGCTGTGGACCTCCAGGCGCAGTTGCAGCCAGGCGAAATCATCCTGGTGGAACCAGATCTTCAGCCCCAGCCAGTAGACCCAGAGGCAGAACAGTGGTGGCGCGGCCCAGTAGAAGGCGCGAAGAACCCGGTCAACTGGCCCAAGACACAGGCGGGAATACCTGTGCCACGTGCGGTTCATTTGGCTGCCAGACCCACCGTGATCACCACGATGCCGAGCCGCCTCCGGTCGCCTTCCTCCAGCTCCAGCACCTTGTCCAGCGTGCACTCAACGATGACGGGTTTCCCCCCCAGGGCGCTGGCGGGGACGTCTCGCGCGTAGAGGTATTCACCGGGCTTCGAGTAGGTCTCCCCGGCGACTTCCAGCGAGCCGACCTTGGCTTTCAAAGTGATGTTGCGCAGTTTCTGGATCACCGGGTCCGGAACCGCCAGCTTGATCTCCAGCCGCGCGCCCCGCTGGGCTGCGGTGACCGGGGGCTGGAGCTTGACCGCAAAGCTCCCGGCCGTCCAACGCCAGGAGTTCTGTTCGAGCGGGTAGAAGCCTCTCAGCAGTTGGGCCGTGGTGGCCGGGTCGGCCACATGCACCACGCTGGCCAGGACGGGAGGCTCCTCCTCGGTGGCCTCCGCGGGCGCTTTCCATTGCCGTCTGCACGCGGGGGCCAGCAGCGCCGCCGTCAGAGGGATGAGCACGAGCCAGCGAGGCTCCATCACGCTCCGCATTTCTCGACCTCCACCAGACAACTGTAGAAAACTGCGCCGCCGCCCAGGTCAGCCAGGCGGTCGGAAGTCAGCACGTTGACGTTGCGCCGGTCGGACGCCATTTTGTTCCAGCGCACCGCGCGCGTGGCGACCACTCCCGGCGGCGTCGCCTGCTCCACCTTGGCCTGTAGCCTGCAACTGCCGCGCTGGTTGAAGACGCGCACGTGATCTCCGGTGGCGATGCCCCGCGCGGCCGCGTCTCGGGGCTCGATCGACAGCGCCGCGGTCTCCGCGTCCACCTCCGGGCGATATCCGAACGTCGAGTTCAGCCCCGAGTCGCTCTTGAGCGAGATCAGCTCCAGCGGATAGCGCGCCCGCAGTGCTTCAGCTCCCAGCCGGGACTCCTCCGGCGGCGTGTACTCCAGCGTGTCCGCCTGAAAATCCAGCTTGCCCGAGGCCGTTCCGAATCCGCCTTCGCAGAACGGCATGAACGGTTCGCCCACTCGCAGCCGCATGAAACCCCGCCGCTCCAGCTCTTCCAGGGTGATTCCCCGGAGAAAGGGGTGGTCCGTCTCCAAGAGCGTCCGGATCATTTCCTCCTCGGAGTCGCGGAAGCAGGTCTCCTCGAAACCCATGCGCCGGGCTAGCAGCCGGAAGATCTCGACGTTGGATTTGACCTCTCCGGGCGGCGGGATCGCCGGCCGTGCCAACTGCAAGTAGTAGTGCCCGTATGAGCAGTACAGGTCCGTGTGCTCCAGGAAGGTGGTCGCCGGAAGCAGGATGTCGGCGTAGTCGGCCGTGTCGGTCTGAAACTGCTCGAGCACCGCCACGAACAGGTCCTCCCGCCGCAGGCCGGCCAGAACCAGGTTCTGATTGGGCGCAATGGCGGCCGGGTTCGAGTTGTACACCACCAGGGCCTTCACGGGCGGGTGGTCCAGCTCGGTGAGCGCCTGGCCCAATCGAACCATGTTGACCGCCCGGACCTCGCGCCCCAGCGGCGAGGCGAGTTGCAAGTCCGGGCGCTCCAGCCCCTGGCGGTTCAACTGGAACGCGCCCGAGGTGGTGAGCAGAAGCCCGCCGCCCGGCAACCGCCAGGCGCCGGTCAGGGCCGGCAGCAGCGAGATGGCGCGCACCGCCAGGCCGCTGCGTTCATTGCGCTGCACGCCGTAATTCAGGCGGATAGCCGCCGGCTTCATGGTGGCGTATTCGCGCGCGAGCTGCACGATGTCCCCGGACGGTATGCCGGTCAAGGCCGCGGCGCGCTCCGGCGGGTACTGGCGCAGGCGCTCGCGCAGGGCCTCGAACCCGGTGGTGTAGCGCGCCACGTAGTCCTCATCGTGCAGCCCTTCGGCCACGATGACGTGCATCATGCCCAGCGCCAGCGCGGCGTCGCTGCCGGGATGAATGAAAAAGTGCCGGTCCGAGAGCGTCCCGGTGCGCGTGCGGACCGGGTCGATGGTGTAGAAGCGCGCCCCGCGCCGCCGCGCCTCCACGATGAACGGCCACAGGTGGACGTTGGCTCCCAGGATGTTGGCGCCCCAGGCCAGGATCAGCTTCGCGTTGCGGAACTGTTCCGGCTCGGTTCCGTAGCGGAACCCGAGCGTGGCCTCCAGCGCCGCCGTGCCGACCGCCGAGCAGATCGTGCGTTCGAGCCTGGAGGCGCCGAGGCGGCGGAAAAACCGCCGGTCCATCCCGGCCCCGTTGAGCAGCCCCATCGTGCCGCCGTACCTGTACGGCAGGATGGCCTCCGGGCCGTATTCCGCGCTGATGGCTCTCAGCCGCGCGGCGATCTCATCCAGGGCCTCATCCCAGGTGATGCGCGCAAAGCGTCCTTCGCCCTTGGCGCCTACGCGCCTCTGCGGGTGGAGCAGGCGCTGGGGCGAGTACTCCCGTTCCAGGTAGCGAGTCACCTTGGCGCACAGGAAACCCTGGGTGACCGGATGCTCGGGATTCCCGGTGAGCTTTACGGCGCGGCCGTCCTCGAGGGTGACCACCAGCGCACACGTGTCCGGGCAATCAAGCGCGCAGACGGACTGGCGGGTCTCGCGCACCCCGCAATTATGCCACTCTCTGCTCAAGGGTGGTGACCCCTGTGTGGGACAGGCGGTTTCGCCTGTCGCCCGAGCTTTTACATTTCTCTGCTCAAGGGTGGTGACTCCTGTGTGGGACAGGCGGTTTCGCCTGTCGCCCGCGCACTTGACCAAGGCCAATCTTCTCATTGGGGATGCAATCCCGGCAGTATCGCCATGTGATACTATGAAGTCGTGGGGGGAAAGCACCGGCGGACGCTGGAGGCAGTGTTCGGACACCCGGTGCCAGCGAATATTCTATGGAAAGACATCGAGGCGATGCTGCGAGCATGATCGAGTTCCAGGGTTACCTGGCGAGGGTGGAGTTCGACGGCCAGGCAGACGTGTTCCACGGGGAGGTCATCAACATCCGGGACGTGATTACGTTCCAAGGGCGCAGCGTGCGGGAGTTGCGCCGGGCGTTTCGGGAATCGGTCGAGGATTACCTGGCGTTTTGCGCCGAACGGGGCGAGGAGCCGGAGAAGCCGTTCTCGGGACGGTTCGTGGTGCGGCTCAGCCCCGACCTGCACCGACAGATCTACGTGGCGTCCCGGAAAGCGGGGAAGAGCCTGAACGCCTGGGTGGCGGAGCGGCTGTCGGCAGGGGTGAGCGCGTAGAGAAGAACGGAGCAGGAAGGTGTGAGAACAGGCCGGCATGACTGCCGGCCGCAGGCTGGAAAGCCCACCCCACTGTTGCCCCGCCCCCGAAATTCCCGCTTCTCTCACTGCGCCGGCTCGGTGTAGAGGCCTTTGTGGATGGCGTAGAGCGCCAGCTCGAGGCGGTCGGAGACGCCCAGCTTGTCGAAGATGTTGTGCAGGTGGTTCTTGACGGTCTGCTCGCTGATGAAGATCCGCTCGGCGATCTCCTTGTTCTTGAACCCTTGCGCCACCAGGGCCACGATCTCGCGTTCGCGCGGGCTCAGCGGGGCGCGCTCGCGCGGGCCGCGCTCCAGCCCCGCCAGCGTTCGCGGGGGAGTCGCGAACTGGCGCATGACCGCGGACGTGGTGTGCGAATCCAGCCAGATCTCGCCGGAGTAGACCTTGCGAATACTCTTGTAGAGCAGGTCAGTGGCTGTCTGTTTCAGCACGATGCCTGCGCAGCCGTGCTTCATGGCCTGCACGAACTCGTTCTTGTCCTCGGAGGCCGTCAGCACGATCACCCTGGTCTTGGTGGCGGTGTGCTTGAGACGCTGCAACACCCACAGCCCGTCGCGCCCCGGCATCCGCAAGTCCAGCAGGAGGATATCGGGTTCCTTCTCCTGCACCAGCTCCATGGTCTCGTCGCCGTCCTTGGCTTCGCCCACCACCTCGAAGTCCCGCTCCGTGCTGAGCAGCTTGCGCAGGCCGTCCCGGAATATGGGGTGATCGTCGGCGATGACGATCCTGATCGCCCGGGCGCCCTCGGGCCTGGGGTTGGAATGCGAACTTTCGTACTGGTACCCGGGACCTGGTTCCGTCATCTCCGCTCCTGGAAGTCCTCTAGGATTCTAGATCGGCTATTAGTACTGAGTCTATCAGGGTAGGCCGTGCAACCGCTTAATCCGATGGCTAGGAAGGGGGGGCCGGCAGGCGGTACCGGCTCCCGGTAGTACATGGGTCCCGGTAGTACCAGAACCGTGGCCCCATGACCCCCGTCCCGCCGCTGTTTTCGCTATAATCCGCCTTTCGGAAGCCTGAAAGGAGGAGTACCGTATGCGCATGTCCGGAAGCCCTTCGGGGCGTCGCGGTTTCTTCAAGCGGGCCATGGCGCTGGCTGGCGTCTCCGGCGCCGCGCCGGTTGCTGTTCGGGCCCAGGCGAGCGGGGCCGGCTTTGACTTCCTGCCCCGCTATGCCCGCGCACAGAACTACAAGTCGCTCAAGCAGTCCAGCCACGACCGCAGCGGGGGCAACGCCGACCGGTGGCAGATCAAGCCCGGCGCCACTCAGGAGTTGTTCAACTCGCCGGGTCCCGGCGTGATCACCCACATCTGGTTCACCATCGCCGCCCAGTCCCGCATGCACCTGAAGGAGCTGGTGCTCCGGGCCTACTGGGAGGGCAACCCCAAGCCCAGCGTCGAAGCCCCGGTGGGCGACTTCTTCGGACTGAACCTGGGCGAGTATCAGATCTACCAGTCGGCTTACCTGGCCTGCTCGCCGGGCCGCTCGCTCAACTGCTACTTCAGCATGCCTTTCCACCGCTCGGCGCGGCTGACCGTGACCAACGAGGGCGAGCGGGACGTGGGGGCCTTTTACTCGAATATCGACTACATTTTGGCCCCCTCTTTGCCGGATGACGCGCTGTATTTCCACGCGCAATACCGCCAATGCTCGCCTTGCATGGCGAACACTCAGGCCAAGCTGAACCCGGACGGCAAGGACAACTACGTCTACCTCGAAACCCGCGGGCGCGGCCACCTGATGGGCGTCACCCTGGGCGTGCTCATCAACGCCGACGGCTGGATGGGCGAGGGCGACGACATGATCTTCGTGGACGACGCCTCCAGGCCGGTCATCATCGGCACGGGCTCGGAGGATTACTTCCTGGGGAGCTGGAATTTCGGCGGGCGCGACGGCGCCACGCCCTTCGCACATCACTACTACGGGGCGCCGGTGATCATCATGGCCGAGCGCACCGGCGGGCGCTACTGCTGCTATCGCTGGCACGGCGACAACCCGGTGACTTTCACCCGGTATTTGAAGCACACTATGGAGCACGGGCACGCCAACGATCGGGGGGACAACTTCTTCTCGGTGGCATACTGGTACCAGAGCGAGCCCTACATGGACTTCCCGGCCCTGCCGGCGGTGGCGGAGCGCATTCCTGGAGTCAAGCCGCCGAAGGCGTGAGGGTTTTTCAAAGGAGCATCATGAAACGACTGCTGGTTACACTGTTGGCCTTGACTGCTGCCCAGGTGATGGCGGCTGATCCCCCCGGCTACGTGCGCTGGTCCGCGGCGGAGCTGAAGGGCTTTTCCGCCAAGCTCGCGGCGGCAATGGGCGCCCAGAAGGCCGCCACCGAGCGCCTCGGCAACTTCGGCAACCATTACTTCATGGCCGCTTACCGTGAGGCGGATGGGGAGGCCGAGATTCACGAGACGCAGACCGACATTTTCATCGTGCAGGCTGGCGAGGCCACCCTGGTGGTGGGCGGCGAAGTCGTGGGCGGCAAAACGACGGCGCCCGGCGAGATCCGGGGCACGTCCATCAAGAACGGTCAGGCTACGCGGCTGGGGCCTGGCGACATCGTCCACATCCCGGCCAAGACGCCCCACCAGACGCTGGTCAAGCCGGGCCAGAAGGTCACCTACCTGGTGGTGAAGATAGCCTCACCATAGGCTCGGTGGGGTGAGACTCCCGTCTTACCGGCGCCTGGATTTGGGCCGCGGCTCGGCTGGAGGCGGCCAGGCCACTGACGGAGCCACAAGCGTCAGCGAGTGGTCCAGCTTCTTGCCCGCTATGGCGGTCTCCCCAGTCGGAAGACTGGCCGAGGAAAACCTGCAAAAAGTGCTTGAGTTCGCATAAATGCGGCTGTAGCATTCTCATTAAGAGGAAGTAGGCGATGCTTTCGCAACCCGGGCGTATCTTTCCCCCTTTCAATCGCGTCTCCTGTATCCCGCTATTAGCCGGCATTCTGGCATGCTGCCAAGTTGCATTGGCACAAGCGCCCTCTTGCACCAGCGCCGGGCCGCAGGGAGTGGTGACCTATGCCACTTCCGGAACGCTGGACTTTTACGCCTATGGGGTGCAGAACGCCAATACGGTGTACTTCCCCACTTGGTCGGACGTAAACGGGCAAGACGACATTGTGTGGTACCAGGGGGTCAACCAGGGTGGTGGGACCTGGAAGGGCACGGTCAATCTAGCCAACCACCGGCCCGGCAACCCGGACTACGGCTTGATCTATGTGCACGTTTGGATGGTTGGAAGCGAGACCGTTTTCTGCGGGACGGCCAACTTCACCAGGGCCGTC
>CAYGVJ010000011.1:0-43824 GCA_964353255.1 uncultured Solibacteraceae bacterium | reverse complement strand
GATGGTTGGAAGCGAGACCGTTTTCTGCGGGACGGCCAACTTCACCAGGGCCGTCGCCCCCGCTCCCTCTTGCACCAGCGTCGGGCCGCAGGGAGTGGTGACCTATGCCACTTCCGGCACGCTGGATTTCTACGCCTACGGAGTGCAGAACGCCAATACGGTGTACTTCCCCACTTGGTCGGACGTGAACGGGCAAGACGACATTGTGTGGTACCAGGGGGTCAGCCAGGGTGGTGGGACCTGGAAGGGCACGGTCAATCTAGCCAACCACCGGCCCGGCAACCCGGACTACGGCTTGATCTATGTGCACGTTTGGATGGTTGGAAGCGAGACCGTTTTCTGCGGGACGGCCAACTTCACCAGGGCCGTCAGCCAGGCGCCCCAGGCGGTCTCGGTGACACCGTCCTCCGGCAGCGGATCCAGCCAGAGCTTCGCTTTCCTCTATTCCGACCCCAACGGGTACACCGACCTGGCGTCCCTCTATGGGCGGTTTAATGCCACTGCTTCCGACGCCGCGGCCTGCTCCTTCCGCTACGACCGCGCCAGCAACTACATCTACCTGTACAACGACGCCGGGACGGCCTGGCTGGGCCCGGTCGTCCTGGGCAACCAGCTCGGCAACAGCCAGTGCACCCTGACCGGCGGCAGCGCGAGCCCGAGCGGGAACAACCTGACGCTCAGCCTGACAATCACCTTCAATGCCTCCTTCGCCGGCGCCAAGAACGTTTACATGCAAGCGGTGGACGCCGGCGGCGCCTCCAGCGGCTGGCAGACCAAGGGCGCCTGGACGGTCCCTAGCGGCGGCACGGCGCCAATCGCCGTTTACGGCACCGGTGTGGTCTCTGCCGGGGTTCCGGCCGCCGATGGGGCCGTGGACGCTCACTACGCGCTTACCAGCAGCCCGGACCCGGCCTATCCCGGCCCGAACGCGCTAGTAATCAATTCCAACGAGTGGCCGGTTGCGCCGATTGGGCCCTGGGTGGCCAATGACTCGAACTCGAAGTGGATCGGGCCGCGCCGCGACGCCGGCACCAGTCCTTACAATGCCCCCGGGAGCTACACCTACCGGACCACCTTCGATCTGACGGGTTTCAACGCGGCCACGGCAGTACTCACAGGCAGGTGGGCGACCGACAATTCGGGCAGCATCCGGCTCAACGGGGCGACGGTGGGCACGTCCTCGAACACCTTCGACGTTTTCACTGCGTTTACGATCAACACCGGCTTCGTCAGCGGAGTGAACACCCTGGAGTTCGTGGTGGACAACTGGACCACCCCGCCCAGCCCCACCGGTGTGCGGGTGGAGATCAGCGGAACGGCAGTGCCTACCGGCAACCAGCCGCCGCAGACGGTCTCGGTTACACCTTCCTCCGGGAGCGGCCTGGGGCCGCAGCAGTTCCAGTTCCTCTACTCGGACCCGAACGGGTACGCCGACTTGGCCTCCGTCTATGGGCGTTTCAGTGCCACCGCTTCAGAGGTGGGCGCCTGCTCGTTCCGCTACGACCGGGCCAGCAACTACCTCTACCTGTACAACGACGCCGGAACGGCCTGGCTGGGGCCCGTTGCGTTGGGCAGCCAGCTCAACAACAGCCAGTGCACCCTCAGCGCGGGGAGCACCACCCCCAGCGGCAACAACCTGACCCTGAACCTGACGATCACGTTCACTGCCTCCTTCGCCGGGGCCAAGAACGTCTACATGCAGGCGGTGGACGCCGGCGGCGCCTCCAGCGGCTGGCAGGTGCGGGGAGTATGGACCGTCTTCGCCACGCAGTACACTACAGTCGAGGCGCTCAACAACTGCATCAGTTCTTCGCCCAGCGGTAGCACGTGCACGCTGGCGCCGACGACGTATACGGTAACGACGCCCATTGTTATCGGCCGCTCCAGCATCACCGTCAAGGGCGGCGGCGCCACTCGCTCGGACACCGTCCTGGTCCGCGCCCCCGGGAACACAGCCGAAATGATGCTGGTCGATGCCGCCCAGCCTCTCACCGGAATCACGATTCAGAACCTCACGTTCTGCGGCAGTTCTACACTTTCTACTCCGCCCAGTCCGTGTCCGTCGCCAGCGCAGACCGCGTGTGGAACCCGGACGCAACAGGCCACCAACGGAGAGCAAACGCCCCCGCTATGCGTCGATCTTGCGATCAGCCATGCGGACACGGGCGGGAACCCTGCCAATCCGTTCTCCAACACCGGTCCCTACAGCGTCACCCTCTTGAACTGCGCCTTCGAAGGTGCGACCGGTCACGCCATGGCGCTATACCCTACCATACCCAAGAAGGTGAACGACATCTACATCTCTGGAAGTGCAATCAACTCCTCGGAGGTCACTGGCATACTGTCGGGCGTGAATGGAGCATGGTACGGTCACCGTTGGTGTGACCTCCCCGGCTTGCAGCCTCCCTTCAGGGACAATCCGGCCGACTTTTCGCCTCGCAACGTTCGCATCGAAGACAACACGTTCGCCAACAACAACACCGGCGCAATTGGAATGAGTGGCGCCGCTCGCTGGGTCGGCTTGCGGAACAACACGTTCACCAACAACTACTTCAACCCCCAGGCGGGAAACCAAGTCGGCGGCTCCGTCTTCTTCGACCAGTGCACGGATACGGTGCAGATTTACAGGAACACCCTGACCGGCCCGAGCACATGGGCCGGCACTGAGGGCCTGGAACTCTGGGGACGGAACATCCAAGTGGGTGCAGACGACGCGAACCAGCGCAACATGATCTCCGCCTACCTGAGCGAGGGCATAAGCGCAAACAGCGTGTTCGACACAACAATCAAGAATAACACGACATTCAACAACGGCTCCGCGAATCTCACCGGGGGCATTCAGGTCTGGACCGCCGGGCCCGGAGGGGGATGCGATCCAGTGCCGCGGGACACCGAAACCGTAGCGATCAGCGGGAACACGTCTGCGGGACAGCCTTACGGCGTGTACCTCGGGGATCGCGGCCGCAGCACCAACACCATCAAGGACACCATAACGGTGGATAACAGTGGCGTGATCGGCCTGAACCCCTATGTGACGCTGAACGGGTGGTCCCCTGGGCTCCCGCCCGCACCGGGGCCAGTACAGGATGCCCAGCTTCCTCCTCGGGCTCTAGCGGTGGATGCGATCTCGCCGTTGTGGCGGAAGTGCTCGACCGTCGGCAGCCCCCGCGAAGTCTTCACGTTCCCGGCGAGCGACGTGATGGGGTCGGGCAACATCGCGTGGCTTCAGGGAATCTTCAGCGTAAGTGGTAACGACGACACTGGTAGCGGCGGCCCCGACAACGGCGCTCAAGGCTGTCACTTCATTTACTTTCCGCCGGAAAACCCGGCCTCGTGCACTCCGTCCAGCGGATGCGGCGCTTTGTACCTGGATGGAGATTCTGGTGGTTTCAACTGGATCCCCGCAACATCGGTCGTCGGCCCCGGGGGAACCGACCTGGCCAACAGCTATTGCCGAATCCACGCGGGATCGCCGGACTCCAAGGTGGTTTTTGAACCCAAGGTCCTGAAGTTGACGCTGGATATCGAGTTCCTGTCTTCTTCGAGGAAGCACATGTACACCGTTACCTACAACAAGGACAACAAAATGAACAGCCCAAACGTGTACGGCAGCGCATGGTGGTATTCGGGATGGTGGTCACCGATCCCATAGGAGGAAACGCCATGAGGAGGGCTTTGCTTGCGTTGATGTGCACGGCGCCGTGCCTGGCGCAGCAGGCCAGGCTCAACTTCACGGGCGTCGTCGCCGGGACGCTGCGGGGTGATGACGGATCCGCCATTGTGGGCGGTTATGTGAGCCTGGCGCTGCTGCCGCCGCATCCTAAAAGGCTTCCGCAAATCGAGTGGACCGGGGTGACCGGCGTTGGAGGGACGTTCCGATTCGGTGCGTTGAATGATGGCAAGTACCGGCTTTGCGCGCAGGCGCCCAAGAGCACTTGGCTGAGTTCCTGCGACTGGGGCCTGCAACCGCTGGTGGTCACGCTCTCCGCGGCTGAGCCTGTGGCGCGCGTTACAATCGTGATGAAGAAGGGCGTCGCGGTGCCGATACGGGTGGACGATCCGGCTGGACTGCTCTCACAACACGAAGGCAAGACGCCTGGCGCTCACCTGCTTATCGGCGTCGGCAATGATGCCTTTGTGTTCGTGCCGGCGTCCGTGACATCCCAGGACGCTAAGGGAAGGAACCAGCAGGTGGTGATCCCCTTCAACGCTCCAGTGAAACTGGTGGTGTACAGTTCCTTCTTCCAGTTGGCTGACGCTATGGGTGTGGCACTGCCGAAAACCGGGGCCGCCATCGTCTTGACGATACCCACCGGGCAGCAGCCCGCGACTATAGGGCTGAGGGTTACCGGGGGAGGACGCTAATGAGGCTCGGGATCGAGGTGCGGCGTGCTGTCGTGATGGTTTGCGGCTTGCTTGCGGTTCATACGGCTGATGCTCAGCCGCCGATCTCTGTTGGGCCGTCACGGATGGACTTTGAGGCTACGGCGGACTCCTTCGTGATGCCACCAGCTCAGATGGTCGGTATCGTCGCCCTGGGTGCAGGGGACCCTCTGGCAATCAAGTTCGCCGGAGTCTTGACGTCACCGGCAGGTAGACCAAATTTCGTAGTCGTGTCTCCTTCCATCGGCGTTACACCGGCGTTGCTCTGGGTAGGCCTGAACAGGAACGTCGTGCCGTATCTGCCTGCCGGAACTTACCAATTGAACTTGCAGTTCGATGCCCCGGGTTGTTCCCCGTGTGGCGGACCTCTCATCATCCTTAGGCTGCGCTCCTCCGGGCCACCCAGCATCACCTCGGTGGTCAACGCGGCCAGCCTGCAACCGGGCATCTCTCCGGGTGCAATCGTATCCTTCCTGGGAAGCAGGCTGGGCACCCCGCCAATCTTGGCCCAGTACGACAGCACCGGCTTGTATCCGACAGCGCTGGGGACCACAAGCGTCACCTTCAACGGCATTGCAGCCCCGCTCCTCCATGTGAGCACCGAGCGGATCGATGCCGTGGTTCCGTACGGGGTCGCCGGGCAGCGGACCGTGGATGTCGTGATCTCACACAATATGCAGGTGTCGCCTGCTTTTTCCGTCCCGCTCCTGGAGACATCGCCGGGAATCTTCACAGCCGTTGGAACTGGCACCGGGCACGTGATCTTGAACGCCAACAGCACACCGAACAGCGTGGACAACCCGGCGGCGAAGGGCTCCGCCATCCAGCTCTTTGCGACCGGGGCCGGGGTATGGAGCCAAAACCCCCAAGACGGAAGGGTGGTCCTTTCAAACATACTTGGTTCCACGTCTTCTGGCTGGGAATTGCTGCGCCCGTTGGCGCCGGTTTCCCTCACCATCGGCGGCCAGCCGGCGCAGATCCTGTACGCCGGCCCGGCCCCGTACGAAGTCTCCGGGAAGCTCCAGGTGAACGCGGCCGTGCCGGACGGCATCGGCTCGGGCCCGCAGCCTGTGGTGCTGACCATTGGGAACAACAGTAATTCGCAACAGCAGGTCACGGTGGCGGTGCAGTAGGGTTGCGGGCGCGTTGTCCCTACCCATCCTTCCAGAACAGCTCCGCGTCGGAGCGGCGGACGTAGTTGGCGTCGATGGCGGCGGGATCCTGGGCCAGGCCGGCCCGCAAGCGGGCGGCCGCGATCATGCCCACGGCCCCGGCCAGCGCGCGCGGCGCCGTGCGCACGCGAGCGTGCTCGAAGCGCGTTCCCGCCAGGGCCGCGCCGAACGGGGCGAAGTCCGTCGAGACGAACTCCAGCTCGCCTTCGGGCAGGGTCTCGAGCCACTCGGGGAACCGCGTCACCACCTCGGCGGACACCGCTTCCAGCGCCGCGTTGTAGACCGCTCCGTAGATCTCGCCGCGCCGGGCGTCGAGCACCACCGCGCGCAGCGGCGCCTCGCCGTGCCAGGCGATCGCCTGAAGGTTGGAGACCGCGACTGCGGGCTTGCCGAGAGCTTCCGCCAATCCCTTCGCCGCCGCCAGTCCCACGCGCACGCCGGTAAAGGAGCCCGGCCCGGCAGCCGCCGCGAGGCAGTCCAGCTCCGCCGCCTTCCAGCCGTGCTTGGCGAGCAGCCGTTCGAGGCGCTCGAAAAGGATGTGGCCGAAGCCCTCCGCCGAGTGCAGTAGCGCCTCGTCCACCATCCGGCTGCCCTCCACCAGCGCCAGGCTGCCGAACTCGTGCGTCGTGTCAATCGCCAGGATGCGGGTCGTCATTCGGTGAGCTGGTATATGCGGACCAGCGAGTACACTTTGCCGTTGGCGTTCATGCCGTACAGCCGCGCGTCCAGCACGGTGGGCAAACTCCGGATGGGGCCGCGCGGGAACTGGAAGGTTCCCTGGGCTCCGGTCCCCAGCACCCGGTAGCCCTGGCCTTCGGCGGCACATTCCCCGGTCCACAGCCACATCATCGAGCGCGTGGCGCGCGTCTCGCGGGTCACCTTCACCGCGTAGGACGGCGGCTTCGCGCGCGACAGCACATCCGAGGAAGGCTCGACGATCTGGAAGGGGACTTTCTGCGGGTTCTGCTCGACCTCCTGCATGGCGATGGGCCGTGACTCGAACTTGTAGGAGCGCAGCATGGACTCCTTGCGGCCCTGGCGCTCCAGGTGCAGCACCCAGTCGTGGGCGCCCTCCGGCGGTTCTCCCGAGAACCGCTCGGCGTTGAAGTCTTTCTTCTGCTTAATATACTCGCCCGTGACGGGGTTGAACCAAGCCACTTGGTAGCTGTGCTTCTCCACCAGCAACTCGACCGGCCCCGGCTTCTCGACATACACCACGTACTCGACGCCCTCCAGCGCCAGCGCCCGCCCGCCGTCCACGTCGAAGAACGGCTCCAGCTCCCAGTGCCGGGTGCGGGAGAAGAAATCGTGCCAGGCGGTCATCTGGCGAGCGCCGGGCGAATCCAGGTACCGGGCATCCACGCTGAACTTGCCGCCGCCGTACGTTCCGGTGTTGCCGAAGGTGGGGTACTGGCCGTTCATAGTGGCGTTCCACAACCGGCGCCGGAAGGTGTCGGTGTCCACGTGGTGGGGATGCGTCCGGCCCGCGCCGCTGTCCTCGTAAGCGAACTCGGCATTCACTTGCGGCGCGGCGTAAAGCTGATGCTCGACGGCTCCCAGCGCATCGCTGGAGGACTGGTACACCAGGTAGTTCATCCATTCGTCGCCACCGAGCGGCGCCGAGGTGGCCGCCGTGTGCGTCGAGCGCGGGTGATCGTAGGGATCCAGTTTCTTGAGCAGCGAGCCGATCTCCTTCAGCAGCGCCCGCCCGTTCTCGTATTCCTCAAACTCCTGAACTCCTTGCCAGGTGATGTGCATGGCCGCGTAGCGCGCCACCAGGTAGCGGATATAGCGCTCGCGCTGCTGCCAGGTGGGGAGCCACTGCGCCAGGTGGTTCTCATCGAAGGCCAGCACCAGGTCCGCCACCATCCCCCGGCGGTTCATGTACAGCACGCGCTCATCCACTTCCCGGAAGTGTGCGGGGTTGGGCTGATCCGGGCTGGAAAAAGATTTCTCCGGCTCCTCGGGGCGCGACAGGATGACGCCGCGCAGGTGATTGAACTTCTGCCGGACGCGCGCCTCGATGATCTGCTCGAAGAGCTGGCGGGGTATGGACGGGAAGTTGTACAGCGTGTCGCCCATCCAAAGATGCGGCGTCTTCTTCAGGTCATCGACGAAGGCCCAGTGGTGAACGTTGGCGGGCTGGAGGAATCCCGGAGAGCCGGAATCGGTGGCCGTGATGCGGCCTTCCTGGTTGTGGAGGCGCGCGAGGTTGCTGGTGATGCGGAAGACCCACCCACCCGGATCGGTGGGCGTGAAGCGCACCACCATGCGGCGGCCGCCGTCCCAGAATCCGGGCAGACGTAAGGTGCGGTAGCGGGGCGAGCGGAACTCAGCCTCGAGCATCACAGTGAGGTAGGGGTTCGGGTGGGCGGCGGCCTCCTGCTCGCTCAGCTCGAAGACCATCTCGCAGGGAGAGTAAGCCGGCGTGGGCGGGCAGAGCGTCTGCGCGGCTGCGGGCAGCGCCAGCGCCGCTCCGAGCCACAGGTGACGCGCCACCATCTCTCTATAGTAGCCAGCTCGACCCGCGGTGGCGTATCATGCCGTGTTATGCGGCCCATGCCGATCGCCCGGTGCCTGCTGGCCTTTGCTGCCGCCCGCGGAGCACAGGACCTCCCCAAAGGCCAGCTCGTCGAGAAAGTGACCTGCTCCGGCGAGGCCGGGCAGAGCTATGCGCTGTACCTGCCTTCCAGCTACGCCGCCGACCGCGAGTGGCCGATCCTGTACTGCTTCGATCCCGCGGCGCGCGGGCGTGTGCCCGTCGAACGTTTTCGGGAGGCGGCCGAGCGTTACGGCTATATCGTGGCAGGCTCGAACAACTCACGCAACGGGCCGTTCGAGGTCAGCCTGGCGGCCATGAACGCTGTTTGGAGGGACACGCATACCCGCTTCGCCATCGATTCCCGGCGCGTGTACGCTGCGGGCTTCTCGGGCGGGGCCCGCGTCGCCTGCGCCATGGGGCTGGCCGGAGGGCTGCTTGCCGGAGTGATCGCGGCGAGCGGCGGTTTCCCCGCGGGCGACCTGCCCAGCGCCATCCCCTTCGCTTTTTTCGGCACCGCCGGCACGGACGACTTCAGCCGCTCTGAGCTGAAGCAATTGGATGGGGATCTCGATCGCTTGGGTGTGCCGCATCGCGTGGTCGTCTTCGAGGGTGGCCACGACTGGCCGGCGTCGGCGCTGGCCGCCGAGGCTCTCGAGTGGCTGGAAATTCAGGCCATGAGAGCCGGCCAGCGTGCCAAGGACGACGCGCTACTGGAGGCCGTCTTCCGGAAGCGGCTTGCCGAGGCTGAGGGACTTGAGGCTGCGGGTAAGCTCCCGGAAGCCTGGTCCGGATACGCCGCTCTGGCCGCGGATTTCCGTGGGTTGCTGGAAGTTGCCGCACTTGAAAAAAAGGCCGCCGAACTACAGGGATCCAAATCGGTCAAGGCATTCCTCCGGCGCGAGGAGGAGCAGGAGCGGCGGCGCCAGGACCTGGAGGGCGAGCTGTCTCGGGACTACGAAGCGTTGGGCGAACCGTTGCAGCAAGCAGCCAGCCTGGCGGCCTTGCGGATCTACATTGCACGCTTGCGCAAGAACGCCGATGCCAAGGCAGACTCCTCAGAGCGCCGCCTGGCGCGGCGGGTCCTCGGCGGCCTCTATATCCGGGCCTACGAGGAGGCCCAGCACCTGCTGGCGCAGAAGAGCTACCTGACGGCAGCGGTGAAACTCGAGCTGGCCGTGGCGATCCGGCCTGACCGCCCGCAAGTGCTATACGGCCTGGCGCGTGCCTGGGCGCAAGCCGGCGAGAAGAAGAAGGCGCTCGAAGCGCTCAAGAGAGCCGTGGCGGCGGGCTTCAACGACGCCGCTCGCCTCGAGGAGGACGCGGCCTTTCAGCCGCTACGCGGCGAGGCCGGCTTTCAAAAGCTGCTCGGTGCTATCAAGGGCGGCTGACGGTGTCGTTCTGTCAGTGCCGCCGCGCCTGTGGTCGGTTATTGTGGTCGGCGTCTTTGGTAGATGAGGTAGGATTGTTTCTCAATCCGGTACTCTCGCACAGGCACAAAGTTCCCTGCGTCTGGAGGACGTGAAGCTGAAAATGAAATCAACAAGGAGCACTCCTGCGGGACTGTCCCGGTATCTCTCGGGAGGAATCTGCGTTGGGCGTACAAAGTAGGCGCGAGAAAACGCTGCAACGTGACGAAGTAGTTTTCTCCTCCTCCAAAGCACACCACTGGCCTGGCGCCGGGCGAGGATTCTCGCACCAGGCGCGCGATTTCGGGGTAAATCGACTCGCTCAGTGGGCTGCGTTGCGGCACCCAGGCGCCGATCTGCGTATCCACGCCCAGCAACAGGCCGGCCAGCAAGGTCGCTCTCGCGAGGTATTTGAATGCCCCTCGGTATGAGAAGGTGGCCGCAATGGCGATCAGCATCCATATGCAAACGTGTTCCAGCAATGGCAGAGCCATCCTTGGATTGCCGTAAGTTCTTCGCCAAGGGTCGAAGGCCACGATCAGGCCGTAGACGATCGCCAGGGAAAGAAGGCTGAACCCCTTGAACCGCGACACAAATTCCTCAGCTCGCGTTCCGGGGGCGCGAGCGCCCGACCTGCCGTTGAGTCCATTCACCACCCAGGCAAGCGCGACGGCCGCCAGCAGGTAAACAACTCTCGATGACGAGACCGCGGCCCACAGACTATGCAGGGTCGTGGAGATGTGCGTTACGGCGGGTCCTGCCTCCCTGTTGATCCCTAACGGCCATTCCACCGGAAAAGCGGGCAGCCGGCCCTCGTCCACCAGATAGCCCAGGGGAGCCGCCAACAGCCAGAGCACTGGAATTGCCCACAGTATCAGGAAGGAGACGCGATAGCTTCTGCCCGATAGGATTGCCTTCCAATTCAGGAGGGTGAGCGACAAGAGGTAGATCCAGAACGTATCACGGGCCAGGAGCGCGGCGCCGCCGATCAGCAGCAGTAAAGGCCTCTTTCTTAGTTCGAGCGCGCCTGCGTACAAGAGTGCGTAGAAGAGGGCTATCCCTGTGATCTCCTGGTAAAGCCTGACGCTCAGGGAGGCGACCTGCTGCTGCTGCGCGAAGCAGAGCATCACCGCGAGGGTGAACAACAGCCCGAGGTAGGTGCGGCCGATGATTCGATAGCCCAGAAGACCTAGCATGAGCACTGCCAGGAAAAAGTAGAAGCAGGGGATCAGTTGATACGATTCGTAGGGCAGTTTCACCCGGTAGAAGGCCCAAACATGGGCCTGCAAGTACGGCAGCCAGACGCGATTCCCGAGGCGGGCCAACACGCGGTGAGCATTGTTCATGCGGTGCCCCGCGTCTCCCGAGAAGAATGGTTGCCGAGTGGCGATTGAAGCCTTCCAGAGGAAGAGCGCGAGGGCCAGAAGGATTATGCAGCCCAGGGCGTATGTGCGCCTGGGTCCCGGCAATTCCTGCTGGGTCGGAATTGGCGTCGGTTCGGCCTCGGGAGGCATCCCGGTTTCTCGAAAGGCGATCTTACCCCGGATTTCCGTCCTCTTGCAGCAGCCGCGCGCAGTAGTGCCGCGTCGCGGGCTGGCTCAGCGCTACCGGCGCCGCGGCGGCAGCGGGTGCGCCACGAAGTCCACCTCGTGCACGTCGTGGTTGGTGATCGCCACGGTGTGGAAGGTCGGGCTGAAGCGGTAACGCCTGTCCACCGGCCGGACCGTGTAGGTGCCGGGCCGCAGGCCGCGCAGTATGTAGACACCGTCGGCGTGAGTCGTCGTGGTGTGATTCCCGCGCCCACTCGTCCTCACGACGACGTGGTGTGGCACGATGAGTCCGCTGACCCGCCCCGTGATTTCATGCCTGGGCAGCGGCTGCGCGGCCGCCGGCGCCGCCGCGAGGTAACTCAGCAGCCAGAACGCCGCCAGGCACGCGCCCAGCCGCAAAACTCTCGGTCTGTTCTTCCGAATCCCGCTTCTCATTCCGTCTCCTGCTGCGGTCTTGAAATTCGCGCTAATACCTGATTCTATCCTGTTTTCGCTGCCATTCCTGGAAGGCCGCCAAAGCCTCGGAACGCATCAGATGCTGGATGGGGAGGCCGCGGCGCGGGTGCGGCAGGCGGAGCTGCCGGTAAATGTGGGCGTCGTCGAAGCCGGCGCGGGCGGCGTCGGCGCGCGTGGCGGCGAACCACACCCGCGCCGGACGCGCCCAGTAAATCGCTCCCATGCACATGGGGCAGGGCTCGCAGGTGGCGTAGATCTCGCAGTCCGTCAACTGGAAGCTCCCCAGCTTGCGGCAGGCCTTGCGGATGGCCACCATTTCGGCGTGCGCGGTCGGGTCGTTGGTCGAGGTGACCAGGTTCGTGCCCTCGGCCACGATCTGGCCGCGCCGCACTACTATCGCGGCGAAAGGCCCCCCGCGGCCCGCGCGCACGTTCCTGATGGCCAGCTCGATCGCCCGGGCCATGAACTCGTTTTCTCTCATGGCTCCCATTCGAAATAGGACGCGTACCCGCCGCCCACGTTGCGCGCCATCCACAGGCGGTACTCGCGGCTGGCCGGGCGCGTGATCTCCCGCTTGTCGATCGGCTGAATGTTGGAAAAGATGAAGACCGCCGGGTTATTCTCCTTGGTCCGGCCCACGCAGACCACCTCGTCGCGGTAGTCGCCGGCCAGATCAGCGACCATGTTGCAGCTTCCGCTGCCCAGCTCGTTGGGCCCCGCGCCGGGGATCGGAACCACCGCCGTGCCGCTGAACCGCGCGAGCTGCCGGCCGTTGCCCGACATCAACTCGCGCACCGGGCCCCCGGTCCAGTTTACCGGGCGCCAGCCGGGCGGGAACGGGTTCAGCAGTATCTGGCCGGTGGCTGAAAACAGCACCTGGTCCTGGGCCGTGTGACCGTCGCGGTTGGTCAGCATCTCCATGCCCGGCGAGCCTTCCCAGAGGTCCGCGGCCCAGCCGACGTGCGCGTGCTCCCAGCGCGGGTCGTCCTCTCGGTTCAGCTTCCAGATGATCTTGCCGGTCTTCGCCTCCACCAGGTAGGCCCCGGCGTGGGTGCCGCTCTCGACTGCGTAGTAGACCTGGCGATCCTTCACGCCCGGCAGAATGTGCTTGACGGCCACGATGTCCGGGTGCTCGCGGTAAATCGACCAGCGCACGCTGCCGTCCGGGTTCACGAGCGTGGTGCCGTCGAAGACCTCGTCGCGGCCGTCGCCGTCCACGTCGGCGACGTCAATGTGATGCGAGCCGCTCCCGTTGGTGGCGCCGAAGCTGCGGAAGGTCCACAGCTTCTTGAGTTGCGCGTCGTAGGCGTCGAAGATCTCGTTCTCGTACAGCCCGGTCTGGGTGATGATGGCGGGCGACTTGCCGTCCAGATACGCCACCGCCATGTGGATGCGGGTCGAGGAGCGGGAGAAGTCCGAGACCATCTTAGTCCAGGGCGTCTTGCGCAATACGCGCCCGGTCATGCCGTCCAGCACGGCCAGGTAGACAGTGTCCTGCTCCTGAAGCCGAGCGATGACCTCGGCCCTGCCGTCCCCATCGAGGTCCCAGACCACCACCGGCACGTTGTTGGCGCTGCCGAAGCACTGGTCGTGGCGCACCAGCGGCCTGCGCCACAGGCTCCGGCCGTAGCTGGTGAAGGCTTCCAGCTCGACGGGCACGCCGGGGTCACGCGACATCTCGCGAATGCCGTTGTCCAGGCGCAGCACGGCCTCCAGCACGCCATCGCCGTTCAGGTCGCCGAAAACCGGCACGAAGCCGCCCTCCTTGACCGTTGGCTCGAATACGGCGATCAAGCCGCTGCGCGCGCCGCCCGGCTCCACTGCGGCCCACTCCGACGGCGGTCCCTCCCGGCCTTCGGCTGTGACCGCCCGCACGCGGTAGTAGAGCCGCGCCGCCGGGGGCGCTTCACGGTCCAGGTAGTTGGTAGAATTCGTGACCGGCTCGCGGGTCGCTTTCTCGCCCGCGGCGTCCCGCCGGCCTGACCGGTAGACGTGGAAGCCCGTATCTGCCGCGTCTCCCGGCAGCAGTTGCCAGCTCAGATACACGGCCCCGTCTCCGGCGGGCGCCACCACCAGGCGCCGCACCTGGCGGCGGAAATGGGTTGTGCCCGCAGGCTCGCGCACCAGGCGGAACCCGATATCGGGGTGCCGTATGCCGGCCGAGGCGCCGCCCCGGACGCCGCAGCGCAAGTAGTACGCGCTGCGCGCCCAGCTTCCCCCGGCGAGCGCTCCCTCCTGCTCGGGGGCCGATTCGATGCGGTATTTGTAGCTCGCCGTCGCCGGGTCGGGGTAGGTGTCAACCATCTGCCAGACGTTCCCCGCCATGTCGTAGAGGCCCCACCGGTTAGGCGCGTAACTGGCCACCGGCTTGATCCAGCGGCGCCACTCGGCGAAGCTCCGCTCACCCTGGGCGTCGTAGTTAGCCCGGCCCTCGGGAGGTTCCTTGCCCCAGGGATAGACCGCCTCCGCGTCCCCGGCGCGCGCGGCCCACTCGAACTCCGACGCCGTAGGCAGCCGGTACACGCGCTTTTCCCTCTTGCTTCGCCAGGCGATGTAGGCGGCCACGTCGTGGCGGTTCACGAAGACCACGGGGAGATTCTCCATCCCCGCCGGTATCTGCCCGCCCTCCCAACTGAGCGGCGCCGGGTGCTTGGTCTCCGCTACGAAGGCCGCGTATTCGGCGTTGGTCAACGGGCGGGCCTCGATCTCGAAGTCATCCACGCGGACTGCCGGCTTGCCGGGTCGGAGCGTGCCTCCCTTGACGGGAATGAAATCCGCCGCGCCGGCGGCTACCGCCAGGCCCGCGACCGCCAGAACGAGTCTCCACTTCATAACCTACCCTTTCAGAATCTGAGCTTGGATACTCCCGCCGGCAGCGGTCGGCGGCGGTCGCGCCAGACGAACTCTCCTTCAACTCCCTCCGGCAGGCGCACCTCCGCTTCGAGCCTGCCTTCCTCGCTTATTACTAGCGTCACCGCCACCTCGCCTTTGGGATGCGGGATGGCTCCGGAGATTCGCCGCAGCTTGCCCGGGAACGGGCGAATCAGCACGCGGCGGAAGCCCGGCGCCGCCGAGTCGATTCCCAGCACCGTGCGGAACAACTCGTAGTTGGGGCTCGCGCCCCAGGCGTGGCAGTCCGAGCGCACCGGGTCGGCGTGCTCGGCCCAGGTGGTCAGGCCGCGCGCCAGCATCTGGCGCCACTCGCCCAGCAGATCCAGGTAGCGGTCGCCGGCCCCCACCTGGTTCAGGGCCGAATTCAGGTAGTGCCGGAAGTAGATCGTGCATTGCGCCAGCGTCGCGTCTTGGAGCACCCGCTCGAGCAGCGCGCGGGCCTCCGCGCCTTGAATCACCCCGCCCAGAATGGCCAGCACGTTGGCGTGCTGCGAGAAATGCGACTTGGCTCGGGTGTCGGCATAGAGGCTGCGCGTGGGGTCCCAATAGGCCTTCTGGATGGCGGCGCGCAGGCGGGCCTCGGAGCCCCGGTACTCCTCGGCCAGCGCCTTCGAGCCCAGCGCCGCTTCCATCTCCGCGGCCCATTGATAGGCGAGCAGCAGTTGCAGGTCGTGCGCGGCCGACATGCCGTCCGGCTCGGTGGGCGGAGTCCCGCGCGGCCACTGCGGGACCCAGTCCACGTAGTTCCACCAGGGCAGCGGCCCGAGCAGCCCGGCGGGCTTCTCGTGCCGGGCAATGAAGCCCAGCGCCGCCCGCACCCCGGGCAGCATCTCGCGGACGAAGCCCGCGTCGTCCACGTACCGCCAGTAGTCGTGCACCATCCCGATCCACCACAGCGAGAACGGCGGGATGTACTGCTGGAGGCGCGTCGGCGCGCGGCTCATCGTGGCGCCTTCAGCCGTGCGCGAGGAGTTCAACTGCTCGATAGCGTTCCGCGCCAGCCGCGCATCCCCGCTCATGTACAGCGACACCAGCGCCTGGATGCGCGTGTCGCCCACGTACTGCAACTGCTCGTAGTACGGGCAGTCCATGTAGGTCTCGTGGGCGCACAGCCGCGCCGTCCGCCAGCCCACTTCCAGAATCCGGTCCAACTCTTCGGAACCCGCCTGGAAACGTGCGCGGCGCTCAAACGGGTAGCCGGTGTAGACTCCGCGCAGGTCTTCGATCGCCAGCGGTTCGCTCTCGGTCTCGACGCTCAGCTCCAGGTAGCGCCAGGTGCGCCACCACAGCGGCCGGAACAGCCGGTTGGCGCCGCCGTCGGCGATGAACAGGTCCTGGTTGCCGAGGAACTGCTTTCCCTCAACTTCATTGCGGTTGCCCTTGTCGCGGGCGCCCGGCAGCCACAGCGACTCGGCGTAGCGCAGCGAGACCCGGGCGCCTTTGCCGCCGCTCACTCGCAGTTCGGGGTAGCCGGTGGTCAGGCGGGACTGGTCAAGCAGCAACCGCGCCTTGCTGTGCGCGGGAACCTCGAGGCGCGCCGCTTGCCGGGGAAACACGGGCGGCACGCTCACGCCGCTCGACTGCCGCACCGCGGCCAGCCGCTCCGGCTTCTCTTCCATCGCCGGGATGGGGCGGGGAACCAGCATCCACCGGCTGGGGCTATCGACGGCGTCGCGCGGCGCCGCGCGGCTGATCACTCGGGCCGGCTTCCAGGCCGCATCGTCGAAACCGGGCTGCTCCCACCCCCAGGGGTAGAGGGCGGCGTCGAGGCGCTCGCCGGGGCCCACCACGTAGTAGAAGGGGATCTGGTCGCGTGGCGCGGGCAGCGGTTGGTAGGCGAGGTTACGCATGCACTTCCACTGCGGCCCGGTGTCAACCACCCGTTCGGCGTTGGTGTCCCCCTGAAGCAGGAACCCGGTCTGGTACGTGATCTGGGCCTCGGGCGAGTAGGTTCCGAAATTCCAGACGACGGCGGCCAGCGTGTTGGTGCCGGCTCTGAGGTGACGGGCGAGGTCCACGGTTTCGTATCGCCAGTGGAACAGGTCGCCGCGCGCCGGTCCCCAGGCTACGCGCGCGCCGTTGACGAAGAGCTGATAGCGGTTGTCGGCGCTCACGTGGATAACGAAGCTCGCTGGTCGCGCCGCCAGCTCGAAGCTCCGCCGAAAGTGGTACACGCCGTAGTCGAACGCCGGGGCATCGGGGACCGCGATCCACTGCGCGCTCCAGACGCGATTGAGCAGTTCCGGATTCGTGGCGGGAGCTTGTGAGGCCAGTGCCAGCGCCAGCAACGCCAGGGGCAGTTTCTGCTTTGTCACACCGGAATTGTACCCTAGAGGATTGACTCTCTCCAATCAGTGGCGGCGGCGGTTGCGGGGCGCCTGGCTCGTCGGCCTGTGTGTGATGGTGGTGATGTCCTTGCTGCCGGGGACGTCGGCGCCCATCGTCTGGCTAAGCCCGATCAGCGACAAGCTGCTGCACTTCGTGGCCTACGCGGTTCTGGCCGTGCTGGCGGGGGCTGGCGCCGCGAACCGGCGCGCGGCGATCTTGCCGATGGTCGTGATGGCCGTCCTCGGCGTGGCGCTGGATTGCGCGCAGGAGCTGGTTCCCGGCCGGGGCTTCCAGTGGAGCGACGTGGCAGCCGATGAGTCGGGTGTGCTCTGCGGCGTGCTGGCAGGCTTCTGGGTGGCGCGTGGCGGTTGGACAAGTCAGGAGACTTATCCTACCGGTCCCAGCGGGCGGTAGCCGTGGTCCTGTAGCACGCGCCGCGCGGCCTCGGCCGTTTCCTCCGGCACGTAGAAAAAGGCGCCCACACGCTCGGAGCGGAAGATGATCCCGCCGTGGTAGCGGTCGGCCTCGACCAGGTAGTCGAGGCCGGCGGCGGTGAGGACCCCCTCGAGTTTCTTGGCCTCGCTCAGACGCTTGGCAATGTAAATGAGCGCCGTCTCGCGCTCGCCGAAGAACTCCGGCGGGCGGCGCACTACTGCGGCCTCTGCACCGTCACCACCACCGGATCGCTGACCTGGGCGGTGGCCAGCGAGCGCACCTGCGCGACGTAGATTCCCGGCCGGAGATCGTCGGGGACTTGCGCCGAGATCTGACCGCCGGAGGTTTGAAGCAATCGCAGCGGCACGTCGCTGAAGGTGACGCAGGAACCGCCCAGGACCGTGGGCGCTGGGATCTGGTCGGCGGAGGCGGCCGAAGCCAGATTGGTCCCGCTGACGGTAATGAAGGAGCCGGGCCGGAAGTTGGGCGTGGCGTCGGTGGAGTTGACAATGCCCCGCGAGCCCGAGCGAATCTGCGGCCGGCTGCCGCTGCCCGAAGGCGTGAGCGGGATCACGCTCAGGCCCGAGACGCTGATGGTGTAAGCGTTGCCTGCCGAATCCACCACCAACTGCCGTGGCGGGACGTTGGCCCGGTTCTGGCTGAAGATGCTGAAGGTGGGGTTCTCGGCCGCCACTCCCACCAGGGACTCGGCTCCGCTGCGGATGTCCACCATCTCCAAGGTGGGCCGGACGTCGTCGCTGGTGGCGGAAGTGGCGCTCTGTCGCACCGGGGTGGTCATGCGGACGAAGACGTTCTCGTCAATCGGGTAGACGGAGGCCACGTTCCGCTGTCCCGCGCTCACAATGGTCTGCGTGGGGGCCTGCCCCGGAATCGTGGAGGCGCTGGTCTGCACCTGCCCCGGCCGCTCGGCTCCTCCGATCACCGCCAGCGCCCCGCTCAGGATCAGCCCACTGGCCAGAAAGAAGCTTCCCTGGGGCGCGGCCGCGAGGGGACCGTAGTAACTGATGATGGACTGGCCGGGCGTGTAGATCTGCCGCGAAACGGTGTACTGGTCGATCAGGGCATCATAGAGATACACCGTCCCGCTGCCGTTCATGGTCAGGATGTAGTCCCCGCCGGGGGTGGCGATCATCTGCTGCGGCGAGCCCAAGTTGGGGCTGGTTCCGAAGATGTTCGGGTTGTTGGCGCGCGGCACCGCCCGGCTGCCGACGACCTTCCATTGGCCGCCGTTCGACATGATGATCTCTAAACCGGAAAGCCCGGCGGCCAGGGTGCGCGGCGCGATCAGGTTGGCCGTCGAGTTGCGCGGGATGGGCGGGAAAACCACGCGATCCACCATCTTGCGGCGGTCCAGGTCCACGATGCTGACGGACTCGCCCCCCGTGCTGGCTACGTACAGTGTCCAGCCGTCCAGGCTCAGGGCCATCTGATGAGGCAGTTGCCCCACCTCGATGGGATCAACGAAGCGTTGCTTCTTCAGGTCGAAGACCTCGATTTGGTTGTAGCCCGAGTTGGTGAGGTAGAGCAGTCCGCGGGCTTCGTCCAGCACCAGGTCCTGGAGCCCCTCGCTGTTGCTGTTGGGCACCGTGGGCACCGGGAAGATGATGCCGCGCTGGTCCGGCTGGCGGTAGTTCATGTAGAGCCGGATCGTGTTCGGGATGTTGATCGCCTCGGTGGATACCAGGTTGATCTGCACCGGGTTCCCGCTGTTTCCGCTGTAGAGGTTGGTCCCCGGCTGGCGGTTGACGTTGAACCGGCCGGGCTCCATGGTGAAGGTCACGGTCGCCGGCACCATGCCGGTGGAAGCCTGAGCGATGGCCGCCGAGCCCAGCGGCGAGTACGGCACCGAGAAGGTCAGCTTCCCCTTACCCAGGTTGTTGACCCGTAGGGTGGCCTGCGCCAGCCCCTGGTTGCACGGGTCCGCGGCCAGGAAGACCTGCGTGGTCTCGGGCACAAGGATGGGATAGTCGTACAGCGTTCCCAGCGGCAGGTGGACCAGGCCGGATTCCGACAGGCCCCAGGCCCGCGTCCCGTCCGAGGTGATGACCATCTTGGCGATGACGCTCTCCGGCAGCTTGATCCCCAGCTTGATGCCCAGGTTCCGGGTATTCGACACCAGCAGAGTGGAGGACTGCGGGCGGGGCGCCGGCAGCGTGTAGGCGGCCACGTTGAAGGCGCTGTATAGGGTCTCGCCATCCGGCGCGAAGACGCTGCCGCCTATGTTTTGAACCAGGTTGAACCCGCTCGGCATCTGGAAGGGCGCGTTGGCCGCGTTCTGCTGCGCCAGCACGTTCAGCGTCGCGGTCTCGTAAAGCGTCAGGCCGGCCATGAACCGCGAGCCGTCCGGCGCCATCGACAGCACGGTGGACTGCCCGCCCACCTGCCTGGTCGTCAGCACCGCGCCCGAGCCTACCTCGTAGACGAACAGGTAGGTGTTGTTGAAGTTGTTGAACACCGACATGCCGACGATGAACTCCCCGCTCGGCGTGCGGATCAGCTTGCCGCGGAAGGTGGTGATAGGGCGTCCCTGGAAGACCGCCGGCAGCGGAGTGGGCGTCGGAGCGGGCGGCGGTACCTGCACCGGCTGGACCTGGAAGGACGGCTGCTGGAGGCGGTCAAAGATCAGCAAGGTGTTCTGGGTGTTGCCGACCCCGGTCCCCTGCGTGGTGATCAACACCCGGCCGTCATTGCCCACCTCGACGCCTTCCGGGCGTGCCGCCAGGGTCACGGTCTGCGTCACGCTCCGCGTGCCCAGATCGATCACGCTCAAGGTGGCGGTCTGGTTGTTGGTCACGTACAGCCAGGCGCTGTCCATCGACATGGCCGCGGCCAGCGGGGTGTTGCCTACCGGAATCCAGCCCACCAATCCCTTGTCCCTGTAGCTGTAAATGTCCACCCGGTTGGCATTGGTGTTCACCAGGTAGAGGCACTCCCGGGACTCGTCCAGGACGATGTCCGAGGGGGTCCCGCTCAACCGAGTCACCTCGCCGAAGGTGGCGCCCACCGACTGCCCGTAAAGGGCCGGCAGGGCCACCAGGCCCAGACACAACACTATCTTGCGCATGCTCAACATCCTACAGGAACTGTGAAAGAAACCGGCGGACAGGCGAAACCGCCTGTCCCAGGGTGGCCCAAGTGCTCTGATTGCAGTGTGGGACAGGCAGTTCTGCCTGTCCGTTCGAGGTGTGACCCGGTTTCTTTCACCGCTCCTACAGCCTAGCTGAACCCCGGAGAGGGGGGCAAGTTGCTGTGGGGGCTCGGGGAGGAAACCGGGGACACGCCTGCACTGGGGCGCAGGTGCCGGGTTTCGGTCGCCGAGCCCGGAGTGTCCCCGGTTTGTCCGGGCACGACGTGGGTTCGTTTCGTAATTTTTTCCCATCGCGTTGAGGGGATGGGAGTTAGCGGTGAGCGTCATATAGGCATCCGGGGTGGCGGCTGGCCAGCGCGGCGGGTCTGGGCGAACAGGAGGGCGTAGAGGGCTTTGTAGAAGGCGCGGCGAATGGTGTTTTCGTAGCGGGAGAGCTTGGAGAAGGACTCGGCGGCGGAGCTGTCGTAATGGAAGGCTACACCGAGAAGGCGAGTAGTCTCGTCGTGGGCTTGCTGGGGGTCTTGGTCGTCCGGGTTGGGCTCCGAAGCGTCGTCTTCGTCGTTCTCCTCGTATCTGGCTACGCGGTCGCGGGTCTCGTCGAGGCGGGAGGCAAGGAGGCCGGTTTCGACGCGGGTGAGGCGGCGGAGGCGCCACTGGGCGTTGGCGAGTTGCTGGACGAGGAATTCTTCGAGGGGACTGGCGGGCTGATGCTCGGCTTCGAGGGCGGCGAGGAGGTCGAGGAAGGCCTGGGAGTCCTCGTCAGGGAGGACGGTGTCGCTGGCGAGGAGTCCGTGCTTGAGGGAGTTGCGCGCGGAGGCGGCCTTGCCTTCGGGGGTCTTGGGTCCAGTGCTGCGGCGGGCGTTGTTGCGGTTGGCGTCGAGCTTGCTTTGCGAGGACATGGTGACGCTGCCCCATGGTAGGGGGTGGCAGGGTGGCTCGAAGGCGTGGAGGTCCGAAGGGGGTTGAAAAGAGGGGAGAAAGGAATGGGGGAGGGTGGTGAATGCGCGGGTGGGGCGGAAGGCAGAAGGCGGAAGGCAAAAGGCAAAGGGCAAAAGGCGAGAGGTGTCCTGGTTCAGCCGGAAATGGAGTGAGGCCGGTTTTTGTTAGCGACTCTTCCGCCGTTTGGGCGGGGATTTTCAAGGCATGGGGGTCTTTCGATCCGATGTGGCTGGGAAGGGGCGCAGAGCAGCGAGCCACGCCCCTGCCTCATCGTCTCGATGAGCTCACCGGGCTATCCCTCGGCGCGGTTGCTTCCCAGCAGAGCCGGCTTGCGTTCCACCCGGCAAGATCAGTTTAGCGGCTATGCGGCCACCGCGCCAGCGGTTTTTTTGAGCTGTCTGGTAAGCTTGCTGGCGGCGGAGCTGACGCTGCCGGCGGGCCTCCTCCAGTTTCCGATCGCGCTCCGTGAAGATCTGCTGCTCTCGCCCTTCCAGCTTCGCCTGGGGCGTCACGTAGCCGATGGCGCTGTGCAGGCGCACCGCGTTGTAGTGCTCGACGTAGCGGCCCACCAACCGCCGGGCGTCCTCGAGCGACAGCGGGACGCCAGGCCGTACACATTCCGCCTTCAAGGATTGGTGCCAGCGCAGGATGGCCACCTTCTTCTGGGGCGTGTAATGCTTGCGGGCTTGCTTGATGGGGTGTTCTCTCCGTTATCTTAACGGCGAACACTCCATTTCCAGCTGAGGCAGGACAAGGTGAGGCTCGATGGCGCACCGGTCCCCGACACGGATGCCTCGATCGTTCGCCGGCGCCTCCAGCACCTCGCAGCTCAGTTCATGCCCGATCACGCGCGGATAGGTGTAGTTGGGCTGGCGTCCTTCGTAGGCGTGCCAGTCGCTGCCGCAAATGCCCACCCGATGAGTCCTCACCAGCGCCTCGCCTGGCTGCCGGACCGGCGGCGGCAGAACGCGCTCAACGAACTGTTTTGGCTTTTCCAGGACAATCCGGCTCATAGTGCCTCATAATTCTCAGATTTCAGGGTACTACAGAGTAGTCAGGTTCCTGCAACTCCCCTACTAGCGCCCCATGACGGTCATAGCGCTACAGAAGCTCCCCCGTACCCACCTGACCTCGTGTCTATGCTCTGGAAGGTCGAGCTCCGACTGATCCGCCGAGACGAAGAACCCACTGAGTCCGGATAACTACCACCTTAGCCGCAAGGCCATCTGAATCGCGCGCGGCCGATTGGGTTGGGCCGTGATGGTCCCGAAACCGGCCTGGGTGGCGCTCAGATTCGGCCCCTCGAACTGCACGCGATTTGTTGCATTGAGCGCATCGAACGCGTACTGCAAGCTAAGCCTCTCACGGATGCGGATGTACTTACGGAGGGACGCGTCCAGGTTTTTCTGACAGTTTGGCCGCAAATTCCCGAACGCGCTGGGAAACGTGCGCACATTGCGGTCGAGCTGCTGGGCGGAGCTGGTGTTGAATCTGCTGGTGTCAAAAGCCCTGTCGATCGCGCTGGGATGGAAATTGATGTCGCCGCCGTAGTAGATCAGATTACCCCAGCCGAGAGGGCCGCTGACCTGGTAAAGCAGAATTTCCGTTACGCTCCAGCCACCAATGATTGCATTCAGCCAGCGTCCTGCGTTCGGGGCGACCGCTTTGCCCTTGCCGAACGGGAGTTGATAGCTGGCGCTCACGACGAATCTCTGCGGGCGGTCCTCACTGGCGACCTTCCGTTCGGGCTTCGTATCGAATGGGTTCAAAAAGCTGACCGCCGCAATGTTCTTAGAGAAGGTGTAGGAGGCGAGGAGCTGCACCCCATGCGACAAGCGCTGCTCGATACGCATGTCCAGGGCGTGGTAGGAAGAAAAGCCGAGATTTGTGGACCGCACCTGCAGACCATTATCGCCGGTGTATTGCGGGTACGGACGGAGCAACTGTTCCAGGGTTGTCGATGACCCGGTGAGGCCGGTGCCCGGAAGCAGGTCCTGGAACGGATTCCTGACATTGGAGGTGAGCAAATTGATGGTTGCCTGGTCTCTGGCTGGGGAAGAGCTGAGAAACTTCGCGGGAACGGGGTTCAGACTCTGGTTCACGGTCAGATTTAATGAGCGGCTGCCGATGTAGCCGGCCTCGAGCACGAGGTTGGCGGCCAACTGTCGTTGGATGGTGAAAGTCCACCGCGCCGCGTACGGTTGCACGAGGTCAGGGTTGAAGAAAACCACGCTCTTTCCCAGGTCCGTATTCAGGCCGCCTGCCGCCCCGACGGGCTGCTGGATGCCGAGTGGGAAGGGGTTGCTGAGAGTGGCATAGGTTGTGAGATAACCATCTTGCGAGGGAACGACGGGCGTCCGCTGACTGAAGCCGGGTTGCTGGACTCCGGTTGTGCCGTAGGGCTGGTAAAAGACGCCGAGGCCGGCGCGGAAAACGGTGCGGCCGCCCAGCCTGGCGGGCTTGTAAGCGATGCCAATGCGGGGGCTCACAGCGTTGCTGGGCGTGCTGTACACATTTCGGCGAGCGCTGGTCGCGAAGATCGGGCCGCCCACCGGATTGAACTGGCTGGCCGGAAGTTGTGGAATGGGAGCGGCGGCGTAAGCCGCCTTTGCGGGGGCGGTGACGCCATTGGGAGACGACAAATCGAACCCGATCAAGGTGCGGTCATAACGTTCCGTAGTGGGTGTTTCTTTCTCGTAGCGCAGGCCGAGATTTAAGGTCAGATTGGCGGTCGGACGCCAGTCGTCTTGGAGAAAAAACGCCGGATACCAGGATTGGTTCGTTCGAAAAGCGTTCACATCGAAGCCGCCCCCTGTGGGCAGCCCCAGCGCCAAGGAGGCCAGCCCCTGCCCCAGTGGAGCGCCGGGCGAGTTGTCCAATGGACCGTTCACCCAAGCTGTGCCAAATATGAATTGGCCTGAAGCGCTGCCGTAGTTGATGGAGCTCTCGCGCAGCCTGCGGATTTCCGTTCCGAGTTTGAAGCTGTGGTGACCGGCCACCTTGTTCAAGGCTGAAAAGACCTGCACCGCGTCGAACACAGTTCTAAAACCCGCCGAATCCCCGGTTAACGTTCCCCCAAGCTGTAACGTGGGGTCACCAAAAACAATCCACGGAAGCTCGGGCCTCGCGGACGCCACTGCCATCATGCGCGGGAATCCCAGGCTGGTCACGTCGTAGCCGGCGGTAAAGGGAGTATCGGCATCAATGAACCGATTCCAGCTCACTCTGGTGTTCAGCCAGGTCGTGGCGCTGAACCCGTACACGTCATCAATGATGGAGCCCCAGTTCTCCCGCTCCCTATGATGACCGGTGGCTTCATTCTCAAAAAAGAGCTGATTGTGGTGCTCCATCCGGTAACTGGAACGTCCGCTCCAGCTCAGCTTGTGCTGGGAGCTGAGGTTGAAGTCGGCGCGTCCCAGAAAGTTGTAGTAGTCGTTGGTGTTTCTTGGACTGGCGAGATAATTGTTCTGTCCATCGGCTCTGCCAGGCTGGTTAGGCAGCGGGTAAAAACCAAGATACTTGGCCGCGATCGGGTTGATCCGGTTCTGCGGAATCATGTTTCCGGCCAGGGGCTGCCTTCGCCGGCGGCTTCCTTCCGCTACCGCGGAGAGAGGGTCATAGATCTGATAAGCAGAGCCCACGGCGAGCAAGGAGGAGAAATCTCCAGTGCGCATTGCCGGGGTGGGGACGGTGGTCGTGGTGATGGTGGCGGTAGGACGCATGTCCTTGATGCCCTCGTAAGCGAAATACCAAAAGGCCTTGTTCAAGCCGCTGAATAGTTTGGGAATGACGACGGGGCCGCCGGCCGTCGTGGACCACTGGTTGTAACGGGTCACGGGATTCTTCTGGCCGGATCGGTTGTAAAAGAACGGCGTGGCGGACAGTTTCGAGGCTTGGTTGTATGCCTCTGCCGTCCCGTGTAACTGATTGGTCCCACTTTTCGTCACGACGTTGATTGTTCCGCTGCTGGTGTCCCCGTATGCGGCGTCGGACTGGAAGACTTCGACCCTGACTTCCTCCACGCTCTCGAGCGGCGGACTGTACGCGGCCTGGCGGCCGCCGCCCATCACCGGTGCGCCGTCCATGAGCAGTGCGTTCGTGGAACCCCGTCCGCCGCCCATCGAACTGCCGGCGATGTTGCTGCTGTCGAAGGGCCGTGCCCAGCCCGGGTTGCTCAGATCCACGACGCCGAAGGCCAGTCTGGCTAAGACCAGCGGGGTGCGCCCGCTCATGGGCAAGTCTTGTGCGAGGGAGGCACTGATTCCCTGGCCGATCGAAGCAGTTCCCGTCGCCAGCAGCGGGGCAGCCCCCGTGACCGTTACCGACTCTGACACGGCGCCAACCTCGAGCTCAATATCGATGGAAATGCGTTGATTGGTGCTGATAGCCACATCGTCCCGGGTGTACCGTTTGAACCCGGGAGCTTCGACGGCCACCGTGTAGGACCCGGGCGGCAAGAATGGCAGCGCGAATTGGCCCGTATCACCCGATGTCGTCGTAAACTGGGCGCCGGTCCCAACGTTTCTGGCCACTATGCTTGCTTTCGGGACAGCCCCGCCTTGGGAGTCTTGGACTTGGCCACTGAGGGTCGTCCTGAATTCCTGAGCCAATCCACTCGAGAAGCCCAGCCCCAAAGCCAGGGCGATTAGCGCAAGCGAAACACATCTTGGCATGACAACACTCCAATCCCGCCGAGTTCGGCGCGTTCGGATCATTCAGCCAATTGTATTCGGCGGCTGCGTGCGTGTCAAGAAAAATTTCACGTTTGGCTGGACCATTGACAAAATTGGTTGGACCATGTATTCTGGTCAGGTGCAGCCGGGTTCTGGTCTGGTTGGGCCGGTCATGATCCCCGAAGGCCGAGGCGAGGATGTAACAGCGCGCCTGGTCACACGCTTCAAGCAACTGATTCGAGATGGGTTCCTTACCACGGGTTGCCGGCTTCCGGCAGAGCGGGAGCTGTCCCAGAGCCTTGGCGTGAACCGTGCGTCGCTTCGGCAGGCCCTCAAGGTCCTGCAGGTGATGGGAGTGCTGAGCCAGCGGGTGGGTGACGGGACCTATCTGAGCAGCGATGCCCGCACCTTCTTTCGGGAGCCGCTGGATTTCCTGATTCTTCTGACCGGCGTCTCCAACGACGAGCTCTTCGGCCTTCGGCTCTTGGTAGAGCCGGAACTGGCCGCAATCGCCGCCAAACGCGCATCCCCCCAGGAACGGGCCGACATGGCGGCCGCGCTCGAAGGAATGAAGCGCAGCGAGACGATGCAGGAACGCATCACCTTGGACCTGGCTTTCCACGAGGCGATCTTTCGGGCAGCGGGAAATCGCGCCTGCCTCTTCATCCTGGTTGTCATCCAGAGAGCCGTTCTCCAGAGCATGGAGGACTCGGCCAGCACCATGCCCATTGAAGAAGCCGTCCGGCTTCACGTGCCTGTTTTCCGGGCCATTGAGAAGCGCGATCCCGCCGCGGCCCGGCGGGCAATGGCCCGGCACCTGCGGGTTTCGCGCGATTCCGTCCCACCCCGCGGGGCTGTGGCGGGACAACCCGATCGCCGAACCCCCGGAAAGCCCGCATCCGCAGTTGCGGCTGTTAAAGAAAGGAGACATGGATCGCGATGCTGAATCAAAGGACTGGCGTGAACCAGGTGGCGTTGGCGGCGGTCATGCTCGCGCTGTTCGCGGGTGCTTCGTGCAACCGGACACCGCCAACAGCTCCCGCAGCCGGCAGCAGCTCCTCAAAGCTCTTTGGCGGCGCGCAGGTGCAAGAGATCTTCCGCCTGCGTCTGGACCGTGATGATCTTGTTCTCGAATCCATTCTGGACGCCATCAAGGGGCACGATATCCAGGACGGCGCCGTGCTGACGGCGGTCGGGTCGGTGCAGGAGTGCACTTTTCACAATGTAAAGTCCATGGCTCCGACGGCCGAGCAGCAGTACACAACCGTGAAAGGACCCACGGAGATCCTCAACGCAAACGGGATCATTGCGGCCGGCGAGCCGCACCTTCACGTGACGCTTTCGAACCTGGCGAGAGGCGCTTTTGGCGGGCATCTTGAGAAAGGCTGCCGCGTGCTCTACCGGGCCGAGATCGCGATCGCGAAATTCTCCGGCGTGCCGCTTGCCCGGAAACTCAACCGCGAAGGCACCCCACTGTTGCAGCAGAAGTAGGCGCGGTTTTGGCTAGCTTGGAATGAAAGGGAGGGAATGCATGATCAGACTCTTGTTCTTCGTATTGGCGGCAGCGAGCACGGTAGCGGCTGCGCCCGCGAAACCAGTGCATGTTTGGGAAAAGCAGGAGATCACGCTCCAGGCAGGAAACTCCTACAGCAACCCATACGTCGATGTGGTCGCCTGGGTGGACCTGAAGGGGCCGAATTTCCAGAAGCGAGTCTATGGATTCTGGGACGGAGGCGCTACGTTTCGCGTCCGGGTGATGGCCACCGCGCCCGGAGCCTGGTCCTGGACGAGCGGCTCCACCCCGGCCGACCCTGGCCTCGGCGGGAAGACCGGCGGATTCACGGCCATCGCCTGGACGGAGGCGGAGAAGGCGGAGAACCTGTGCCGTCGCGGCTTACTTCGTCCGACAACGAACGGGCACGCCTTTGAGCAGGCCGATGGCACGCCGTTCTTCATGCTTGGAGACACCTGGTGGTCGACGCCCACGTTCCGGTTCCGCTGGACGGAGGACGACACACCGCATCCCATGGGGCCGGAGGCGACTTTCAAGGATATGGTAAAGTTCCGAAGGGCCCAGGGCTTCAATGCCATCGCGATGATTGCCGCGTGGCCCAATTGGGCCAATGACGGAAGACCGTCCAGCCTTGTCATGGATGACGCGGAGAAGACCTTGATCCGACAGGCCTGGGCAGACCGAAAAACCGGCAGCGCGAAGGACCAGCACAATGAAGGCGGGCGGCCGTTCCTGTTCCCTGGCCGCGTGCCGGGGTACGAGGATGTCTTTGGGGACGTGGACCGCCTAAATCCCAGCTACTTCCAATACCTCGACAAGAAAATCGATTATCTGAATTCCCAGGGGTTCATTCCGTTCATTGAGGTGACGCGCCGCGATTCGGGTCCAGCCTGGAAGAAGTATTACAAATGGCCGGATTCCTACAGCCGGTTCATCCAGTACATCTTCAGCCGATATCAGGCCAACAACGTCCTGTTGAGCCCCATTCACTTGGATAGTATGCAAGGCACGGTTCGACCTCACACACTCTACAGCGAGGCCGCCGATCTGGTGATCCAGAAATACGGGCCTCCGCCGTTCGGGACCCTGGTGTCCACGAACTCGAGCCCGTCCTCCCTCGTCAATTGGGGAAGCCCGCGCTGGCTGACATTCCATCAGACGGGAAACTCGCGGACGCACGACTTCTACTGGTACATGACTGAGATCTTCCGCTCCAGGCCGGCCATGCCCGCCATCGCGGGTGAACCGTATTATCCCGGCGACCGTTACCTGCCGGGAGAGTTCGTGTCCTACAACGCCGAGGGCGGAACGGAACGCGACAGCCTGTACAACCGCTCGTCGATGTACGGAAACTTCCTCTCGGGCGGGTTTGGCGGCCACATCCAGGGGTCCGACGGGATCTGGCAGGCCAATATCGAACCGGAAGCCCGCGTCAAGATGTGGGACGCGTTCCCGTGGGAGTCCGGGGCGCAGATGAAGCACCTGAGGACGTTTGCGTTTTCGAACGGGACGAGGTTCCAGGACCTGGAGCCCGATGCGGATCTGGTGACCCCGAACAAGAATTACCAGACGATGACTTTTGAAGGCTGGGCCTTTTGCGCACGTACTCCGCAACGTGACTTTTTCCTGGTCTACCTCGAGAAGGGTCTCCCGCAGCAGGTGAGGGTGCGTGGCGCGATTCCGAATGCACAGTACGAAGCGCGGTGGTTCAACCCCCGAAATGGGGAATGGACAGACGTTGCCTCTGGAATCTTGACGGCAAACACTGCGTGTAGGATCGATCTCCCGCCGCGACCTTCCGAGGATGATTGGGGGGTGCGTCTGTTGTTAAAGAGGTAGTTTTACCCGCCACCGGGGGAGGGTGCGTGACAGAACCTATATTCACAACCGCCGCCGTGGTCGGCGCGGGCACGATGGGTCCAGGGATCGCCGCGACGCTCGCTCTGGGGGGTGTGCGGGCGAGGATCCTGGACCTGACGGAGGAGAGAGCCGCCAGGGGGCTGGAGAAGGCGCGTGCCCAATTGCACTTGATCGAGGAGAACGAGTTGGCCGCACCGGAGCGAGTGCGGCGGGCGCTGGAAACACTGCAAGCGGGCACGGATCTTGAAGCGACGATTGCAGCGGCCGACTTGGTTGTCGAATCAGTGCCGGAGCAGATGACCCTCAAGCAGGAGTTGTTTGCGCGGATGGACGTCATCGCCAGGCCGGCGGCTGTGCTGGCAAGCAACACTTCGGGACTGAGCATCACCGCGATCGCCTCCAGGTGCCAACGGCCGGAGCGGGTGCTCACGACGCACTTCTGGAATCCGCCGCACCTGATGCCGCTCGTGGAGGTGGTCAAGGGCGAGAGGACGTCGGAGGAAGTGGCACAGGCGGTTTTGAAGTTGCTGACCGCCTGCGGCAAGACGCCGGTGCTGGTGAGGAAGGACCGGCCTGGTCAGCTCGGCAACCGGCTGCATATGGCGCTCTTGCGGGAGGCGGTGAACATCGTGGCGGAGGGGATCGCGACCGCCGAGGATGTGGACCGTGCCTTGAAAACAGGCTTCGGCCTGCGGCTGCCCGTCTATGGGGTCTTCGAGCACGCCGACCTGGTGGGACTGGACTTGACCCATGCCGTGCTCGACTACACGGCTCCGGACCTGTATCGCCAACCACAGGCGCCGCCGCTCCTCAAGGAACTCCTCGAGAAGGGCGACCTGGGAGTCAAGAGCGGCAAAGGCTTTTACGACTGGTCGAAAAAAAGCGCCGAAGAGGTTGTGGCGCGTCGCGACCGGTTCGTACTCGAGTTCCTCCGGTCAGGCTTCGGCAATCCGCGCTGAGGAGGCTTCAGTTGGGTGGAATTTCGTCGAGAACGGCGGCCCCTGCGAGGGTTTCGGGCGCGCTATGGCGCGTCCTTGTCCTCCTGGTTCTGTCCGTCGCCATCAACTACATCGATCGCGCGAATCTCTCCATCGCGGCGCCGTTGCTCAAAGATGAGTTGGGCATCTCAGCCTCGCAACTGGGCGTCCTGCTTTCCTCTTTCTTCTGGACCTACGCTGCGTTCCAGATCGTCTCCGGGTGGCTGGTGGACCGGTTCGACGTGAACTGGGTGATCGCCGGAGGATTCTTCCTCTGGACGGTCGCGACAGCGGCAACCGGACTGGTGGAGGGGTTCGCCTCCCTGGTCGTCCTCCGGCTGCTTCTAGGGATGGGAGAATCGGTGGCCTACCCGTCTTATTCGAAAATCCTCGCCGGCCACTTCGCCGAGCACCAGCGCGGCCTGGCGAACGCGCTGATCGACGTCGGCGCCAAGTGCGGGCCGGCCCTGGGAGTGCTGGCCGGCGGCATGCTGATGGCGCGGTTCGGGTGGCGGCCGTTCTTCATCACCCTGGGACTGGGCAGCCTGCTGTGGCTGCCGCTATGGGTCAAGTGGATGCCGCGCGGGCAAGGCGAGGCTGCGAGCGCGTCCAAAGAAGCGCCGAGCATCCAAAGAATCCTGGGCCTCCGCTCCGCATGGGCCACCTTCGCCGGGCATTTCTGCTCCAACTACTTTTGGTACTTCCTCCTCACCTGGCTTCCTTTCTATCTCGTCCGGGAGCGGCACTTCTCAATGAACACGATGGCCACCTTAGGCGCGCTGGCCTACTTTGTCAGCGCCGCCTCCACCACCATTGCCGGTTGGCTGTCCGATCGCGCGATTGCCGCCGGGGCCACGCCGACGCGCGTTCGCAAGACGTGCGCGGGTGCTGGGTTGGGGTTTGCCACGATCGTCATCGCGGTGACTGTCGTTTCCGATCCCACGGCGTCGATGGTGTTGCTGATGCTGGCGTGTTGTTCGTACGGCGTGTACGCATCAAGTCACTGGGCGATCACGCAGACCCTCGCCGGACCCCTGGCCGCGGGCAAGTGGAGCGGGCTGCAGAACTTCATCGCCAACCTGGCCGGGGTCGTGGCCCCCACGCTCACCGGATTCGTGATCGACAAGACCGGCCAGTTCTTCTGGGCCTTCGCCGTTTCAGCGGCTGTCGTGTTGATCGGCGCTGGCGTGTACGTTTTCGGCCTCGGGCCGGTGAAACCAGTGGAGTGGCGCGCTCACGCGCAGTCGGGAAGTGTCCTGGTTCAGCCGGAAATGGAGTGAGGCCGGTTTTTGTTAGCGACTCTTCCGGCCTTCGGGCGGGGATTTTGGATGTCCACCCGGTTGGCATTGGTGTTCAGCAGGTAGAGGCACTCCCGGGACTCGTCCGGGACGATACAGCCGGGCTGAACCCTGAAAGGCGCGGCAAGTTGCACTTGTGGGGCGGGCCTCCTGGGCTGCGAGTCGAAGAACGCCGGCCTTCTGGCCGGCGGCAGCTCAGAGAGCCGCCCCACGTGCTGCCCTAGCCCCGCAACTCTCGCGCCCCCGCCGTGTTATATGCTGTTGCTGATGGTTCGCGTCAGGAACCAGACGCGGGGTCGAATGCTGGCGGAGTCCGTCACGGTGGCCGACACCAGCCGGAAGAGACGCACCGGATTGCTCAAGCACGCGACCTTACCCCCGGGGGAGGGCCTGTGGATAACGCTGCCTTGCGAGGCGGTGCACAGCATCGGAATGAAGTTCGCTATTGACGTGCTGTTCCTGGATCGCAGCCGGAGGGTCCTGAAGATTCGCAAGGACATGGCTCCCTACCGGATGGCGATCTGCCTGCGCGCCCATTCGGTGCTGGAGCTGCCCGCAGGCACGGCCGCGGCCACCGGAACGGCCGCCGGCGATCAGCTACAATTCGAGAAGGTCTCATGAAGCAGGGCGCGGTGCTGGCAGCGGTGGCGCTGAGCCTGTGCTCGTGCTCGATGCATCGCGCGGGCACGGCGCGCCGGCAGGCGCCGGCTACAGCACCCAGGTCCGACGTGAGGGCCGCCATCGAGCGGCAGATCATCGGGGCGCGCTACGCAGGGGAGGGGGACTACGTCCTGCGGTCGTTGCAGGCGCGCGTGGCGGCTGAGCCTGACAATCTGCCGCTGCGGCTGGAACTGGCCCGGCACTACCAGGAGCTGGGCAGTCACGAATTGGCCCTGGAGCACTGCCGGCTGGCCGCCCTGCGTTTTCCCGATTCGGCCGAGGTCCAGATCGTCATAGCCAAGTGCTACCGCGCCATGGGCTTGCGTGCGGCGGCGGCGGCCGGGCTCGAGGCGTACCTGGCCAAGCACCCGCAGAAGACCCCAGAGTTGCACTCCTGGCTGGGCATTCTGCGCGACGAGGTGGGCGAGTTCCAGCGCGGCGAGGCCGCCCACCGGGCAGCCCTGGAGGTGGCCCCCAACCAGGACCGGCTGCACAACAACGTCGGCTACAACCTGCTCCAGCAGAACAAGCCCGCCGAGGCGGCTGAGCATTTCCGCCGGGCCCTGGCGCTGGCGCCGGATTCGGTGATCGCCAGGAACAACCTCGGGCTGGCGCTGGCCTCCCAGCCCGCGGAGGCTGAGCTGGACGGGCAACCGACTGCGATCCCCGCGCGAAGCGAGGGGCCGAGGTGGCGGCGCTGGCTGGCGGCGCTGTGGAAGGGTTTGATAGGGAGCGACGAACCGCGGCCGAAGGCTGTGGTCCAGCGCGCGGCGCGTTAGGCAGCAAGGAGTTAGGACATGAAGAGATTCTTCTTAGAGCTTCTCCGGGAGGAGCAAGGCCAGGACTTGGTCGAGTACGCCCTGATTGTGGCGGCGGTGGGGCTGGCGCTGATCAGCACGGTCAACACCCTGTCGCAGGCCATCACCAGCCTGTACTCGAGCATCACCACGGACCTGGGCAGCATCGGCACGACAGCGCAGTAGAGGCGGCCAGCAGGTCGATGTGGCAGCTTCCGCGGAGGTGCCCTGCTCTGCCAGTCGTGCCGGTCCCAGGGATCGGTGGCTGGTTCCCGATCTTAGCCTGATTGCCGCGGGCGTCGCGTTGCTGTATTGCCTGGCCCTGAGCGGCGGGGCGGAGAAGTTATTCCGCGATTCCGATACCGGCTGGCACATCCGCACCGGAGAAAGCATTCTCGCCACGGCGGCTCTTCCCACCGCCGACAGTTATTCCTTCACGCGGGGCGGGCAGCGGTGGTACGCCTGGGAATGGGGAGCGGACGTGCTGATGGGCGCGGCGCACCGTCTGGGCGGGCTGCCGGGTGTGGCGTTGCTCTACGGGCTGGCGATTGCCGGCGGTGTCTGGCTGTGGTTCCGGCTGCACTGGGCCGTGGAAGGGAACTTCTTCGTGGCTTGCGCCATGGCCGCTCCGATGCTGACGACGACCAGTCTGCACTGGCTGGCCCGGCCGCACGTGCTGAGCTGGCTGCTGTTATTGGTGGCAGTGCGGCAGGCGGAGAGGGTGTCGGGACCGCTCCCTCACGGTCGCGGCTCGGTAAGTGCTTGCGCAGTTGTCACGGCCGTGTGGGCGAATCTGCACGGCAGTTTCATTCTGGCGCCGGCCATGGCGCTGGTTTATGCAGGCGGGCATTTCCTGAGGCCCTGGATCTGGGAGGTGGATGCCCGGGTGGAACGGGCGAAGGCGCGCTGGTTCGTCCTGGCTGCCGCTGCCGCCCTGCTGGGGAGCCTGGCGAACCCGCACGGCTGGAACCTGCACCGGCACCTGCTGGCTTACCTGGCCGACCGTGAGCTGCTGGCGCGGGTAGGCGAGTTCCAGAGCTTCAACTTCCACGCCGAGGGGGCGTTTCAGATGGTGCTGGCGCTGGCGCTGGCGGCCCTGGGCGGGGTGCTGGCGCTGGGGCAGAGAAGATTGGCGCAGTTCTTCTTCGCGGCGGTGCTGTTGGTCGCGGCGCTGCGTTCGGCGCGCGGGCTGCCGCTGGTCGCCCTGCTGCTGCTGCCGCTGGCCAACGGCGCCATCACCGAAGCGTTGCGCAAGGCCGGCGGGCTGCGGGTCCCCTTGCGGCGGCGGCTGGACGGCTTTCTGGAGTACTCGGACCGGCTGCGCCGGTTGGACAGCCGCGGGCAGGGCTGGGCATGGGTCCCGGTGCTCTTGCTGGTGGCGGTGCTGTGGGTCAGGACGCCGGCCGTCGCGGCCAGGGTGGGCTTTCCTGCGGAGGAGTTTCCGGTCGCGGCCGCCGCCGCGGTTGACAGGCTCGAGGAGGACGCGCGCTTGCTCGCTCCGGACAAGTACGGCGGCTACCTCATCTACCGCTTCGAGGGCCGGCGCAAGGTATTTTTCGATGGCCGCAGCGACTTCTACGGGGCCGAGTTCATGAAGCGGTACATCCGGCTGATGCAGGTGCGGCCCGGCTGGCGGGCGGAGCTGGAGCGGTGGGGCTTCACGCATGCGCTGCTGCCCAACGACTACTCGCTGGTGGCGGCGCTGGAGGCGGTTGGCTGGAGGCGGCTCTACCGGGACGGCGTCGCCACGTTGCTGGAGCGGCCAGTCGTTCTGACTCCTGGCTTCTGATGTCGGAACTTGGTAGCTTATATGGTGTTTAACAAAGATTAGGGTGTCGAGGGCATCGGATGGACCGTCGAAGAGCGTTCATGATTTTCGGCATTGCCTGGCTGTCGGCATTGGCCCTCACCTGGTTCCTGTGGTCCCAGATGAGGGGGCAGAAACGGGACAAGTTCGTCCAGGCCGTGGCCGCGGCCCGGGACATGCCCGCGGGAACCCGGCTGCGGCGAGCCGATCTCAGGGCGGTCAACGTCCTGGAGAAGGACCTCCCTAAGGGCATGATCGCGCAGGAGCGGGACGCCGAAGACCATGTGCTGCTGTACCCGGTGAACGCCTTCGAGGTGCTCAACAGCAGCCGGCTTTCGGCCTGGACCAAAGCCGAGGGGGTGCCGGCCACGATTCAGCCCGGCAAGCGCGCCATCGCCGTGCCTGTCACGGACTCCAGCGGCGTGGCCGGCCTCATCCAGCCTCATTCCCGCGTGGACGTGCTATTCACCCGCACCGGCTCGGCGGCCGAAGCCAGCACCATCACCATCTTGCAGGACATCGAGGTGCTGGCGGTGGGGCGGCTGACCCAAACCGGGCAGACCGTGGATCCGCGGGCCCCCAAGGTGCCCGTGGCCACGCTGCTGGTGACTCCCGAGGAGGCCCGCAGGCTCGAACTGGCCAAGAACCAGGGCCGCATAAGCCTGGCGTTGCGGAACCCCTTGGACCGCTCGCTGGCTGCCGATTCCAGAGCCGTCACTGCGGAAGCCCTGGACCCCATGATCTATGCCCGCACGGCACGCGCCCGGCGCGGCCTGCCTCCCCTGACGGGCAGCAAGCCGCCCGAGATCAAGGACGAGAACGCCTGGCGGGAACTGACCGGGCAGCGCAGAGTCGAGGAGAAGAAGACGCCGCCCAAACCCAGGGTCGTGGTAGACGTTTTCCGCGGCGACAAGCACGTCCAGGAAATCTTCCCATGAGAGTTCGAATTATCCGCTTCCCGTGGCTGGCCGTCGTTGCCCTGGGTGCGCTGGCTCAGACCCAGCCGGTACGTCCCTCCGGGACAGCGCGTGAGCTGAGCCTGATGGTCGGCCGGGGCGAGCTGCTCCAGCTCGCAACAGACGTGCAGCGCGTGGCCATCGCCGAGCCCAAGATTGCCGACGCCGTGGTGGTTTCCCCGCGCGAGGTCATGGTGAACGCCAAGAGCCCCGGCAACACCACGCTAGTGATCTGGGAAACCGGCGCGGACCCAGTCCGTTACGACGTCCGCGTGACCGCCGACACCACCGAGATCGATACTCTCCGCCGCCAGCTCAGCGAGGGCTTGCCCGGGGCCTCCGTCTCCGTAACCGGCAATGAAGAGACCCTGGTGCTGAGCGGGACGGCCAAGGACGCCGAGCAGTCGAAGAAAGCCGCGGCGCTGGCTTCGGTCCGGGCCAAGAACGTCGTCAACCTGATCAAGACCCCGCCCCTGCCGGACCCGCGCCAGATCCTGCTTCAGGTGAAGTTCGCCACCGTGGACCGCACCGCGATGGCCGAACTGGGCTTCAACTACTTCTCGCGCAACGACACCACGCTGGGCTCGATGACCACCCAGCAGTTCCAGCAGCCGCGCTTTTCACAGCTTCAGTTTCAGAACCAGCGTTTCTCCGACACCACCGTCAGCATCTCGGACTTCCTCAACCTGTTCATCTTCCGGCCGGATCTGAACATCGGCGCCACCATCCGCGCCTTGCAGTCCCGGAACCTGTTGCAGATCCTGGCCGAGCCCAACCTGATCGCCGTCGAAGGCAAGGCGGCCAGCTTCCTGGCCGGCGGCCAGTTTCCCTTCCCCACGATCACCACGACGCCGACGGGCGGAGCTACCGCTCCGGTGGTCACCGTGCAGTTCAAGCCTTTCGGCGTGCAGTTGAATTTCACGCCTACGCTGACGGAGGCCGGGGCCATCCGCCTGAACGTCAAGCCCGAGGTGAGTTCGCTGGACTTCGCCAACGCCGTCACCCTGCAAGGCTTCCTGATTCCCGCCATCACCACGCGCACCGCCGAGACCGAGGTGATTCTGAAGGACGGGGAGAGTTTCGCCATCGCCGGGCTGATCGACAACCGGGTGCAGCAGGTGCTGACCAAGCTGCCCGGGTTTGGAGATCTGCCCATCATCGGGCGCCTCTTCCGCAGCCACTCGACGCGCAAGTCGAGCGACGAGCTGCTGGTGGTGATCACGCCGCGCTTCGTGCGCCCGCTCAGCCCGGAGGAGCAGATCCTGTTGCCGCAGCTTCCCGAGGCCTTCCTGCCGCCGGTGGCTGCCGCAAAGGGCGCCCCGCAGCCGGCCAAGCCCAAGGAATCCAAGAAACCGGAGTTCGTCGGACCACGTGGTTACCAGGAACCCAAGTAGGGCAGGCGCATGCCTCGACACGAGTGTCGAGGCGGCAAGCAGGAGTGCTTGCGCCACGAAGAGGAGGCGCGCTGGAACCGTGTCCCTGGAGGTGCTGGTAATACTGGTCCCGGTAGTTTTCGGGCTGATGGGTTTCGGCGTGGATCTGGGACGGCTCTACCTGGTGCGCGCCGAACTGAAGGCCGCGGCGAACGCCATGGCCCTGGCGGCGGCCCAGGAGTTGAGCGGCACGGACGTGGCTCTGGATACGGCCAGCGCCGTGGCCCGGGCCACGCTGGACTCGGAATCCGGTTACGGGAACCGGTACAACTTCGGCGGCACGGCCATCGGGGGTGTGGGCGGCGTCCTGAGCAGCGAGGTCTTTGACCCCACTTACTACGACACCCTGGCCAATGCCCTGGAGTCCGGCGGCTCCGAGGGGACCACCACGGCCGGCGGCCGCACCGCCCGCTATGCCAAGGTCATCATCACCGCCGAGGCCCCGTTGCTGTTCTGGAGCTTTCTCCCGCTGGGGACCGAGCGCAAGACGGCCGTCCGGGCCGGGGCGGTGGCGGGCATCAGCGCGCCGCTGTGCACGGCTTGCGGCATCGAGCCGCTGGCGATCGCGCCCATCGATGCCGAGGACACCACCAACTTCGGCTACACCCTCAACAGCAAGTACACTTTCAGCTACATGTGCACCGGCCAGCCGGCGCCCAGTCCGCTGTCCGGAACCCTGGCCCCCTACCTGCTGTTGAACCGGTACAACGAGACGGCGACGGTGTTTGCGGACGAGAGCACCCAGCTCTATCGCATCGGGGCTCAGGGTTTGCCGGGCTCGACCGATGCGGCGCTGGGTTGCATGCAGGTGGCCTCCGCGGACGGCGAGACGATGTGGGCGAGCGCCACTCCGCAGGCCTGCCGGCAGGCTCCGCCGGCGGCGGTGAACTACTTGTTGTGCGGCCTGTGGACCCGGTTCGACGTTACCGTTTCCGATGTCTGCTCGAGCATCCCGGAAGTGGATTCTTTGCAGGCCTACCAGGCGGACACCGACATCAGCGACCTGGATGAGTATGGCGCTTACATCGGCAACAAGCGCCGCGTCATCACCGTCCCCATTGTCGATGCGCTTTCTTCCTCCGGCACGATGACCGTGCTGGGCTTCCGCCAGTTTCTGGTCGAACCCAACCCCAGCGGCGTCAACATCAATCCCAGCGATGCCGACGGGCGGTTTGTGGCGCTCTATCTTGGCAGCGTGGTCCCGCTCAAGGCCGGGCGCTTCGACGGCTGCCAGTTGGCGGCCGGCCCGGGGAAGGTGGTGTTGCACCAATGAGGCGCGGGGCGCGGGGGGGCAGCACGGTGGTCGAGGTGGTGCTGTGGGCGCCAGTAGCGGTGCTGCTGCTGATGGGCGTGGTGGAACTGGGCCGCGTGGCCTACACTTACGTCGCCCTGCACAAGATCCTGTACAACCTGGCGCGTTACCTGGGCACGCAGCAGGGGGTGAATTTCTGCGACGATACCGACGCCACCATCGAGGCCGCCAAGAACTACGCGCTCACCGGCACGCTGGACGCGACTGCCGACCCGTTGATAGCCAACCTGACGGCGGAGCAGATCCAGGTGCGCATCGAGCGCTTCAACCCGGACACCCAGGCGCTGGAACAGTGCGACTGCTCCTCGAGCGGTTGCGACACGAGCGCCGGCGGCGTGGCGCCGTACTCGATCGTGGTCTCACTGGTGGAGGGCTACCCCATCCGGCTTCGCTTCCCGCGCCTGGTCTTGGATCCCATTGCGCTCCGGCCCCAGGTGCGTTTGCCGTACGGAGGGACGTGATGCGGCGTGCCTCTATCCGCTCCCTTACGGTCGCGGCTCGGCAAGTGTTTCTGAGCCGCGAGCGTGAGCGAGCGGTCTCCGGGCAGACGGTGGTGGAATGGGCCATTCTGTACTCGGCGGTGATGATGCCGCTGACGTTCGCCCTCATCTTCACCTCCGAGATGCTCTGGGTCTGGCACAGCGTGGGCGAGATGACCCGCGACGGCGCCCGCTACGCCGCCACCCACTGCTGGGACGGCTCGGGCAGCAACGTTCAGACCTACATGCGGTCGCACGTGCCGCTCGTCGTTGACATGGACCAGTTTCAGAACGGGCCGGCCGAGATCCAGGTGCAGTATTTCTCCCGCAACGCGGAGAGCGGGGCGCTGGAGGAGTTTTCCTGCGATCAGGGCGAGTGCAGCGTAATGTGCGTGCCCGACGTGGTGACGGTCCAGGTGACCAACTACACGTTTCGAAGGCTTTTGAGCTACTTAGGTTTGCCCGGCGTTCCCCTGCCCGACTTCCGCACCACGGTGCCGGTGGAAAGCGCGGGCTGCGATCCGGAACAGGGAACCTGTCTACCGTAGGAGAGGGTATGCCGATTTCATTGCTGGTGGCCTCCGGCGACGAACACTTCCGGGAAATGGTCCGCGAGAACCTGCTGAACATCGCCAACGCCAAGGTGATCGGGGAATACGCCGAAGTCGCGGCTAACCTGTACATTCGGGTGCTTCAGGACCTGGAGCGCCACCCGGAAGCGGCCTTGATGGTGGACCTGGCGGGCGACAGCGAGACGGCGCTGAGAGCCCTGGAGAAAGCCAAGCAGGCGGCGCCGGATCTTTACGTGATCGCCTCGAACTACCACGCCGACGGCGAGACCGTGGTGGCGGCCGTGCGGGCCGGGGCCAGCGACTTTCTGATCCAGCCGTTCAAGCGCGTGGACTTCCGCGAGGCTATGGCGCGCCTGGAGCGGGCGCCGCACCGGAGCGGCGCCACGGTCAGCAAGCTGGGCCGCATCTACTCCTTCCTGGGCGCCAAGGGCGGGGTGGGAACCACCACCCTGGCGGTCAACTTCGCCTCCGTGCTGGCGCAACGCAAGCAGCAGGCGGTGCTGGTGGACCTGGACTGGGTGGGCAATGACGTCGCCATGCAGGTGGGCGCCTCGCCCCAGTACACGCTGCTGGAGGTAGCGGAGAACCTGGGTCGCATGGACCAGGCTCTGTTCGAGGGCTTCGTCACTCGCGATCCCCTGGGCTTCTTCCTGGTCGGCCCCGCGGAGGCCCTCGAGCAGCGCGGCTACTTCTCCGAGCCGATGTTCCGCGAGTTCTCCGCCTTCCTGGTGGAGAAGTACGAGTCCATCGTGATCGACGCCGGCCGGGCCGTCGCCGACGAGGTGGTGCTGGCCGCTTTGCAGGCCTCTTCGGCGGTCTTCCTGGTGGTCACCCAGGAGTACCCCTCCATCCGGAACGCGCAGCGCTACATCTCTTTCCTGATGCGCATGGGCTTCAGCCAGGATCAGCTCAAGGTGGTGGTAAACCAGTACCAGCGGCGGACCAACGCCAACCATGCTACGCTGGAACAGATACAGCAGACGCTGAACCAGAGGGTTTTCTACGGGATACCCAGCTCGCCCGCGGTCCTGGTAGCCATCAACCGCGCGCGGCCGGTGGTGGCGGACCGGCAGGCGGCCGGGGAGTGGGACCGGACCTTCCGCGCCTTCGTGGACAAGGCCACCGGCGCCAGGGCTGGCGACGCCAGGAGCGTCGAAGCTGGAGGATGAGAGTGGCCTCTCGCACTTTGCCCCGGCCGACGACCGGCACCGAGCGCTGGTTCGAGATCAAGAGCCAGATCCACTCCAAGCTGCTGAACTCGTTGTCTCCCGACCAGCTCCGCGGTCTGAGCAAGGACGGCGTGCGGGGCCAGATCGGCCTGGTGGTGGAGAGACTCCTCTCCGAGGAAGCCATTCCCCTGACCACCCTGGAGCGCGAGCGGCTGATCGAGGAGGTGCTGGACGAGGTCTTCGGCCTGGGCCCCCTGGAGCCGCTGCTGAAGGACCCCTCGGTTAGCGACATCCTGGTCAACGGCTTCGACAACGTTTACGTGGAGCGCGGCGGGCGCCTGGCGGAGACCAACGTACGCTTCAAGGACACCGCGCACGTGCGGATGATCATCGACCGCATCGTCTCCAACATCGGGCGCCGCATCGACGATTCCTCGCCCATTGTGGACGCGCGCCTCGCCGACGGCTCCCGCGTCTGCGCCGTCATTCCCCCGGTTTCGCTGATCGGCCCGGTGCTTACCATCCGCCGCTTCGGCAAGAAGCTGCTCTCCACCGAGGACCTGCTGCGCAACGAGACGCTGACCACGGGGATGCTGGATTTCCTGAGCGGCTGCGTGGAGGCCCGGATGAACGTGGTGATTTCCGGGGGCTCCGGCTCCGGCAAGACCACCATGCTCAACACGCTGTCGCGGTTCATCCCCGAGGAGGAGCGCATCGTCACCATCGAGGACACGGCCGAGTTGCAGCTCCAGCAGTCCCATGTGGTGCGCCTGGAGACCCGTCCCATGAACATCGAGGGCGCCGGCGCCATCACCCAGCGCGAGCTGGTCATCAACTCGCTGCGCATGCGTCCTGACCGCATCGTGATCGGCGAGTGCCGGGGGCCCGAGGCGCTGGACATGCTTCAGGCCATGAACACCGGTCACGACGGCTCGATGACCACGGTCCACGCCAATTCCGCGCGCGACTCCTTCGGCCGCCTGGAAACCATGGTGATGATGGCCAGCCAGCACATCCCCGACAAAGTCATCCGCCAGATGCTGACCTCGGCCATCCACGTCGTCGTCCACACCGTCCGCCTGACCGACGGGACGCGCAAGGTCACGGGCATCAGTGAAGTGCTCGGCGTCGAGAACGAGCAGGTGGAGATGGAGGAGGTTTTTGCCTTCGAGCGCGGCGGGGTCAGCCCGCGCGGCCGCGTGCTGGGCCGCTTCCGGGCCACCGGCTACCGGCCGGCCTGCCTGGACCGGCTCAAGGCTTACGGCATTCACCTGGCGCACTCTATCTTCCAGGAGGAGCACGAGGTGAGGGAGAGATGATGTGAGGCCCGGATGCTGGGATTCACGCTGATCGCTTTCGCCCTCTTCGCGGGCGCCTTGCTGGCGGCCGGGTACGCGGTATGGGCGGGGCCGCAGCGCGAGCACCAGCGGCAGCTCGGGGGCCGCTTGCGCGAGGTGCGTGCCCACTTCGGCGTGCGCTCCCGCGCGGCTCCGGACCTGGTCCGCCAGGAGCGCCGCGGTTCGCTGGCCTTCCTGGGAGACTTCATTGCCTGGGTCGGTCTGGTCCGCCGCCTGCAAGAGTCCATACAGCAGGCCAATCTGCCTTACCGGGCCGCCGACGTTATCGTGGTTTGGGCGCTGATTGCGCTGGGCGCCTGGGTGTTCTGGGGGCTGGCAGGTCTGTCCCTGTTGCTGTTGCGACTGCTGCTCACCGCCGCGCTGGCGGCCGTGCCATTGTTGTACATCCTGCGGGTGCGCAGCAAGCGGCTGAAGAAGTTCGAGGCCAACCTGCCTGACGCTATCGACCTGTTCAACCGCTCGATGAAGGCCGGTCACAACATCCACAGCGGGCTGGAGACGGTGGCCGGCGAGACGGCAGAGCCGGTGCGCATGGAGTTCAAGAAAGTCATCGAGGAACTGGCTCTGGGCTCCCAGCTCGAGGCGGCGCTGCACAGCCTGGGCCGGCGCGTCCCGCTGATGGATCTGAAGTTCTTCATCACCGGCCTGATCCTCCAGCGGCAGACCGGGGCCAACCTGGTGGGGGTGCTGGAGGGCCTCTCGCTGCTGATGCGCGAGCGGCTGAGCCTGGCGGCCAGGATGAAGGCCCACACCGCCCAGCAGCGCTTCTCGGCCGCCTTGCTGTGCGCCTTGCCGGTAGTGGTGGCCCTGGTGATGTGGTTTCTCAAGCCGGAGTACATCCGGTTGTTGTATTCCGATCCGACCGGGAGCAAGTTTCTGACTTACGCGATTCTGTCGGAGATCGTGGGCATTCTTATCATCCGGCGCATTGCCAACGTGAGGTACTGAAGCCGCATGCTCCTGGCTGGTGTTTTCTTCGTCCTCGCCTTTGCCACCGTGGCGGCCCTGCTGTGGTCGGCGGCGGCGTTGTTCCAGAACCGCGAGGACCCGCTGGGGGACCGGCTCGAAGAGCTCCAGGCCCGCGCGGTGGTGGCCGGCGAGCGCGCGCCGCGGCGCCGTCGCGGCAGGGGATTCCTGGACGGCTTCCAGTTCCTGGTCAGCCTGGTGCCGGGCGGCGAGGACTGGCTCAGGGGCTCGGAAAGAGAACTCATCCAGGCTGGCATTCGCGGGCGGAACGCCGTGGCGGTCTACGCTCTGTCGGCTCTCTTTTTCTTCTTTGGCCTGCTGGCCGCAATGGCCTGGGTCCAGCGGAACAGCCCGCCGGTCAGCATGTTCACCGGTCTGGTGGCGGCGGCCATTCTGGGCTGGATGCTGCCCCAGCAGGTGCTGCACCGCCTGGTGAAACGCTACCGGCGCAAGCTTCAGGAATCCCTGCCCGACACGGTGGACATGCTGGGCATCGTGCTGGGGACCGGCCTGGCCTTGGACCAGGCCATGCAGCGGGTCAGCGAGGAGATGCAGTACCTTCACCCCGAGCTGGCCAACGAGTTCTTCACCGTGGTCATGCAGGTCAAGGCCGGCCAGGAGCGCGCGGTGGCCTTCCAGCAGCTTGTCCGCCGGACCGGGATCGAGGACATCAAGTCGCTGGCGGCCATGATCGTACAGAGCGAACGCTTCGGCACCAGCCTGGCCCAGGCGTTGAAGGTCTACGCCGACGCCCTGCGCACCCGCCGCCGCCTGCGCGCCGA
>CAYGVJ010000010.1:0-61984 GCA_964353255.1 uncultured Solibacteraceae bacterium | reverse complement strand
CGTGGGGCCGAGCACGCAGTTCAGGCAGCGCGCCAGGATGCGCGCCACCGTGGTCTTTCCCGTCCCCCGCTGCCCGGAGAAGATGTAGCCGTGCGCGATCCGGTTTTGCGCCAGGGCGTTTTCCAGGGTGGTGCGCACGTGCTCCTGGTTGACCAGCTCGGCGAAGACCTGAGGACGGTACTTCCGGGCAATGACCTGGTACATGGGGCCCCGGCGGCGTTTTTTCCATCAGGCCCCAGGTGATCCGCGGCACACGCGCCGCACCGCTACCGTTGCTTCCTTCCGGACCTGGCGGGGTTCGCGGCCGCCCGTTGCACGGAGCCCGGAGCCTGACCTTACATGCTAGCACGGGGGGCAACCGCGGGCGCGCCGCCGGGGGCGGGCTTTCGCCGGCGGCGGGAAGGTGGTATAAACAAAAAGAAGGTGTTATGTTTCGACGGCGCCTGTGGAAATCGGACCGGCGCGGCTGGCCGGCGCGTTGCCGACAAAGCACTTGCCGCCGGCGGCGCGCTCCCGGATCTCCACAGCGCCGCTCACAGGTTTTGGAGAGGGTAAGCCGAACAAACCACGGCATCGAATTTTCCGGCTCCGGCCGGCCCGGAACCGGTTAAGGTGAGTTGATCGCCCTATGACTTCTGCCGACCTCGCCCTGAACAAAGGACTTCCGGTCAATCTGGACGCCGAGCGTTACGTTTTGGGCTCGATCTTGATGGACGACTCGCTGTTCGTCCAGGTCGCCGGGCTGCTCCAGACCGACGACTTCAGCGTGGAGAAACACCGGCGCATGTTCAACCGGATGGGGGAGCTGCACGAGCGCGGCGAGCGAATCGACCGCATCACCCTGGCCAACGAGCTGATCAAGCACAACCAACTGGAGTCCTGCGACGGCTTGGGCTACCTGGTATCTCTGGACGACGGCCTGCCCCAGATCGCCAACCTGGACAGCTACGTTCGCATCGTCAAGGACAAGGCCATGCTGCGGCGGATGATCTTCGCGGCGCAGAAGATAATCGACCGCTGCGTGCTGGGCGAGGAAGAGCCGGAGACGATTCTGGCCAGCACCGAGGAGTCGCTGCTTAATCTGAGCCAGTCGCGGCTGAGCGCCGGCCTGCTCACGCCCCGGGAAGTGATCGAAGAGCAAGGCGGAGTGAACGAATTCCTGGACCCCGGCCGGCGTCTGAAGGGGCTCAGCACCGGCTTCGTGAAGTTCGACGAACTGACCGGGGGTTTGCGTGGCGGCGACCTGATCATTCTGGCGGCGCGGCCCTCGATGGGCAAGACCGCTCTGGCGCTGAACATCGCGCAGCACGTGGCCCTGGGACGCGAGCCGCAGCCGGTGGCCCTCTTCTCTCTGGAGATGTCCCAGGAGTCTCTGTTGACGCGCATGCTCTGCTCGGCGGCCCGCGTGGACGGGCAGAAGTTCCGCGCCGGGTTCCTCAACGCCGACGAGCGCCGGCGACTTCAGTTCGCCGCCCACCAGATGGTCGAGGCCCCGCTGTTCATCGACGACACGGCCGCCGCCAATGTCATGGACATGCACGCCAAGCTGCGCCGCCTGAAGGCCGAACACGGGCTGGCCCTGGTCGTAATGGACTACCTCCAGTTGATGAGCGGGCGCGGCAGGTTCGAAAACCGCAACCAGGAGATCAGCGTCCTGTCGCGCGGGCTGAAGATGCTGGCCAAGGAGCTGGGCGTGCCCGTGATGGTGCTCTCCCAGTTGAGCCGCGCTCCGGAAGTGCGCCAGGGTGACCACCGGCCGCAGCTCAGCGACCTGCGCGACTCGGGCTCCATCGAGCAGGACGCCGACATGGTGTGCTTCATCTTCCGCGAGGAGCTCTACAAGCCCGACCGGGAGGACCTGCGGGGCCTGGCGGAGCTCATCATCGCCAAGCAGCGCAACGGCCCCACCGGGATCCTCAATCTGGTTTTCCTGCGCCACTTCACCAAGTTCGAGAACCGCACCGCGGACCTGGAGCCGGCGGCCCCGCCGGCGGAAGCGGCGGCGGAGGACGCCGCGGCGCCGCCCTTCTGAGCGCGCTGCCGCTCCTGGCCCCGCGGGCGCCCGGTCGCGGCTCCGTCAAGGCCGGTCGCTCGCCGCGGCAATCGCCTCGATTTCCACCCTGGCGCCCCGGGGCAGCCGCGCCACCTCGACGGTGGCCCGCGCCGGCGGCTCCGCGGGGAAATAACGCCCGTAGACTTCGTTCATACGCGGGAATTCACTGACGTCCTGCAAGTAGACAGTCGTCTTCAGCACCTGGGCGAGCGATGAGCCGGCCGCCTCCAGCACGGCTCGAAGGTTCTCCATGACCCGCTCGGTCTGGACGGCGATGTCGCCTTCGACGACCTGCCCGGTGGCCGGATCCAGCGGTATCTGCCCGCTGGCAAAGACCAACCCTTCCCATATGACCGCCTGGGAATACGGCCCGATGGCCTTGGGTGCGCGCTCGGTAAAGATGGTTTGTCGCATGACTCCGTCCCTTTCAAATGCTAGTGTATACTTCCAGGTTCCGCAGATGAACCCGCACGAGCTGGAAGAACGCCTCAGCCGGGTGAGGAAGGGCAAGGGACGGAGCGAGGCCGCCAAGCGCGGCGGCGCCAGGGAGATCGAGCGCCGCGTCGCCTGGCTGCGCTGGCCCCTGGTCTACTGGGCCGGAGGCGCCTCTTCAATCAGGGTCTGCGTGGGTTTCCATTACCGCTTCGTCGAGCAGTTGCTGGAAGACCGGCTCGCCAAGCGCCCTGCCGGCCTCTATGCCGCCGCTATCGACTACGCCTGGCCTGCCCGCCAGGCGGAGCCGGAGAACATCCGCGAATGCGTCAACCCATCGGTCTCCGAGGTCCTCCCGCTCACCGGCCGGCTCATCGCCGACACGCTCGCCGCGTTGCAGGCCGCCCGGCGCTATCCCCAGCAAATGCCGCGAAGGGTCGGAGACCTGGAGCAGTGGCTGGCCGCCGCCGGGGCGCGCCTCACGGATATAAGCGCCGCCCTGCGGCCGATGGAGGCCGCCGGGGGTCTGGCGGTCGAGAGGCTGGCCCGCTGGGTAGGCGCGAATGATCGGCGGCCCTCGCGCCAGCTCCCCCCGGACGTGCTTCTGGAAGCCGCGACCAGACCGCGGGATGAGTGCGCCCCCGCGGCCTGCCTGGCAGCGGTTGCCCTCGGGCAGCGTCAAATCGACTGCCGCTTGCCGGAGGCCCTCGGCCTGTGGTGGCGTTGCGGGCGGGTCCTCTCCGAGTGGCCCGCCGGCCTGATCCTTGCGGCCGGCTCTCGCTGCAGGCAATTGCCGGAACTCGTCCGCAGCCCCGGGCTGCGGCGGCTCATCAATTCTCCGATCGCGGCCGCGGCCGTGAGCGAATATCTTTGGGCCGCCCCGGAGGGCGACCCGCGTGGTTTCCTCGGAGCGCTTCCCCGGCTGGCCTCACTCCCAGGGTGGTCAGAGCCGCTGGCAGGCCTTGCCGGCCGTCTGTGCGCATTCGGCGAGCCGGCCACCCTGGTGGATCACTTGGTCTCCTGGGTGGAAACATGCCGGCTGCGTGCGCCCAACTGCGCGGGCTTCTATGCTTCTGACCGGCAGCGCGAGGGGCTTAGCGCCCTGGAGTTGTGGCTGGCGCGCGCCGCTTGGGCGCCCGTCAATGTGGACCGGTTGATGACCTTCCTTGGGCTTCACGGCCAGCAGGTCTTCTCTGACGCCGCTGCCGGCGAGGAGCTGCGTTGGTGGTGGGGGCGGCTTGCCAGTAACTGGTGCGTACTGGGATGCCTGGGCAATCTGGACGCGAAGACTTACGAGATTCTTCTCGAGCGCCGCCTGCTGCGCCAGGCGGGCTCCCTCGTGCGTGAGCGCCCGGAACTGCTGGCGCAACTGGTTGGTCTGGAAGACAGGTGGCTGGAGCCGGCCATCAGGTTCTGGTCGTGGATTCCTGCAGAGCTCGACGACGGGCTGGCCCGCCGGTTGTTCGGATGGCTCCAGTCCGCCACGGCGGCGGGCGGGAACGCCGGCGGCCCTTTCAGTTTCGTCGATCGCCTCTGTTCCCTGGCCGATGACCCGCGCTATCGCAGCCTGTTGGCGCGTCACTTCTGGCTGGTGGACCTGCTCCGCGAATGGCCCCGGCGCGAGGAGGAAGGCCTCGAGATTCTGACCGCGGCCGAAGAGCAGGGCCGCCTCGAACTGCGCTCGCTGGCCGAGGTCCTCCGGTGTCACCCTGCTAACCTTGAGGACGACCGGGACTGCCACCGCCTCTGCCTCGAGGTGGCAGCCGGTAATCTGGCAAGGTTCGAGGCGCTCTTCCGGTCCAGGAAACCGCGCGAACTGTGGGACCACGCTGCCGACGCCCTGGCGGCCTGGACCTTCCTAACGCGCTTCCTGCCAGTACGCGAATTCCTTTCCGAGTGCGCCGGGCACGAGGAGCTGCGCCACCGCGTGATCGCCTGGCTCACGCGCGTGGCGTTCGCCCTCCGGCTCCAGACGCGTGACGAGCTCCAAGAGTGGCTGTCGGCATGGGCGCAGCCGCCGTCAGCGGACGTGACCATCCCGGTGCGCCTTCCAGAGGATCTCAGGCGCTTGCTCGCGGAGCTGGCCGCTTGGCGCCGCATGGCCGGCGAACCCGAGCCTCTGCCGGAGACGGCGCGGCAGCACTTACAGCGTCCGGAAGCCTTGCGCCGGGAGCGGGCGACGCTGGAAGAGATGCGCCGACGGGGCGCCCTGCCGGAGAAGGCTGCGATGCGCCTGAGGAACCTCGAGCAATACCTCTGCGATCTCCTCCGCCTTCAAGCCTGGGTCGAAGACGGCCTGCGCTCAACCTGCGCCAAGGAACTGACGCCAACCCGGTTGCGCGCGCTGGAGTTCGGTGTGGACAAGGCCATCCGGGGCTGGTGGCGGCAAGTCATCGGCCCCACGCCCACCCCGCCGGGCGACCCCCGCTGGGACAACGCTCTCGAGCTGTGCCATCACCTCCGCAAGAACCGGCGAGTTCTCAAGACGCTGCTCCGGCACGCCCTCGAGCGCGACCGGCGCTGGCCCCTGGCTCACCCGGCCAACGCTGCCTTCGCCCAGCTCATCCGCAGCCGGGGAGTGGACTTCGAGGCCTGGTGCGGCCCGCTGCGGAAAAGCTACACCGTGCACGGAGCACGCTGGGAGGTCTATGCCGAGAACGACCCGCTGCGTATCCTCGAAATGGGCAACCTGTTCGGCACCTGCCTCAGCGTAGGCCGCGAGTACGATTTTGCCACCATCGCCAACGCCGCGGAAGCCAACAAGCGCGTGCTCTACCTCCGCAACGCCCACGGCGCCATCGTGGGGCGCCGGCTCATCGGCCTGGCGCCGGATCCCGATGAGCCGCGGGCCTGGCTCATCGGGTTCCGATCCTACGGCGCCTGCGATCACGAGACCCCCAGGGAGGGTGCAGCCGCAACGCGCGCCTCTCCCTGGGTCAGAATCATCTTCGACACCTTCTGCCTGGACATCGCCCACAAGATCGGCGCCGGGCTGGCTTCCCACCCCGAGGGAGACTGGCTGTGGAAGCTGTCGGAATCTCTACCTCTGTTTGCCAAGTGGTACAACGACGGCCCCGAGCCCTTCGACTGGTGGGTGGCCGGCCTCGATCTCGGCGACGCCCTGCTCAGCTCAGGCGGCAGGGCCGTTCTGCGCGAGGCGCTCCTGCGCAAGATGGAGTCCTCTTGCGCCCCGTGGCGCGAAAAGCACATCGGCGACCATCCTCCATTCATCCGCGCTTTGCTCTGGCTGGGCGATGAGGCCCTGCCCGTGCTGGAGCGACTCAATCTCGATTCCCTGGGCCTGCCCGCGCTGTCCTTCCTCAAGCAACACACCGACAGCCCCTCAGTTGAGCGGTTCCTTGCTGAACGCATTCTGGCCGAAGTGCCGCTGATAGAATCAGAGAAGTCATGAAGGTGCTTCTGCTGTGGGCCTCCCCGGCCGTCTGTCTCAGCCTGCTGGCCGCCGACCTGGACGACGCCCGCAACCGGCAAGACCGCCCGGCGCTCGAACAGATTGTCGCCGAACGCACCCGCCTGGCCCAGCAGCAACCCAGCAGCGCCGAGGCCCAATACCGGCTGGCGGAAGCCTCCTCCTACCTGGCTGAGGTGGTCCTCGAACTGCGCGACCGCCCGGCGGCCAAGGCCGCCGCCGAGACCGGAATCCGCGCTGCCGAACGTGCTGTGGCGCTCAATCCGCGCTCGGCGGAGTACCAGCGCATACTGGGAACCTTGTGCGGCCAAGTGATACCGGCCAATGTGCTGCTGGCTCTACGCTACGGCGAATGCGCCCAGCGGTCCATCGATAAAGCCCTGGAACTCGACCCGGCTTCGGCCAAGGCTTACCTGAGCCGCGGCGTGGGGAACTACTACCTGCCGCCGGCCTTTGGCGGCGGCGTGGAGAAGGCCATCGGCGACTTTGAGAGGGCAGCCCGGCTGGATCCTCGTCTCGCCGACGCCTACCTCTGGCTGGGGATCGCGCTGCGCAAAGCGGGACGGAAGGTTGAAGCCCGCCAGGCCATCGCACGTTCGCTCGAGTTGAACCCGCATCGTGTTTGGGCCAAGCAGCAGTTGGAGAAGACCCCCGCGCTATGAGGGCCCGGAAGCTACTGGTCGCCGCAGTCGTCATCCTGTTGACCCTGTTGGGCTACTGGATCTTCCCGGGCCACACCTATTTGCAATCTGACACCCAGATCTACCTGCCGATCCTCGAACACCTGTGGGAGGCCAGCGTGCTGGGGAACGATCTGCTGGCACGGGAACCGCACGTCTCCTTCACCATCTACGACGAGGTCGCCGTCGCCTTGCGGGGTCTGACTGGCTGGGGTTTCCGCGACGTTCTGACTCTCGAGCAGCTCGTGTTTCGCGCGCTGGGAATCTGGGGTGTCTTCCTGCTGGCTGGCGCGCTGAAGCTCGGCACCCGCCCGGCGTTGCTGGTCACAGCGCTGGTCGCCTTGGGGGCCACCATCGCCGGTCCCACGGTCCTGAGCCTGGAATACGAACCCGTGCCGCGCGGCTTCGCCGTTCCTTTGTTGTTGCTGGCGCTGGGGCTGGCCGCGCAGGGGCGCGACCTGGGCGCCGGCATCGCCGCCGCGTTGGCCTTCCTCTACCACCCGGCCACGGTCTACCCTTTCTGGCTCGCTTATTTCTGCCTGACGCTGTGTCCCGCCCCCCCCGCGGTCATGAAGCGGCGCATCTGGGGACTGCTGCCCATCGGGTGCGGCGTCGCGGCCCTGTTCCTGCTTTCCCGGCTGCAAACCGGGGTGGGCGAGCCCCAGGCTTTCTTCGCCCGCATCGACCCGTCCCTGGAGCAGTTGCAGCGCCTGCGCGCTCCCTACAACTGGATCTCGACGTGGGACCCGAGATGGATCCGGCACTACGTCTTGCTGTGGCTGGTCGGGCTGGCGGCCTTCTGGAGGGTGCGCAAGTCAGCTTCGCAGGATCTCAAGTTCCTCATCGTGGGGCTGCCGACCGTGAGCGTCCTCAGCATGCCCCTCTCCTACTTGCTGCTGGAGAAGCTGAAGTGGTCGCTGATCCCGCAAGTCCAGCCCATGCGGGCGCTGCTGTTCGTCACCGTCATGGCGGAGATCCTCAGCGCGGTGGCCGCGGCCCAGGCCGCCGAGCAGAAGCGCTGGTGGGAGAGCTTTCTGTGGCTGCTGCCGGCGCTGGCCATCCCGGTCCACACGCGGGTACTGGACGTGCTTCTACCGGATCTTTCGAACCCGCTCATCCGGCGCCGGGCGCTGCTGATTTTGCTGCTGGCGGCGCTGGCGGTCGCGGCGCTGCTGGCGGAACACTTGCGGCAGCGTTGGCCCCGCTGGGCGCTCTGGACCGTGGCGGTCTCGGCGCCCTTTCTGCTGATTCCCACCGCCGGCAAAGTCGTGAACTACCCCAGGCTGGACAATCCCGAGCTTCAGGCTCTGGCAAGCTGGGCGCGTTCGTCAACCCCCGAGGCGGCCATGTTCCTGTTCCCGGATGCCGGTCGGCAGCTCTACCCAGGCATCTTCCGCGCCCAGGCTCTGCGCGCCGTCTACACCGACTGGAAGTCGGGCGGGCAGGTGAACTTCCTGAAAGCTTTCGCTCGCGGGTGGTGGCCGCGCTGGCAACAAACCATGGCCGGGAAGTTCCAGCCCGAGAAGGTGGCTTACTACAAGACGTTAGGCATCGACTACCTGGTGGTCCTGCCGGGCAATCGCCTTCCGGGCAGAAGCCCGGTGTATGAGAACTCCCGGTTCCTGGTCTATGTGGCGCAACAGTAAGGTCGGGAGGCGAGGGTGAAACTTCGGAGGCCTGTGGCAGAGCGCATCCCGAGCTGGCTCGCCAGCGCGGCTTACTGGCTGCTGCCGCCTCTGTTCTGTCTCATACTCTATTGGCCGGGCCTGAAGACTTGGTTCCTGGACGACGATTTCGCCTGGTTGCAGCTCCGCTGGCAAGTTCATAGCTGGCAGGATCTCTGGCAGGCGTTGTTCACCCCGACTCGGCACGGCACCTTCCGTCCCCTGAGCGAGCGGGCTTTCTTTCTGATATTCGGCAGCCTGTCCTTCTCCGACGCCCTGCCTTTTCGTATCTGCGCGTTTGGGACGCAGTTCGTCAACCTGGCGCTGGTGAGTTCGATCACCCGGCGTCTGACCGGCTCGCGCCTGGCGGGCTTCTGGGCGCCGGTGTTCTGGACCGCCAACAGCAATCTGGTGAGCGCGCTGATCTGGACCTCGGCCTACATGCAGATTCTCTGCGGTTTTGTCCTGCTGCTGGCCTTTCATTTCCTGCTGCGCTCCATCGAGACCGGGAAGCGCCGCTATCGGTGGCTGCAATGGGTCCCGTATCTGGCGGGCTTTGGGGTCATGGAAACCAACCTGGTGTATCCGGCGCTGGCCGCCAGCTACACGTGGCTGTGCGCGCGGGAGCACTTCCGCAAGACCCTGCCCCTTTTCGTTCCGTCGGTGGCCTTCGTGATCTTCCACATGATCATCGCGCCTAAGCGAGCCGCGGGCCTGTATTCTTTGCACTTCGACAGCGCCCTGCTGACGACCCTGGCCACCTACTGGCGGTGGTCGCTGGAGCCGCGCAATCTGAGCATTTTCACCCGCTTTCCGGGCTGGGTCGGACCGGCCGGTGTGGCGCTGTTCACGATCGCCTTGGCGGGCTTTGCTCTCTGGGCGCTTCGCCAAAAGAACCGGTTGCCGCTGGTGTTTGTCTTCTGGTTCCTGATTCTTCTGGCGCCTGTGCTGCCGCTGCGCGAGCAGCGTTCCCCGTACTATCTGACGCTGCCGGCCATGGCGTTGGGGATGCTGGCCGCCAGTGCCCTGGCGGCGGCCTGGCAGGCCCGGCGGGAGTGGAGGACTGCAGGCGCGCTGGCGACCGGAGCTTTCTTACTGGTCTTTGTGCCGTGCGCGCGGGGGGCAGCGACTTGGGACTACCGGCGCAGTCAGGAGGTGAAGACTGTGGTTCTGGGGGTGGTCAGGGCGCGGGAGCTTCACCCCCGCCAGGCCATTCTCCTCAGCGGGGTGACTGACCGGTTGTTCTGGAGCGCCCTGTGGGACGGCGCGTTCAGGGCCATGCAAGTTCCCTACGTGTACGTGGATCCTGACGCGGAGCTACGCATCAGGCTCCGCGCCGATGTCCCCAGCATCGCGGAGAACGTGCTGCCCGCCGAACTGATCGCTCCGGCGCTGGATCAGAACCGGCTGGTGGTCTACCAGGTGGGCGGCCCGAGGCTGCGCAACATCACCAGCCTTTACCGTTCCACCCTGAAGCCTCTAGCCCGCGGCGCTGCTCCCCTGCGGGTGGAAGTGGGCAACCCGCTGGCCGCCCACTTGCTGGGACCGACCTGGCATTCCGACGACGGCGGGTATCGCTGGATGCCCGCCAGCGCCACCGTGCGCATCGGGGGGCCGCGCTCCCCGGGGCAGCGGCTGTACCTCTCCGGATACCGCTCCGCAGAGCTGGCCCGGGAAGGCCCGGTCCACCTGACCGTGAGCGTCGAGGGAGAAGCTTTCCCGCCGATAGAGCTCCGCCGGGGCGATCTCGTCTTTAGCTTCGACTTCCCACTCCCCGAGAAGCTGGTGGGCAAACCTTCTATCCAGGTCGAGGTCCGGGTGGATCGCACATTCTCGCCCGGAGGCGAGCAGCGCCGCCTGGGGCTGGCCTTCGGGGTCTTCGAGGTCCGCTGACCGCCCTCTACTGTCCCCCCGCCCCGGCGTGACGCAGCCGCCACGTCCGCAGCAGAGTCTTCAGGAAAGCCCAGCCGAACTTGAACAGCCGCGTGTGCGAGCGGCCGGAGCCCCGCGGCAGGTAGTGAAAGGGAATCTCCAGCACCCGCCCGCCCCGGTTCACGATCCGCACCAGGACCTCCTCGAGAAAATCGAAGCCCCGCGCTACGGGCCTTTCAGTGGCGAGCACTTCCCGGCGATACATGCGGAAGCCGCTCGAAAGGTCGCATACCGGAACCGACAGCAGCCAGCCGTAAGTGCGGTTCAAGATGACGCTCAGTGCGAGCCGGAAGCGGCTCATCTCCGCCCGCCCGCCCGGCACATAGCGCGAAGCTACCAGAAGATCGGCTTCCTCCCGGCGCCGCCAGAACTCCTCGATGAAAACCGGAGAGTGGGAGAGGTCGGCGTCCATGGTGATCAGGTAGGGCGCCCCGGCGGCCTCGAATCCCTGGAGCAGCGCGCCCCCGTAACCGCGCTCGGATTGCTGCACTACGCGCGCCCCCAGCCGGCGGGCAGCCTCGGCAGTGCCGTCCACAGAGCCGCCGTCGATCACGATGATCTCCGTCCGCACGCCCAGGCGCTCGAGCACCTCTCTGGTGGCCGGCAGCAGAGCCTCCAGGTTCTCGCGCTCGTTCCAGGCGGGAATCAGCACCGCCAACTCTGCGCCTTCAGCAGAAGTCATGAACAGGCCTCAGGTCTGGCGAGCCCCCAGGAACGCCTCGACTTCTGCTCGAGCGGGTATGGAGGCCTGGGCGCCCAGGCGCGTGACCGAGATCGCCGCGGCGGCGCTGGCAAAACGCAGCGCCTGCTCGATTGGCCGGCCCTCGGCCAGCGCGACGGCCAGCCCGGCGTTGAAGACGTCCCCAGCCGCAGTTGAGTCGCGCACCTCCACCGGAAAGGCGGGGACGTGAAGCTGGCGGGCGCCGTCGTCGAAGAAGCACCCCTGGTCGCCCAACTTCAGGACCACGCGCCGGGCGCCCAGTTCCCGCAGCGCCCGCGTCAACGCGGGTGCCTCTGCCGGCCAGACGCGGGCCGGCGGTAGCCCCAGCAGGATCAGCGCCTCGGTCTCGTTGGGCGTCAGGATGTCGGCCAGCGCCAGAAACTCAGTCGAAAGACGCTGGGCCGGCGCGGGATCCAGCATCGTCTCGGCGCCGCCCTGCCGCGCCAGAGCCATCGCCTCCCGCACGGTCTCCAGCGGCGTCTCCAACTGCAACAGCACTAGGCGCGCGCCGCCCAACAGCCCTCCCAGCGAACCCACCTCCGAGGCCGCCAGCTCGTGATTCGCCCCGGAAGCCACCACGATGGAGTTCTGTCCCCGGCGGTCCACCCAGATCAGGGCCACGCCGGTAGGTTGGGCGCGGGTGGCGTGGACGGCGCTGACATCCACGCCTGCCGCCGAAAGGCTGGCCTTGAGGTGATCGGCGAAGAGGTCGTAGCCGACCCGCCCCGCCATGCGCACCTCCACCTGCGAACCCCCCAGGCGGGCCGCCGCGCACGCTTGGTTGGCGCCCTTCCCGCCCGGAATCATTTGGAAGCCCCGGCCCAGCACCGTCTCGCCCGGAGCCGGCAGGCGATCCACCGTCACCACGAAATCCATGTTCAGGCTTCCCAGCACTACCAGGCAGGGTGTCATCGCGCCAGATCGATGCCGAGCTTCTTCAGCTCCTCGGAGTAGTAGCGCCTCAGCAGCAGATCCCACTCCTCGCTGCCCTCGGGGATGTCGCGCTTGTGGGAGCGCACCTTCTGCCGGGCGGTGCGGTCCACCCGCTCCTCGAGCTGCAACAGCTCCGTGATGCGGCGCACCAGCTCCAGGCGCACTTCGTTGGGATCCTGCTTGAGACGCACCTCCCGCGAGCGGCGCAGCCCCGAGACAATCTTGTGCGACATGTCGATGACCTTGTCGCGCGACAGCTTCATATTGTCGCCGGTGTCCCGGCCGGCGGCGCGGATCACCTTGCGCTGGGAGATGAGAGTGTTCTTGATGCGGCGGAACATCTCCTGGTAGCTGACCCCTTCCCGGCGCATGTAGTCGCTGTATTGGCTGAGGATCTCGCGGACTTCGTCGTTGAGGCGGTCCTCGACTTGCAGCTCTTCAGTGATGATGCCGGCGAGGGTCTCGGCGGTGATGCGGGTGTCCGCGGTCTCCAGTGTGTGAGGAGCGAGCCGCTTCACCACCTTGCGCGACAAGTAAGCGACGAATTCCCGGGCCAGCAGCACATTCCACCGTGACTCTGGCGGGTTGCGGCAGGGACACGCCGAAGCCCGTCCCACCTTCCGCATCAAGCACTTGCAGCCACGGGTAGAGAAGGCTCCAGTTCGCCCCGGACTTCTCCGGCAACCTCCTCAACCAGTGTACTTGCGCGCCGAAGCGGGTGTCAAACGCTGCCGGCAGCCTTTTTCGGCAGTCTGCTAAAGCGTCGTCACTGCCGGTGCGATAAGATGTTAGAGGCACACCATGCGGATTGAGTACTACCAGCCGGCTCAGGTGAAGTCAGCGGCCCCAGTTGAGCCGATCGAACGACTCCCCGTGGGCGCTGCGGAGGCGACGGTCGGTGCACACGCGGACCAGGTTTCTCTGTCTCGGCTTTCCCGGGTGCTCTCGGGGGACGGGGACAAAGACGCGCACCTGGAGCGGTTGCGGCTGGAAGTTGAAGTGGGCTCCTACTCTCCGCCGGCCGACGAACTGGCCCGGCGTCTCGTGGAATTCCACCTACAGCCGGAGAAGTGAGTCTAGGCTCCTGTCCCGCGAACAGCTTTGCAATGGGAAATCGTGGGACAGGCGCCCAGAGGGCACCCGGCCTGTCGGCCACGCAGGCTGCTATTGTCAAGGAACTTGCGGGACAGGCCGCTAGGCGCTCAGCCCGCTCAGGGCGGGCGATGGGGCGATGGGCAGTGCGGGGGCGCTGATCGCGACGGTTTCCGGACTAGCGGCAGGCCGGGACTGCATCCACCCTTCCAAAAGGGTACCCAACAGGCGTCCCACTTCGGCCAGGGGCTCCTCTTTCTGCTCCACGTTGGCCTCAATCAGGCGCCGCTGCATGTAGTCGTAGAGTTCGATCAGGTTCTGGGCGAGCGTGCCGCCGGCCTCGCGGTCAACCGCCAGTATCAGCTCGGTGATAACGGACATGGCGCGGCTGATTTCCTTGCTCCGCCCGGCAATGTCGCCTTGCTGAAGGTGACGGCGCGCGCTGCCGATCGACTCCAGGGCGGCTCGATAAAGTATCTGTACCAGTTCAATAGGGTCTGCCGAGAGGATCTTGCTTTCCACGTATGCCGCGTATCCACTGTTCCTCATAGCGTCTCTCGACGGACTCATCGGCTGCGTCGCGCGCTTTCCGGTCGTTTCGGCTCATGTCACTTTTTCCAGGTCTCTCAACCCCATGGCCATGCGCAATAGGTACTCCGGCGGAATCTGGCGGATGATCTCCTGGGTCTTGCGATCAATCAGGCGCACTACTGGCCGACTGGTCTCGCGGTCCATGACAAAGGTCAACTCGCTGTTCTGCCCGAACAACTCTGCCGCGTTGACGGCTTTGACGGCCTGGATAAGCTCCCGCTGCTCGGTGAGCTTCTCGGCGGGCACCACCAGGGGCGCTGCCGCCAGCGTTTGGCCATCAAGGTGCTGTACTGCAGCGACGTTCATACGGCCCTCCTCGGGGCGAAGGTTCTTCGCCCTCAATGGTCTTATCGGCACGAATCATACCAGTGAGGGACCGTTCTTTGTCGGGCTCCAGGAGGCTGAAAAGAGCGGGCTTAGATGCGCGGCAGGGAACCCGCTACCGGAGGTTGAGGGCCTGCTGGAACGAGCCGGCCTGGCGGGCGATCTTCTCTTGCAGCCGCAGCAAGGCGTAGATGAGCTGCTCGGGGCGGGGCGGGCAGCCCGGAACGTAAACGTCGATGGGGATGATCTGGTTGACCGGGATGAGCGCGTAGTTGCTGTAGACGCCCGTCGAGGTGGCGCAAGCCCCCATCGAGATGGCCCACTTGGGTTCCGGCATCTGCTGGTACAACTGGCGCACCACCGGCGCCATCTTGGTGGATACGCGCCCGGCAATGATCATCAGGTCCGACTGGCGCGGCGAACCCCGGAAGACCTCCGCGCCGAAGCGGGCCACGTCGAAGCGCGAAGCGCCCATCGACATCATCTCGATGGCGCAGCAGGCCAGCCCGAAGGTCATGGGCCAGATGGAGTTCTTGCGCGCCCAGTTGACGGCCTGATCCAGCCGGGTGGTGAGGATGGCATCCCCCAGGTACCAGGAGGGGTCCTCGTCGATCCGGGCATACAGAGAGGGATCGGGGCCGCCGATATTGGAGAGAACCAGTTGGTCGGCCTGGGCGGCATCCACTGCCATGGCCCTATTGTCCCATGGAAAGGTAGAATCGGAGCAGGTTCTCCTTGTCTGGTGAAATCGTCAATCTCGAACCCGCTTCCACCTTTGACCAGGCGCTGGAACGCGCCGCGGAGCTGTGGGGCATAGAGCCGGGCTACCGGGACACCTGGGGGCAGTGGCACGAGACGCCCCCGGCGGTCAAGCGCGCGATCCTCAAATCCCTGGGCGTGCGGGGCGACACCCTGGAGAAGCTGGACCGGGCGGTGGAAGAGCGCCTGTGGAGCGAATGGAGCGCCCTGACGCTGCCGGTAGTCGTGCTGGGAGAGCAGTCGCGGGCGTTGGCGCTGAACGTGCCCTCAGCTCTGGCCGACGGCGTCGCTACCATCGAGATCCGGCTCGAAGAAGGCGGCCAGCGGTTCTGGGAAGTAGCTCTGAAGGAGCTACCCGAGACTGGGGGCATCACCCTGCGCGGGGTGTCCTTCATGCGCAAGAACGTGCCGCTCGCGCCGGATCTGCCGCTGGGCTACCACGAGGCGGTGGTGACGCTCCCTGTGCCAGGCGGGGAGGCCGCGCGCAGCCTGACCCGGCTGATCCTGTGCCCGGATCGCGCCTGGGCGCCGCCCGCTATGCGGGATTCGGAGCGCCGGGCCGGGCTGGCGGTGGCGCTTTACGGGCTGCGTTCGGCCCGCAACTGGGGCTGCGGCGACTTCACCGATCTGGAGCAGTTCCTCGACTGGCTGGCGGACGAGGTGGGGGTCAGCTTCGTGGGTTTGAACCCCCTGCACGACATCGGGAATCGCCGGCCCTTCAACGCCAGCCCGTATCTGCCCACCTCGACGCTGTACAAGAACCCGATCTACCTGGACGTCGAGCGGATCGAGGATTTCCGCAACTCACGCCGCGCCCGCGCCTGGCTGGCCACGCCGGAAGTGCAGGCGGAACTGGAGGCGCTGCGCTCCTCCGAGCTGGTGGACTACGAGCGCGTCCACGCGCTAAAGCTCGAAGCCTTGAAGCTGGCTTTTGCGGCGTTCTTGGGGGAGTTCTGGCGGAACGGCCCGCGGGTTCGGGGATTCCAGGAGTTTGTCCGCCAGGAAGGGGAACTTCTGGAGCGCCACGCCACCTACCGGGCGCTGGAGGAGTGGATCCACGCCCGGCGCCCGGACGTCTGGGTGTGGCCGGACTGGCCGGCGGCGTACCACGATCCGGACTCGGAGGCCGTGCGCCGGTTCGCCAAGAAACATTGGCGGGCGGTGATGTATTACCAGTGGATCCAGTGGCAGTTGGACCTCCAGCTTGCGGCAGCGCAACGGTGTGCGCGAGCCAGGGGGCTGGAGATCGGCCTGTATCACGACCTGGCGCTGGCTACGGACCGCTGCGGGGCGGACTTCTGGGCGCACCGTTCGTTTTACGTTTCCGGCTGCCGCGTGGGAGCGCCGCCGGACGGCTTTGCGCCCAAGGGCCAGGACTGGTCGTTCCCGCCCCCCGACGCCGGGCGTCACCGCCAGGACGGCTACCGGCTGCTGGTGGAGTCTATCCGCCATAACTGCCGGCATGGCGGCGCCTTGCGCATCGACCACGTCATGCGTTTTTTCCGGCTGTACTGGATTCCGGAGGGCGGCGATGCGACTGAAGGCGCTTACGTGCGGGAGCCCTGGGAGGACCTGCTGAGAATCCTGGCCCTGGAGAGCGTCCGCCGCCGGGTGATCATCATCGGCGAGGACCTCGGTACGGTGACTCCCCAGATGCGGCAGGCGCTGGACCAGTTCGGCCTGCTCGGCTACCAGGTGCCATACTTCGAGAAGAACGATCGCGGCGAGTTCCGGCTGCCGGAGGAATACCGCACCGAGGCGTTGGTGTCCTCTTCCACGCACGACTTGCCGACGCTGGCCGGCTTCTGGCTGGGCCGCGATATCGAGGCGCGCCGCGCGGCCGGGTTGCTGCCGGATGAGGCGGCTTACCAGCGCCAGTGGGCTGAGCGCGCCGGCGACAAGCAGAAGCTCCTGGACCTGCTGCATCGACTCGGGCTGCTGCCGGAGTGGGTCCCGCGCTGGGCCGGGCACTTGCCGGAGTTGACCGGGGAGCTGCACAACGCCGTGGTGGGATTTCTGGCCGGCACGCCGTGCCGGCTGATGGTGCTCAACCAGGAGGACCTCTTCAAGGAGACCGAGCAGCAGAACCTGCCGGCCAGCATCGCCCAGTATCCGAACTGGCAACGAAAGATGAAATTCTCGCTCGATCAGTTAAGCGCTTACACCCAGGCCCGCGACTTCGTGGTGATGTTCCGGAGCTGGCTGGAGCGGAGCGGGCGTGGCGGATTTTCGGTATTGACAAGCGCCGCGGGTGCGCCGTATGATGAAGCGGCTAGAGTTAGCGGTTAAGTTTAGTGTCTCAGGAGGTCATTTGTGTCTAGGAAGCTGTTGTCTCTTGGTGTAGCCTTGCTGCTGCTGGCCGCGGTCGCGGCTGTGGCGCAAGAGTCCCGCGGCACCATTTCGGGCCGCGTAATCGACCCGCAGAGCGCCGTGATCCCCGGCGCGACCGTCATCGTCACCAACACGGAGACCAACGTCTCCAACCGCACGGCCACCAACCAGACGGGGTATTTCGAGGTGAGCCTGCTGAACCCGGGCAAGTACTCGGTCTCGGCCGAGGCTCCCGGCTTCAAGAAGTGGGTGCGCAGCACCGGCCTGGACCTGAACGTGGCCGGGCGCCTCGACATCGAAGTGCAGATGCAGGTGGGGCAGCTTGCCGAGACGGTGGAAGTCACGGCCCAGGCGCCGCTGCTCGACACCACGTCGGCCTCCAGCGGGCGCGTCATCGACAACCGGGAGATCATCCAGTTGCCGTTCTCGGACATGAACCCCTTCGCCCTGACGGCCATTGCGCCGGGCATGCAGTGGACCGGGCAACCGGAGTACCGGCGGCCGTTTGACAACGGCGGGACATCGGCGTTCAACACCATGGGCGGCGTGGGCCAGAACGAGTACACCATTGACGGCGCTCCGGCCACCGGCACCGGCCGGCGCGTCGGCTTCGTGCCGTCCTCGGACGCGGTGGACGAATTCAAGATGGAGACCGCATCTTTCGACGCCTCCTCCGGCCACACCTCCGGCGCCACGGTCAACGTCTCCACCAAGTCGGGCACCAACACCTACCACGGCAACCTCTTCGATCAGCACTGGCAGCAGCGCTGGAACGCCACGTCGCACTTCACGCGCCTCCAATACGACGCGCAGGTGGCACAAGGCAAGGTTTCGCCGAATGCCCAGAAACAGGCGTCTGGCCGCTCGAACCAGTTCGGCGCCAGCCTCGGCGGCCCGGTGCGCATCCCGAAAATCTACAACGGAAGAGACCGGCTGTTCTTCTTCTTCCACTACGACGGCATCTACCAGAACAAGGCCGAAACCACCAGCTCGATCAACCGCACGGTGCCCAAGATGGCCTGGCGGGACGGAGATTTCTCCGATATGCTGGCGCTCGACGCGGTGAAGTACACCATCTACGATCCGCGCTCGGCCCGCCAGGAAGGCAGCCGGGTGGTTCGAACGCCGTTCCCGGGCAACAAGGGCGTCCCCGTGCTGAACCCGGTGTACAAGTTCTACACGCCGCTGTATCCGAAGCCCAACGACGTGCCGGGCCTGGTCTCGGCCGAGGGCGCCAACAACTACTACGGGTCGGCTATGCCGAAGAACGAGCGGTTTAACGCCCTGGTCAACCGCGTGGACTACGTAATCGGAGACCGGCACCGGGTATTCGGCCGCTGGTACTGGAACCACCGCCTGGCCGACGAATACGACTGGATGTACGAAACCAAGCGGGGCTTGCAGCGCAACGGCCTCACCCGCATCAACAAGGGTGCGGGCGGGGACTGGATCTGGACGCTCAGCTCCAGCAACATCCTGGACCTCGGGGTGAACTACATGCGGTTCGCCGAGGGCGCCCAGAACGTGCTCACGACCAGCTACAAGCCGTCCGACGTGGGCCTGCCGACCTACCTGGACGCCAAGGCAGGCGACTACCACCACCTGCCGCGAATCCAATTCGCCAACATCGAGGACATCGACGGCGGCAACGGCAGCTATCCCGTTATCGGCACCCTTGGTTCCACCGGCGAGTTGAAGCTGGCGATGACCACCATTCGCGGCAGTCACTCCATCAAGTACGGCTGGCAGGAGCGCCGTTACTGGTTCACCGCGCGCGGGCCGGGAAACTCCTCCGGCAATTTCGGCGAGTTCAACCAGAACTACGTGCGGCAGGCCGACAACACGACCACCGCATCGAACGTCGCGCTGGAGTGGGCGGCGTTCATGCTGGCCCTGCCCGGCGGCATCAGCATCGACACTAACGACTCGGCGCTCATCTCGAACCGGTTCCGCGCCTTCTACATCAACGACGACTGGCGCTTGACCAACAAGCTCCGCGTTACGCTGGGACTGCGCTACGAGCGGGAAGCCGGGATGACCGAGCGCTTCAACCGGGGCGTGGCCGGCGGCTTCGACGCCACCTACCGGCCGCCGTTCGCCGACGCCGCCGAAGCGGCCTACGCGAAGAGCCCGATTCCGGAGCTGGCCGCCAGCCAGTTCAAGGTCCAGGGCGGTTTCTGGTATCTGGGCCAGAAGTACGGCAAGACGTTAACCGATGGCACGCACAACTTCCTGCCGCGCGTGGGGCTGGTCTACCAGATCGGCGACAAGGCGGTGCTGCGCGGCGGCTACGGCATGTTCTCCGACACCTTCAACCCCATGAACGACCGGGGCAACCAGAACGGTTACAGCCAGGCCACGAGCACGACCATGACGACCGACCTCGGGCTGAGCTTCTGCTGCGGAACCGGAGCGGCTAGCGGCCTGTCGTCCAGCAAGAACCCGATGGTGGACCCCTTCCCGGTGCGCGCCGACGGAACCCGCTTCAACACGCCCTACGGGAACACGCTGGGTGCGGTGATCGCGCAGGGCGCCAGCTTCAGCTACTGGCCGCGGAACTACGAGCCCGCCATGCAGCATCGGTGGAGACTCGGGTTCCAGCGCCAACTCCGGCACGACATGGTGATCGAGGCTTCCTACAACGGGTCGTGGTCCAACATCCCGGTCACGCAGAGAATCAGCTACCTGCCCGGGCAGTACTGGGCTACCGGCAATGTCCGCAATCAGGCCCAGGACGACTTGATGAACGCCAACATCACAACCCCGTTCAACCTCAAGGTCACCGCGCCGGGTTTGGCGTCGTCCGATCCGCTGGTGTACACCTTCCTCACCACCAGCGTCAGTGGGTTCCAGAGCACGACGATCCGCAGGCACGAGCTGCTCCGCCCGTATATCAACATGGGCAACAACTTGAGGCTCAACCAGCCGAATTTCGGGCGGATGAAGTACCACGACCTCGAGCTCCAGTTCGAGAAGCGTATGGCGCAGGGCCTGAAGACCGCCGTCATGTACACGCGCGCCTTCAGCGACGTGAAGGACTGGATGGCCAACGAGTTCGACCAGGCGCCGACCTGGCGGCCGAACAACAACACCCTGCCGCACCGCCTGGCCTGGACGGCCATCTACGACCTGCCGTTCGGCAAGGGCCGGAAGTGGGTGGCTGCCAACCCGATCCAGCACCTCATAGGTGGCTGGACCGCGAGCTGGATCTACCAGTTTCAGAGCGGCCCCGCCACGGGCGACTGGGGCAACCGGTTCTTCTACGGCGACCGCAGCAACATCGGCGATCTGCTCAAGCACGGCGAATTGCACTCCAAGGACGTCCACGTTTGGTTCGATCCGAATATTCGGGTCACCTCCGGCACGGCGGCGATTGCCTCCGGCTACAACGGCTTCGAAGGCCGGACGGCGTTCCAGCCCGGCAGCTATCACGTGCGAGTCTTCCCGATCAGGCTGGCCGCGCTGCGCGCGGATGGCATCCGCAACTGGGACGTCAAGGTGCAGCGGAACTTCCGCATCACCGAGCGGCTCTCGACGAAGTTCGCCGTGGATCTTCTGAATGCGACCAACCACACCAACTTCGCCGGGCCGAACCTCGACCCGACCAGCACTGACTTTGGCCGGGTCACCACCCAGCGCGGCCTGAGCCGGGTGATCCAGTTCAACCTGCGCATCGACTTCTAGGTTTCAGCGCTAGGGACGGGGGCTGTGGGCCCACAGCCCCCTGTCTTCAGCCGGCCCCGGTTTTTGGACTATAATGCAGGGACGGGACTGAGGAGAGTGTCATGAAGCTGAGCGTACTGACTTTCGCGGTTGCTCTCATCGCGGGGCCGGGTGTCGCGGCCGCGCAAGATCTGGACAGCGCATTCCAAGGCCTCAAAGAGGCCGAATCGAAGAAGGACGTGGCCCAGGTGAAGAAGCTGGGGGTGGAGACGCTGAGGCTGACGCGCCAGATGATCGCGGGCGCTTCCGAGGGCGAGGACAAGGCGGCTGCGGCCCAGCGCGTGGCCTATGCCCGCGAAGTCCAGGTGCGCGCGGAGTACGCGCTGTATGCCACGGCCCTCCAGGCGCCGGCGGCGCAGACGGTGGAGCTGCTGGCCGCTCTCGCGGAGGAGAGCCCCAAGAGCAAGTACCTCGATGAAGGAGGCTACGCCGCGTACTTTCGGGCGCTGAACCAGACGGGACAGGCCGCGAAGGTGCCGGCCATCGCCGAGAAGGCCATCGCCAACTCTCCCGATAACGAGGACCTTCTGCTGGTGCTGGCCCGCACTGCGCTTGACCGCAAGCAGAGCGACCGAGCGCTAGGTTACGCCCAGCGCCTGATTGCCGCGCTCCAGGGCAGGAAGAGCGCGGCGCTGGGCCACGGTTACTACATCGCCGGCGTGGTGCACTACGAGCAGAAAAAGCTCCTGGATGCCGACAAGGAGCTGCGCGCGGCGCTCCCCCTCATCCAAGGCAACGACCAGATGCTGGCCTACGCGTATTTCAATCTCGGCCTGGTGAACTACCAGCTCGCCTCGGCGATGAGGGACCGGAGACGGATGATGGAAGCCTCTGGGTTCAGCGACAAAGCGGCCACCATCAAGAGTCCGATTGCGGACCAAGCCTGGCGCAACGCCGGGGTAATGAGAGCCGAGGCGGCGAAGCTGCCTAGGTGAGTGCTCCCACCGGGAAGTCGGGCGAATCGGTGCGCGCGGTCCTCATCAGCCCGGCGATCCGTTCGACGACCTCCGGATGGTGCGCCGCGATGTTGTCGCGCTCACCCACGTCGTTGGCCAGGTCGTAGAGCTCGACCGGCGCGTTGATTTTCGGCCGCACGCCTTTCCAATCGCCCACGCGCACAGCTTGGGAAAAGCCGCCTTCGTGAAACTCCCAATACAGGCAGTCGTGCTGCTTCTGCGGCTGCCCCAGCAGGGCCGGCAGCGCCGAGATCCCGTCCAGGCCGCCCGGGGCCGGCGCGCCCGCCATCGCGGCGAAGGTTGGAAGGAAATCCCAGAAGGCCACCACCGCGGGGCTAACGGCGCCCGCGGGGACGCGGCCCGGCCAGCGCGCCAGAAGCGGCACGCGGATCCCCCCTTCGTAGAGATCGCGCTTGATGCCGCGCAGCGGGCCGCGGCTGCCGAAGAAGTCGGGATTGTGCCCGCCCTCCCGGTGCGGCCCATTGTCGCTCGTGAACAGCACCAGCGTGTTCCGGTCGAGCCCGCGGGCCTTAAGCGACTCCAGCACCTGCCCGACGTAGCGGTCCAGGCGCGACACCATGCGGGCAAAACCCTTCTCCGGCTCCGGCCAGTTCTGGTCGGAGTACGCCGGCTCGTCCGGCGCTTCCATGCCGTTCCCGGTGAGGGCGCCGAGCTCGTTGTTCGCGTGCGGCAGGGTGTACGCCAGGTACATGAAGAACGGCTCCGGCCGTGGCCGCTCCAGGAACTCCAGGGCCCGCGCGGTTACAAGGTCGGGTGAATACTGCTGCCGGCGGTTGAACCAGTTGGCGGGCAGGAAGAACTCGTGCTGATCCTGCCAGAGATGCTCGGGGTAATAGTTGTGCGCGTGCAGTTGATCGAGGTAGCCGAAGAATTCGTCGAAGCCCCGCCGGTTCGGCACGCTTCCGGTGGCCGGCCCGCCCAGTCCCCACTTTCCGAAGATGGCGGTGCGGTAGCCGGCGCGCTTCAGCAGAGCCGGGATGGTGGTTTCCTCATCGCGCATCCCGAGTTCCGGACGCCGGTTGCCGCGCACGGTGGCGTGGCCGCCGTGCTTTCCGGTCATCAGCGAGCAACGGGAGGGCGCGCAAACCGTGGCCCCGGCGTAGGCTTGCGTGAAGCGCGCGCCGGAGGCGGCCAAGCCGTCCAGGTTGGGGGTACGGATGCGCTGCTGGCCGTAGCAGCCAAGATCTCCGTAGCCCAGGTCATCGGCCAGGATGAAGAGGATGTTGGGCAGCCCGGCGGGGGCGCCGCGCGCCATCAGCGCCGGCGCCGCCAAGGCGCCGCTCAGGAACTCCCTGCGGTTCATACGTGCTGGCCCTCCAGATCCCGGTACGCCTCGATCACCAAGGCGGCCGACGGATCACCTGGATAATCGTAGCGCAAAGCCGCGGCGATTGCTTTCGCCGGCACTACCGGCCGGACGCCGTGCTGGCCGCATTCTCAGGAGAGGACACTAAAACTGAAGCCTGACGCCGCCCTGGATCTGGCGGGCCGGGCCGCAGGCGGTGAACGAGCCGTAGTCGGCGCTGGTGGTGGTTACGCTCAGGCTGCGGAAATTGGGGTGGTTCAGCAGGTTGAAGGCGTTGGCCTCGAAGCGCAGGTTCCAGGCTTCGTGGATCCGGAACACCTTCCGCAAGGTGACATCAAAAACGTGGAGACCGCGTCCCACGACGGTCCCGACGCCGGCGTTGCCGAGCGCGGTGCTGGAGGCGGTCTTGAACGCGGCCGTGTTGAACCAGCGGTTCGGCGTGCGCTCCTCGGAGGGCAGAGCGACCGGGTCGCCCACGTAGTCGGCCCGGCGCGTGACGCCCGTGGCGCTGCCCACCGCGGTAAGAGACTGCCCCGACTGCGCCCGCGTGACCCCGCTGATCTCCCAGCGCCCGAAGGCTCCGCCGAGGAAGCCGCGGCGGCGGGCGAGCAGCGGGAGGCGGTACGTATACGTGGTGACGAAAAGGTGGCGGCGGTCGAAGCTCGGCGGGCCGTAGAAGAAATGGCGGTTCACGTACCCGATTCCGCTGTCCTGGTTATCGGTGTCGCCGCTGGAATCCGCCAGCGCGTGGGACCAGGTATGGCTCACGGTGAAAACCAACCGCCCCTTCCGTTTGCTGAGGAAGGTCTGGAGCGAGTTGTAGTTCCCGTTCGCGTCGCTCAAAAACATCCGGATCGTCGAGTAGCCCTTGTACGGCCGGATGCCGTTGGTCACGGGGCGCTGCGCGCTGGGAATGGCGTAGTTCACGGCCAGGGCTTCAAACGAGGGGAAGTTCATGTCAGGCTGCCGCAGCAGGTGACGCTGCAAATTCCCGGCGTAGGCGAGCCGCAGGAACAGGCCGGCCGGCAACTGCTGCTCGAGGTTCAGGCTGTAGCTGTAGACGACGGGGACCTTCAAGCGGGGATCGATGGCGTTGATGCTCCCCAAGACCGCCCGCGCCGAGACGGTTCCGCCCGCGGGATTCGAGAGGCTCCCGCTCTCGTAGGCAATCGAATCGGAGTAAGGAGCAATGTTGGTCTGCGAGAAGACAAGGTTCCCTTGCACGCGGTCGTGGAAGGAGCCGAAACCGCCGCGCACCGAGGTCTTGCCCCTCTTGAACGGCACCCAGGCAAAACCGAAACGTGGCATCCAGAGATGGTACGAGGGGTAAAGACCGCGTGGCGCGCCGGCGGGTACGGCCAGCACGGCCGCATCGGTGGCGTTGGGAACGCGCCCGAGTTGATCCTTCGGCACGCCGTCTCCGGCCCGGATCAGGCCGTTGAGCAACTTGCCCGAATTGGGCACAATCAGGCCCTGGCTGGTGACACTGACCGCCTGCGCCGGATCATACAGCGACGGGTCGAAGTTCAGGATGTTGTTGGCGGCAGTGTAGGTCGGGACCAGGTAGCCGTATCGCAGCCCCAGGTTCAGGGTCAGCCTCCTCGCCACCCTCCAGTCGTTCTGAAGGTAGGCTTCGTACTGGCTGAAACGGAAGAAGCCCACCGGGTCGCCGGCCGCCTCGGAGTAGGTTGAGAAGTTCCCCAGCGCGGCGTCGGCGAGGGCGTAATTGGAGGTGTTGTTGTTGGGGTTCGTGTTGAAGTTCACGCTGCCGTTGTAGACCGACCGCCCGTTCTGGTCCTTGCGATTGCGGATGATCATGACCCCTGCCTTGATGATCTGCGATCCCCGCAGGTAGATGAGGTTGTCGGAAAACGCGATGTCCGTGGTGGGCGACAACAGGTAGACGCGCGCCGGTCCGTTGAAGCTGGCAAAGCTGCTTACGGTGACGTCCGGAATGCCCGTGGGGTAGGGGCCGTTGCCGCCGAAGATGAGCGGAAACTGGAAGCCGTAAGCGGCGCGCTGCCAGTTGGCGCCCTGCAAGGGCGTGCGCTGGCCGTTCCAGGAAGTACTGAGCTTGGCTTCGTTGATGACATGGGCGCTGACGGTCCAGAGGTCGCCCAACTGCGGGCCAAACCCCGGCCGGTTCCGGGCCGTAGGGGTGCTGGGTAGCTGCGAGGAGTTGAAGGTGCCGAAGGGATCGATCAGGTCGTAGCGGTCGTGGAGCCACCGGAAGTAGATGGAATGGCTGTCGGTGGGCCGGTAGTCGAGGCGCGCGATGTCCTGGCGCCAGTTGAACGGGTTGAGCACCTGGTAGATGGCATTGTTGCTGGCCGGCAGGTTGGTGTAGAGCGCGGCGTACTTGATCATTTCGCCGTACACGCTCATGACCGCCCGGCTGTCCGGCGTCATCAAGGGCGCCAGGTTCTTGTCGGGGATGGGCGTCCGGGTGCCTGGGTAGTAGATGTTGGTGGTCCGGCGATCGGAAAAATCCCCGGCGATTTCGGCGAGCGTCGGCAGCGTCCGGCGCGTCGGGCTGGTGAATCTCCGGATGTTCTTCCACTCCTGGCCGCCGAAGAAGAACAGCTTTCCCTTCTTGAACGGGCCCGCCACGATGGGACCGCCCAGGTTCCAGCCATAGTCGTGGAACCGCAGCACCGGCTTCTCGGGCGCGAAGTAGTCCTTCGCATCCAGGTAGTCGTTCCGAATCGTATAGAGCAGGCCCCCGTGAAGCTTGGTCCCTCCGCTCTTGGTCACCGCGTTGATGGAGGCCCCCGAGCTGCGTCCGTACTCGGCGGACATGGCCGAGGTTTGCACGCTCATCTCCCGGATGAAATCGACGCCGACATTATTGATCTGGCTGCCGTTGCTGCCGGAGTCCCGGTTCATGCCGCCGTCCACCATCAGGTTGCTGGTATTGGTGCGGGTCCCGTTCACCGACTGGCCGGTGACGCTGAGGCTGGTGGTGAGCGCCATCTGGTCTTCGTCCAACAGCGCCACGCCGGGGACCAGCGAGACGAGCTGGAGGTAGTTGCGGCCGTTGAGGGCCAGGTCCTGCACCTGCTCGGAGTCGATCACGTGGCCTAGCTCCCCGGAAACCGTGTTGACGGTCTCGCCCAAGACTTCGCGGACGGTGACGCTTTCCGTGACGGCGCCAACCTCGAGCTTGAAGTCAGCCGTGATGCGCCCGGGGTCCGCCAGATCGTAACCGGTCTGCCTGGCCTTGCGAAAGCCGGGGGCCTCGGCTTCCACGCTGTAGGCGCCAACCGGAAGGCTGGTGACGATGTAGAAGCCGCGGTGGTCCGTCGTCGCCTTCCAGCTCAGTTGCGTGTCCTGGTTGGTGACCACGATGCTGGCGCCGGGGATCACCGCGCCGGTGTGGTCGGCCACCGTGCCGGAAATCCGGCCGGTGTTGACCTGAGCGAATGCCGGGCCTGCGCCGAGGACGGACGCGCACAAAAGAGCAACGCACGCTCCAGTCTTCATAACAGCTCCGTGGCTGTGATGAAGCGATTATATCAGCCGGCGGGATACTTTGGCCTCGGCCAGGCGCCTGGTGCTGGAGGAGGGGGTCGAACCCTCATGCCCAGTGAAGGGCGCGGGATTTACTTGGGCGGCGGAACGCCCAGTTGACGGCGACCGCCTGGAGGTACTGCGGGGCATCCAGCAGCTTGTGCCCGGCGCCGACATCACTGTGCACCCGGGGCCCAACGTGGGGCTGCCAGCGGCACACTGAACAGGTGCCCTGCCCCGCAGAGGCGAAGATTGGCTATCCGATGTTTCGGCGCATCCCGTACGCGCCCAGCGTGGTCACCAGGAATCCAAGGGCCGTGCGCGGGAGACTGCTAGCTAACAGCGGCTCCACGAACGGCTGGGCGTGGGTAAGGGGCGACAACACCAACCTCGCGGCAATCAGGCCCACGGCGGTGGCCAGTCCCCAGAACAGGGCTGGCTCATCCCAGAAGACCGGGAAGAGCATCCCAACCAGGGCCAGGCCTGTCAGTTGCAGGATCAGGTAGTCCCAGGCGCCTAGGGGTGGAGCCAGCAGCCGCAGAGCCGCAGCCAGCAGGAAGACGGTGCCGGCACCGGCGATGAAAGCGCTCGCCCCGGAACCCAGGCACCTGGCCCACCAGGGCGTTCTTCTCGGCTGCATAATCATTCCACTTTGAAGGATAAGGCCAGTTTCACGGCAGGCACAAGCGGTAAGATCTGTTGTCGCAATCTGCCAGAGCCCTGGCCGGACACACGCCCTGTTCCGTTTGCAGAACACGCGGCGAGACGCGGTGACGCATTCTGTCCGGCTCCCATGGCGGCCTTGCCGCCCCTTGATCGCACTGCTTTCGGCCTGACAGGGTCACTGCTACGGCGCTGGGGAGGCGGCCTGTCACTCGGGGGGACCGCCAGAAACTGGCTTACTGCTCGCCCACCGGGCACGTCCAGCGCCACAGGGGACCCGGTGCCAGCTAGTGCCGCCCAACAGCCGATGCGTGCTGGTCATGTGTAGGGGAGGCAGCGATATTCCTGGCGCAGGCAAGATAGGCCTTCAAAGCGCGCCGGGCGTCCCAACGCCTTGTGGGGGATTCCGGCTTTGGGCCCGGTGGGTTCCAAGTGTACACCCGGCTGCCTCCGTTGGGGCGAGTGTTTTCGTCCCTGAGGCCTCTCGCGGCATGCCAGTACCCCGTGAGACGGCCGGGCGGATCGCTGGCGGGTGCGGCAGGAACAGCAACCTCTTGATTTTGAAGGGGTTCGTCAAGCACCTCTGTCTCCAAGCCGGCTTTCACCGGGTCTTCTCCCGCCTGCGGGCCGACTTTACCCCGTCGGCAGCGGCAAGGCCGCTATCCGCCGCACCATTACCTCGAACGGCCGGCGGGTTCTCAAACAAGCCCTTCCGGCTGCGGTAGAACATCGTGGGGTGTAAACCGAGTTCGTCACAGAGGGGCCAGACCGGAGCCCCCTCCACCAGGTGCCTCCTCAGGACGGCGACCTTGTCTTCAGCGCTGTAGCGCTTGCGTTGCTTCTTCATGCGTTCTCTCCGTTGTCTTAACGGCAGACCGCTTTCTCCATTTCCGGCTGAGGCAGGACAGTTACGTGCAAGCTGTTGAAAGCTGGTGCTGGAGGAGGGGTCGAACCCTCATGCCCAGTGAAGGGCGCGGGGTTTTGAGTCCCGTGACGCTTACTCCCCGCTGCCCAGTGCGCCGAGCGCTTCGATGTCCGCGAGATCCTTGGCGCGTCCGACGGCTCGCTTGTTCGCGATAAACGCTTCGCGTCCCAAGAAGTAGACGGGAGCGCTGCCATAGTCTCCGGCTTCGCGGGACTCCCAGGCCCTCTCCCAGGACACGCCGCTGATGGATGCCATGACGTGGACCTGAACCGGCTGCCGGCCGAGCTCCAGGACCCGACGTTCGCGCAGGAGGTCCTCTGGAAGTACCGGAGTCTCATGAAATCCGAAGTCGTGCAGAGCGGCGAGCAGCAGGCTTACGTTCTCGGTGGTGGGCCGAATAAAGATGTCGAGGTCGCCGGTGAACCGTGGAGCCCCATGAAAGGCCAAAGCGTAGCCGCCGACTATGATGTAGTCAACGTTCCGCCCGTTCAATGAGGCGCAAAGATCCTCGAAGTCCTTCTGAAACTCCATCGGGGCGGGTTCCTCGCAACCGCTCGAGGTATTCGCGCCGGAGACGCTCGACCTCGGCAATCCTTTCTACGGGCGGGCGGGTCACCCAAAAGGCCAGTGAGGCGTGGGCGGCATCCAGGTCCTCGAAGGTGGTCAGCCGCGCGACCGGCTCCATAGCTTCAACATAGCACGACCACCACACACACCGGGAACCCATCCGGAGTCCTGGAGGCTGGTGCTGGAGGAGGGGGTCGAACCCTCATGCCCAGTGAAGGGCGCGGGATTTTGAGTCCCGTGCGTCTGCCAGTTCCGCCACTCCAGCCGGGGGTGGACGATCTTTTCAGAGTATAACAGCGCGGGCGGATAGAATGTTAGCGTATGCGCACACTGGTGCTTCTGCTTCTGTGGGCGATGGCGGCGTTCGCAGGCGGCCCGGTCTATGTGGTGCTGTGGTTCGACACTGAGGATTACATCGAGCCGGCCGCCGACGACGCCGCGCTGCGGCTGGCGCAGGATCTCACGAACCTGGGGGTCCGGGCGACCTTCAAGATCGTCGGGGAGAAGATCCGGACCCTGGAGGCGCGCGGGCGGCAGGACGTGATCCGCGCGCTGGCGCTCCACGACATCGGATATCACGCCGACAACCACTCGGTCCCTCCTACGCCTTCGGTGTACTTGCGGGATCTCGGGTTTCTGGAGGGCGCGGCGGAGTTCGAGCGGCGCGAGGGCCGCGGGGTGACGGACCTGGAGCGCGTGTTCGGCCTCGTGCCGAGCTGCTACGGGCAGCCCGGCAGCTCCTGGGGACCGCAGAGCCATCTGGCGCTGCGGCGGATGGGAATCTCTGTCTACCTCGACGAAGGGTCACACGTCGGGCTCAACAGCCAACCGTTCTGGTACGGCGGCATGCTGTACATCTTCAACATGGGCCGGTACCTGCTCCGTCCGTCGCTCCAGCCGGGCGCCTCACTCGAAAGCACAGAGAAGCAATTCGACCAACTGGCAGAGGAACTCGCTGCCAGAGGCGGCGGGGTGATCAGCACCTATTCCCACCCCACGGAGTTCGTCACCACCGAGTTCTGGGACGGGGTGAATTTCGCGCGTGGCGCCCACCGCGACCCGAGCGAATGGCAGCGGCCGCGGCGGCGGACGCCGGAAGACTCCGAGCGCTGCTACAGAATCCTGCGGGCCTTCGTCGAACACGCCAGGAATATTCCCGGGGTGCGGTTCGCGACGGCGCGGGATCTGCTCCAGCTCTACGAGGGCCCATTGCCGCCGAAGGTGGATCGCGCGCGGATCGCCGCGCACATGACCGCGCGCCAGACATTCCTGCTGAGCGACGCCGGGGCCCTTTCCGCGGCGGACATGCTGATGGTGCTGCTGGGGATGGCGCCGCAGGTCGTGGACGGGCCGGTCGCGCGGGTCGAGAGCACGGTCAAAGCGACGGCGATTCCCCGCCCGCTTTTCGAGCGCGGCAAGGCGGACGCTGTTTCCTTCGTCGGCGCCCACAAGCGGCTGCCGGGTGCGGTGTGGTTCGGGTCGGAGAAACTCTCCATCGGCGATTTCGCCGCGACACTGGCAGCCGACAACGGGGTTGCGCCCCAGGTTGCGGTGCGCCGCGCCAACCTCGAATTCGAGCGGTACTTCTCCACCGACCCCCGGGGCGCGTTCAACTGGTCGATTCACCCTGAGGGATTCAGCGCGCCGGAGTTGCTCGAGCTCGGCCGGCTCCAGGGGTGGACGCTGAAGCCGGCGCGGCTGCGTTGAAGTACGCTACTTCCGCAACTGACCTCGATATCCCGCCATCCCGGGCGTCAGTCGCGAGCTAGAGTACGACAACGCGGTGGTCGGCTTCGTCGAGGCGGATTTCGTCGTAGAGGCGCTCGATGATCGCCGGACCATGGCGGGCCAGGAAGGGCAGGATCGAGTAGAAGCGCTCCTGAAGCCGCTGGCGCGGGTAGACGAGCGCACTGAGCCAGGCGGCGTCGCGGCGCGTCCGCTCGTCGCGGCGCAAGGCTTCGCGGGCCGCCTTGCGCGAGATCTTCGAGAACTGGTAGAGGATCTTGCGACGGCTGGTCGCGAGCGCTGCGGCGAGGGTGGGATCGAAGCCCGCGAGCGTGGCGCCGAGAGCCCCCAGAATGCGTTCCGCGTCCGCGCCGGCGTTCTCCAGCGTGGCGCGCAAGTCCGGTGGCACGAGTTTCCGCGCGATCTTCTCTTCCAGGGCCGATTCGCCGCACAGCACATCTGGCAGCTCCAGCTCGTAGCGGTCCATAAGCCGGGCCGACCGCCCGTCTAGTAGTGTGAAGCCGGCGCGCGGGACCGCCACGGGTATACGGCCGAGCAGCGCGCGGTAGATGACCTGGGCTTGGGCCAGGTAGGCCAGCTCGGAAGGCCCGCAGACAGTGGCTACGGTTGGCAGCAAGTAATCCTGCACGACGGGCCGCAGCAGGGCGTTTGGAGAGAGCTGCTCGGGGCGGTCGATCAACTCCGGGGCGGACAAGCGGCCGTGCAACGCCAGACGCCGCCCACCGTCGATCAAGAAAAGCAGGGACGATTGCTCATCAACGTAGACCTGGGCATGGTAGCCGAGGGCGGCCAGCTCCCGATTGCGTTCGAGCAGCCGTCCGGTCAATTCGGAAGCCGCGCAAAGCGCGCTGCGGAGCAGGGGAGCAGCCAGCCGCCGCATGCCGGGGTGCATGGGGTCCAGGTACAGCAAGCCGTAAGGGGCCAGCAGTCGCTCGAGGAGGCGCCGAAATCCCGAGCCGAACGTGGCGCCGTCCCCATAGGCCGCCTCGACCGTCTGCGCCACTTCATCACCAAAGGGGAATCCGGCCAAGGCTTGGCGCAACCGCGCCGTAGCCTCTCCGGGCACTGGAATGCCGCCCACCGTGTGGCCTGTGGGGCCGGCGGCCTCGATCCGAACGGGCGCGCCGGTGGCGTCAAAGAGCCAGCAATGGTTCACCTCGGCGAAGTCGTGGTCCTCGGTAGCCAACCAGAACACTGGCACCGCATCGAGGCCCGAAGCGGTGAGCTGGCGCGCCAGCCTGGCGGCGGTGAGCGCCTTGTAGACGGTGTAGGCGGGGCCGGAGAACAGGCCCACCTGCTGGCCGGTGGCCACCACCAGCGTGCCGGGCCGCGCCAGCGCTTCGAGCGCGGGGCTGTCGCCATTTTGCTGGCGCAGGGCCGCGACTAGGGCGGCGCGGCGCTCCGCCGGGTAGTCGATTGACTGGGCTGCCGCGCGAAACGAGTCTGGCTGCCGCGGATCGTGATCGTAGAAGCCGCGGACCCGGTCGAACTGGCAGAGGTAGTCAGTAACCAGCCGGGTGGCGCCGGGCAACTGGGTCTGAGGGATGTAGCTAGAGTCCATCCGGGAGTTCAAGGTTAGCAGATGGCCCTGCCAGGGCGGAAGTTGCGTAGAATTAGGCGTGAGCTTATGAAGAGACGCCTTTCAACGCGCGGTTCGAGCGCTGCGGGCCGGCCAGGCGAAACCCGCTCGACGGTCGATCTGCGCAGCGACACCGTGACGCGGCCCACGCCGGCCATGCGGCGCGCAATGGCTGAAGCCGAGGTGGGCGACGACGTCTACGGCGAGGATCCCACCGTCAATCGCCTGGAGCGGTGCGCCGCGGAGATCTTCGGGAAGGAGGCGGCGCTGTTTGTTCCCAGCGGCACCATGGGCAACACCATCGCCGTGAAGGTCCACACCCGGCACGGCCAGGAAGTGATCTGCGAGGCGCACTCACACGTCATCAACTACGAGCTGGCGATGATGGCGTGGTTCTCGGGCTGCCTGCCGCGTGCGATTCACGCCGCCGATGGGATCCTGAGCTGGGAGCAGATCCGCGCGGAGATCCGCCCGCTGGGGCCGCACTGGGCGCCCACCGGTTTGATCGAAATCGAGAACACCCACAACATGGCCGGCGGAACGGTTTATCCGGTGGCGGTGATCGAGGAGATCTGCGACGGCGCGCGCGAACTGGGCCTGAAGGTGCACATGGACGGAGCCCGGGTGTTCAACGCTGCGGCCTACCTGGGGGTCCCGGTGCGGGAGATCACGGCCAAGGTGGACAGCGTCATGTTTTGCCTGTCGAAAGGCCTGGGGGCGCCGGTAGGCTCGCTGCTGGTGGGGGCGGCGGCCTCCATTGCCGAGGGCCGGCTGTACCGCAAGCGGTTGGGGGGAGGAATGCGGCAGGCGGGGGTGCTGGCGGCGGCGGGCCTGATCGCCCTGGAAGAGATGCCGGCGCGCCTGGGAGAGGATCACGCCAACGCGCGCCTGCTGGCGCAGGCGCTCTCCGGGATGCGCGGCATCCGTGTGATCCACCAGGTGCAGACCAACATCGTGGTTTTCGACGTTAGCGGCGCCGGAACAAGCGCGCGGGAGTTCAGCGCGCGGCTGGCCTCCCGCGGTGTGCTGATCAACCCCATCAACGCCATGCAGCTCCGCCTGGTGACCCACTACGACGCGAGCCGGCAGGACTGCGAGCGGGCGCTGACCGCCCTGGCCGAGGTGGCGGCCGGAGCTTAAGCCGACAGGGGCGGGGCCAGGTAGGACTCACCCCGGTGTGGTAAGCTATGAAAGCGTCTTTGCGAGAGGTCCGGTTGAATATGCTTCCCACATCCCGTTCGCGTGTGTCGTTGACGGTGGCCGGCCTGCTGCTTTCGGCGGCGGCGCTCTCGGCCCAGATCAAGGTCGCGGTGGTCAATTTGCAGAGGGCCGTGCTGGACACGGGCGAGATCAAGAAGGCTTCGGCCGCGCTGGAGGCCAAGTACAAGCCTCGCCAGGCCCAGATGGAGAAGGTGCGCAAAGAGCTGGAGGACTTGAATCAAAAGCTCCAGTCGCTGGCCGGCAAGCTTACGCAACAGGCCGAGGCGGAGATGACCGCGCAAGCCCAGCGCAGGCAGCGCGACTTGCAGCGCCTGGGCGAAGACCTCCAGGCCGACGTGGACGGCGAGCGGAACGATATCCTGAGCCGGAGCAGTCAGCGGATGCAGGAGGTGGTCAAGAAGATTGCCGAAGAAAAGGGCCTCGACGTGGTGGTGGAGGCGACCACGACGATCTTCTTCAAGCCCGCCCTGGAGATCACCGCCGAGGCCACGGCGGCTTACGACAAGGCGTACCCGGCGAAGTGAGGAGCCCCTATGGGCGAGTTCTTGGAAGGCTACGGCGAGGTGGACGCCCGGCAGAGCCGTCGCTTCTGGCGCGTGGTGATCGGCGCCGTGCTGCTGGCGGCGCTGGCCGGGGGGCTGTACTTCGGCTTCCGCTCGTATCCCGCCAAACGCAAGGTCAACCAGTTCGTCGAGGATCTCCGCAGGCGTGACTTCCGGGCGGCCTACCAGCTCTGGGGGTGTACGGAGACCTCGGCCTGCCGCGACTACACCTTCGAGAAGTTCATGGAGGACTGGGGCCCGGCCAGCCCGCGGGCCGAGGCGGCCTCGATGGCCATCCAGAATGCCCGCTACTGCGGACCCGGCGTGATCGTCACCCTGCGCTACGGGCGGGATTCAGAGGCATCACTGTGGTACGAGCGTAAGGACAGCACGCTCGGGTTCGCGCCCTGGCCCACCTGCGCGCCCCAGCCCAAAGCGTACCAGTAAACGCCTCCTTCCGGCGCGGGTTGAACTGTGCCTCCCGCCTGCGGTATCGTGAATGGTTTGCTAACGAAAGGCCCCGATTCCGCCGATTGGCTGCCTGTAGTGCCAAACGCTGAGGAGGGCCCTCGCCAAGGGGCCATTTCCTAAGAATTCCGGGAGGTGTTCCACTGATGCAACACATCACTGATGCCTATGCGCTGTGGCTCCAGGCGGGCATCACCGAGCAGGCCGGCCCCGGCTACCTGCACCTGGTGCTGGCCATCAGCCTGCTGTCGCTCGTGGCGGCGGTCTTCTTCGCCCGGTACGTACTACGGCAGGACTCCGGCACGCCGCAGATGCAGAAGATCTCCGACGCCATCCGGCAGGGAGCGGAAGCGTTCCTGAACCGGCAATATCGGACCATCATCAGCCTGGCGGCGGCGCTGGCGCTGATCATTTACCTGGCGTACTTCTTCGGCAAGGGGGACTCGCGGCTGGCCGTGCGCATGACCATTTCGTTCGTAATGGGAGCGATCTGTTCGCTGCTGGCCGGCTTTTGCGGGATGTGGGTTTCGATCCGGGCCAACATCCGCGCCGCCTCGGCCGCGCGGACGGACCTGAACCGCGCGCTGAAGATCGCGCTGCGCGGAGGCGCGGTGACCGGGCTGGGCGTGGTGGCCCTGTCGCTGCTGGGAGTGGGCGGGCTGTTCTGGTTCTTCGACGGCCTCGGCAACGCCAAGGAAGTGCCCTTCCAGATTGTGGCGTTCGGCTTCGGGGCCAGCTTCGTGGCGCTGTTCGCGCAGTTGGGCGGCGGCATTTACACCAAGGCCGCCGACGTAGGCGCGGACCTGGTGGGCAAGGTGGAGGCGGGCATCCCCGAGGACGACCCCCGGAACCCGGCGGTGATCGCCGACCTGGTGGGCGACAATGTGGGCGACTGCGCCGGGCGCGGGGCCGACCTGTTCGAGTCCACCGCCGCGGAGAACATCGGGGCGATGATTCTGGGCGTGGCGCTGTATCCGGTTTTCGGCATCGGCGGGGTGCTGTTCCCGCTGATGGCCCGCGCCTTCGGCCTGATCGCCTCGATTGTGGGCGTGCTGATCGTGCGGGTCAAGGGCGAGGAAGACCCGATGAAGTCGCTCAATCGCGGCTACTACGTGACCACGGCGCTGGCGATGGCGGGCTTCTTTGTGGCGGTCAAGCTCTTGCTGGGCGGCAACCTGATGCTGTTCGGCGCGGGCGTAATCGGGATCCTGACCGCGTTCCTGTTCGTCTGGATCACGCAGTACTACACCGAGTACCGCTACCGGCCCGTGCTCTCGATTGCCGAGGCCGCCAAGACCGGCCCGGCCACGGTGATCATCACGGGCTTCTCGGTGGCGCTGGAGTGCACGGCGCTGCCGGTGGTGGTGATCTCCTCGGCGATTCTGGGGTCGTACTACCTGGGCGTGAACGCGGGGTTGCCGGGGGTTGACCCGATCGCCGCGGGCTTCTACGGCACCGCCATCGCCACCATGGGCATGCTCTCCACTTGCGCCTACATTCTGGCCATGGACACCTTCGGCCCGATCACGGACAATGCCGGCGGAATCATCGAGATGTCCCAGCAGCCTGAGGAGGTCCGCAAGCGCACGGACCGGCTGGATGCGGTGGGCAACACCACCAAGGCCCTGACCAAGGGATATGCCATCGGCAGCGCCGCGCTGGCGGCATTCCTGCTGTTCACGGCCTACATTGACGCGGTCAAGGAGCAGATGGCGCGCCTCGGTCGCACAATCGGCGAATTCACCATAGACCTGGGCAATGTGCCGGTCTTCACCGCCGCGCTGATCGGCGCCACCCTGGTCTTCCTGTTCAGCGCCTTGGCTATTCGGGCGGTGAGCAAGGTCGCTCAGACGGTGATTGAAGCCGTGCGGAAGCAGTTCCGGGAGAACCCCGGCATCATGGCGGGCACCGCGGAACCCGAGTACGGCACCTGCGTGGATATCGTCACCAAGGGTGCGCTGCGGGCCATGGTGTTGCCGGGCATTCTTCCAGTGGCCGGCCCGGTGGCGGTGGGCTTGCTTTTCCGCAGCTTCGGCGTGACGGCGTCCGGGCTCCCCGTGGGCGCGGTGGCAGTGGCCGCGTTTCTGATGGTGGCCACCATCACCGGGATCCTGCTGGCCCTGATGATGAACAACGGCGGAGGGGCCTGGGACAACGCCAAGAAGTACGTCGAGACGGGCAAGCTGGGCGGCAAGGGTTCCGATGTCCACAAGGCCCTTGTGGTGGGCGACACGGTGGGCGATCCGTTCAAGGATACGGCCGGGCCGTCGTTGCACGTGCTGATCAAGCTGCTGAGCACCATCACGCTGGTGGCGGCGCCGCTGTTTATCTAGGCGCTAACCGCGCGGCGGGGCGCCTTGCGGCGCAGCGGCGCTGACCGGTATCTGGTGCCGGGAGGTGAGGAGTGGAGCGAGTCTGTTTTCTCTTGAAAGTCAAGCCGGATCGCCTGGCCGAATACAAGGCGCGGCACCGGGCGGTGTGGTCGGAGATGCTGGCGGCCCTGCGGGAGACGGGCTGGCACAACTACTCGCTCTTCTTGCGCGAGGACGGCCTGCTGGTGGGCTACCTGGAGACGCCGGATTTCGAGAAGGCGCGGGCGGGAATGGCCCTGCGCGAGGTCAACGCCCGCTGGCAGCGCGAGATGGGGCCCTTCTTTGAGGAGCTGGAAGGGCAGCGGCCGGATGAGGGCCTGCTCCGGTTGGAGGAGGTCTTCCACCTGGAGTGACCTGACAGGCCGGGTGCCCTTTGGGTGGCCTGTCCTGCTCAGCGAGGCTCCCAGGGCGAGCGCACCGCGTCGAGCAGGAAGCAGTGGCGGCCTTTCGGGTGCCGCCAGAACGAATACCTCCCGCCGGGCTCGTACCCATCCTCATCGGAGCTGCTCTCGGTGGCGAAGCTCGCGCACAATTCGTAAGTGGAGCTGGAGAGGCGGCGGTACTCGTAAGGCGCTTTCGTGGCCGGGTCGGTGAGCCGCGAGGGGTCCGTGCGCCACGCTGGGGGCAGATCGTGGAGGGTCGAGGGGAGCTCACGATTCGCTGCGGAGCCGCTTAGCCTGTGAGAAGCGTTTAGGCTGCGCGCGATAGTTTGGAGGTCCTCGACGCGCCGACGGTCCGCAGCGAGCTCGCGCTGTTTCCCAGGGGAACCGAGGCTCCAGAAACCAATTGCAGCGAAGGTGCAGACTACCAATGTCGCAGCGGCGGCGAACAGCAGGTTCTTACGCTTCTCCCGCATCTGACGCGCTCCGGGTGTCTGTGCGCAGCCCACTCAGGTAGTACCAGAAGATTCCTCCGGCGATAGCCAGGACTGTTGCCACCTTCAGGACAAAACGGATGGTCAGCTCGCCGCGGAAGAAGAAGTCGAGGAAGGTGATGAGGTCGCCGATCACGACGCCGGCCGCGATCAGGAGTGCAAGGTAGGTCAGCCACTTGCGAATCCCGGAGTCGCGCTTCTCGGAATGCGCCTGCACCTCGCGAACGATCAGGCGCATGACGACGAGGTAGATCGGAAACGCGACGATGAGTGAGGCCAGGCTGTTCGACACCACGCGCGTGAAGTCCAGAGCCCCTCTGGCAGCCACCGGATCCGGGAACCACTTGGTGAGGTAGGCAAAAATGAGCGCCCCCAGCGCAAAAGCCCACACGCCCAAGGTGGAAAACGACAGCAGGTACAGGAACGCGTCCTTGGCGCGCTCTCCGGCGCCTGCGCCTCGGACCGGGATGGGCTGTCCGGTCACCCTTTCGTAGAAGGCGCCCAGAGCCCTGTAGACCTCGCGTTCGGGCCACCCGCGTTGTTCCAACAGCCGCGCCAGCGACTCATCCGAGGCCCCTTTGGCCTTGGCGGCTTCGAGGAACGGGGAGAGAGGACTTTCCATCTCTGACGGTTGTGGCATGTCGAAGGCTGCTCCTTTGACCGTGGGATACGTGCATTATATGCGATCCGGGCTGAAGCTGAGTCCGTGACTTGCGACGCAGTTCCTCACAGCGGCCAGTCGGTGGGTTCGGCGGTGGAGATCTCCAGGTAGCCGTGCTGGGGAACGGCGTCCAGGGGCAGTCCCTCTTTCCACAGGGAAATCTGAAGGCGCACCGATTGGCCCGGCGCCACGCCCAGCACCCCCAGTGACAGGCGGCCCTCGAGAACCTTGCGGAAGGCGAATTCGACGGGTACGAGGTCGGCATCTGAAGGCTTCCCCCACGCGGCTTGGTCCAGGCGGACGCCGCCCTGCTCGAACCGCAGCACCAGGCAACTGGGCAGGGAATCGCCCAGGGAGGGCTGAATGCTAAGGCGGGCCTCCGCGCCAGGCAAGGTTTCCAGCGCGCCAGGCTGGAAATCGACCCGGAGGTAGAGGTTCACTCCGTCGCTGCCGTAGTAGACTTCCTGGATCAGGTACCTTTTGCCGTGCATGGCGCCGGAGCGCGCCTCGACGCGGCAGCTTCCAGCGCCCAGCCACTCGAAATAGGAGGTTGCCTCTCCGTCGATGACGGGCCGAATGGGTCCCGTCGGCGGCACGTGGAGATCCTTGACTGCGGGTTTCAGGATGGGGCGGGAGAGCTCCTCGGGCGGGCTCAAGTTGAGGGCCCGGTAAACGTTGGCCAGGTGAGCGCGGAAGAGCTGATCGAACTCCGGGCGGTAGTCGGACGAGTGCTCGGGCCCGTACCACCAGCACCAGTCACTGCCCTCGGCAATGAGCAGCTCCTCGCGGGCCAGGGCGCGGTTCTCCTCGGAGGCGGCGGCGTTGTGCAGGTCGAACGTCTGGCGGGCGCGGAGCAGGTACTCCCAGGCACGGTTGTCTTCCTCGTGGCCGAGCCAGACGTCGAAGTTGGCGCCAATCCAGGAGCCGGGGAAGACATGATCCAGCACCTGCGGCTCGAAGCGCGCGAGCGCCTCGCTCACCGTCAGCGCCGCCATCTGGGGGTCGTCGCTAATGCGCCGGTAAAGCTCCCGCAGGAACGGCCGGCCGTTCTGCTCGTAGAACTCCCAGGCATTCTCGCCGTCCAGGATGATGGGCACCAGAGCATCCCGCCCGCCGTCCAGGATGCTGCGGCAATTCCCGCGGATGCGCGCCAGCAGGTCCGTGGCGGCCTCCACCGCGCCCAGCCGCGCGTACACGAACCCGATCAGGTCGCTCACGGCGTGGTCGCGGAACAGCGCCGCAATTTCCCGCTCGCCCTGCCGCCACAGGTAGGGCTGGCAGGTTTCCTCTACTCCCGCCAAGCGCCCCAGTGTGCGCGCCAGCACTCCGTTGTCGCTGGCGATCCAGCGGAAACCCAACTCCGCCGCCAGGCCGAGCACCTCGTCGGAGACCGAGCCTTCCGAAGGCCACAACCCGGCGGGCGGCGCGCCGAACCGGCCGGCCATGTAGTCGCGGGCCCGCTCCAGTTGCAGCCGGGCATCCTGCGGGTAGCGGAAGCGGCTGGGCAGCGCAACGTGGGGATGCGAGACTTCGGCGATGTTCGAGTCGCAGAGCAAAGGCAGAATGGGGTGGTAGAACGGGGTGGTCGAAATCTCGATCTGGCCGCGCCCGGCCAGTTCCCGGTAAACGGGTAGGACGGCGTTGAGGATCTCGGCCTGCTTCCTGCCGAGCAGGGCTTGATCCCCGAGGCTGTAGTCGCGTCCCTGAGCGGCCAGTTGGCGGACTTCCGGGTCGCGCGCCAGGAATTCTTCGTCGAACCAGGCCAGTTGGGAGAGCACCTGCAGATCCCGCAGGGCCTGCGCCCCGAACAGGCGGCGGGCCCGCTGGGGGTTGCGGTCGGAAGCGCGCCAGGCGTCGTAGAGTTCGCCGTAGCGCGGGTAGCGGTAGATGATGCGCGGGGCATGGCCCACGAAGAAATCGCGCAGAATGAGATCCTGCTCGGCCTCGCTCAAGGCTTCGGCCGGCTTGAGGGCGCACGCCAGCCACGGGTCGTCGGCGCGCCCGGCGGCGTACTCCTCGATCTGCGCCAGCAAGGAGGGCACTAGGTTGAAGGTCTGGTGGACCTGGGGGAACTCCTCCAGGATGCGCGCCATGCCGTAGTAGTCCTTGAGCGCATGGAGGCGCGTCCAGGGCATCCTGTACTGGCCGGAGACCAGGTCCTTGTAGAAGGGCTGGTGCATGTGCCAGAGGAAGCACACGTAGATACGCGGCATGGGCTTCTCCCAGTGTAAGAGGTATCGGCAGAATTGCCAAAGCGGAGAACGGCGGCCAGCGGGGGTCCGGCTTCGGGTAGACTATTCAGGCGGAAACAAGTGGGTGGCGACGCCCGCGGGCTGCCGCCAGGTAGGAGAGGCGCATGAAGCTGTCAGAAGACCTGAGAAGACTGCTGGTATGGGTGGTGGTTGCCTCCTTGGTCGGGCTTCCCCCGGGACCCGCGCCTGCGCTCGCCGAGAAGGAAGAGACGTTCAACTTCTCGGATGCCTCGGTGTCTGTGCCGGTGGCGCTTCAGGAGACCGCCAAGGCGAACGCTCTTGAGGTCCGTCGCGCGCCGGTGTCCGCGGCTGGGAGCTTCACCTGGAGCCTGCCGATTGACGTGCCGCCCGGGCGTCTGGGGATGACGCCACAGCTTGCGTTGAGCTACTCGAGCGTTGCGGCCAAGGGGAGCTCGCCGGTGGGGGCGGGCTGGTCATTGGGGACGCCGCGCATAGTACGTTCGACCAAGCAGGGCTTCCCGCCGCTGAAGGCCGCTGCCGGGAGGCCGGTCTACGACGACGAGGCCACGGTTTTCGACGGCCCTTCCGGGGAACTAGCCGCCGCCACGGATGGGCCAGGCGGAGCGCAGGGCAAGCTGTATGCGCCCTTGCGGGAGTACAACGCCACGCGGTTCGAGTACTTCGCGCCGGCCGGGCCTGCCGACTGCGGGGGACGGTGGACCGAGCACCTTCCGGACGGTCGCAAGCGCCTCTACGGCGAGGCCAAGGGCTACCATGCCCGGATCTGCAACGAACCGGGGACCTACGCCTGGCTGCTGGTGGAGGAGCGGGACGCCGACGGCAACTACATCAGCTACACCTACCACAACAGCCCGGAGCAGTCTCGCAACGACAAGAAGGTTGCGCAGGCGGCGCCGCTTCTGGAGAGCATCAAGTGGGGCGGCAATGACTCTCAAAACCTCGCGCACATCTTCTCGCTCCAGGTCACCCTGGGGCCGCAGGAGGGCGACCTGGACCTAATGCACGGCAACGTGGTCCTCAAGCACCGGATCGAGCGCATTGACGTGCGACAGGCCGCGACCTACTGGTCCTACGAGTTCAGCTACAGGACCAGCCGCGATACCGACCGCCTGCTGCTGGGGGAGGTGACGCGGACGGCGCCCAACGAGCAGCCGAGGACCACTCGGTTCACCTACACCAGCAACGATCAACCCGGTCTGGTCCCGTTCTTGGGTCCGAAACCGCTTCCCGGAAACACTGCGGCGCCGGCTAACTTCGAGCAGGCGTATGCGCAATTGCTGAAACTCATCACCTCTCCTGAAGACCGAGCGGTGTCCACGCCCACCGGCCGGCGCTCGGGCTACAAATTCTTCGACTTTGACGGCGACGGGCGGACGGACATTCTCTACCATCCCGCGGGCCTGCAAACCACCTCCAGCCAGATCCGCTATGACCACACTTTCCTTCAGGGCGGCAGAGGGGGACAGGTATCGTGGACGAACCCCACCGTGGGGATTCAGGGCGGCTGGCCGGTCTCGTCGCTGGGCCTGGCCGACGTGTTGATCTCGGATCTGGCCGACCTGGACGGCGACTTCGACCTGGATGGGGTGAGTTTCCCGGTGGAGGTCCGCGGTGTGGGAAGCGGAGAGGCCAACCCTCGCGTCGGCTTCGTGTATCTGGTCGATTCCACCAGTTACTGCTGCAACTCGGGCTTTTGGAACGCGTGCGGCTTTGTGGATCCGCTTCCGCCCGACTGGAGCCGGTATCGCCGCGAACTGGACCGCGCGGTCCAGCTCGAGAGCTGGCACCTGGCAAATGAGAATGCCTCCTGGACGCTTCCTTCCCGCTGGGGCTCGCTGTGGCCAACCTTGACGGGGAGCCTGGATTTCCGTGACGCGCGCTTTTGGACGGACCTGGGCCGAGAGCTGCCCACTACTGACTCGGGGCAGCGGCCAAACCTTCCGGCGGCCACCATCCACGACCGCGGGCTGTTGGACTGCCTCTCGATGGTGAAGCAGTGCTACTTCCAGGGCCCGCAGTGCGCGACGCCGGTGGGTTCGGTGAACTGGAGGGAGCTGGTGCCGCAAGGCAGTGGCGTCGTCGAGGAGGCGTTATCCGGAGAGGTCATCCACACCTACGCGAACCGCTCGCACCAGCCGGACCTGCCCTTCGACAGCAAACACTTTCTGCCCGGCTGGCCCAGCCACGTCAAGCAGCGTGTCTGGGTAGCCCGGGACTCAGACCCGCGGCCGGGCGGCGGTTTCAACTACTACGCGGACGTGAAATCGGACTTTATGGCGCCGCTGGTGGATCTCAATGGCGACGGGCGCTCAGACTTGGTGCTGCTCAAGTACCTGGACACCAGCGCCTACCAGTACAAGTTCGTTCCCCGCGCCTACGTCAACAACGGCATGACCTTCGAGGCGGACACCGGCATCTACCCCAAGCCAGCCAGCCGGTTCAACAAGTCCCTGCTTGAGCTGCTGACCGACGGCCGGGATGAGTGCTTCGAGGACGGCTCGGGGAGGTGCACCAAGGACGCCCTGTACCCCATCGGTTACAATTTCAGCAGTTTCTTCGCGGACGTGAACGCCGACGGTCTTCCCGATCTGGTGGCGGCGACTCCGCCGACCAACCCAGGCTTGCAGGACGGCACGCAGTTCCGCATCTGCAAAGACGGCCATCAGGTGTTTCTGAACCGCGGCTACGCCTTTCAGCAGCGAAGCGAGACCGTGCTGCCGGGGGAGTACTGGAGCAGCCCGACCTCTGGCGACCACTTCGCGCATCCGCTGCGGCTGCTGGAGAACCGCGACAAGAGCTGCGGGTATTCGTCGGTTCTCCGCGACGAGCTCGCGCTGGACAGGCCGGTTGTGCCCATGCCGGCCATGTCGTTTACCGACCTGAATGCCGACGGCAGAGTGGACATCGTGGCGGCTCTTCTTCGCGGGGGAGGGTCGGAACAGCACTACATCTTCCTGAACGACGGACGAGGTTTCAGGAGGCCAAGCGACAAGTTCGCGCCCAACTTTGCCAGAGGGCTGGTGGGCCTGGACGGCACCCGGCTGCCCATCAAGCTGGCTCTTGTGCCGCCGCAGAGAACCAGCCTTTTCGAGGTGGAGCCGGACCTGGCGCGCTTCGCGGATCTGAACAACGACGGGCTGGTGGACATCATCATGCCGGGGGCCTGCTCGCAGGAGACAGGCGCCTGCCGCCCCGCCCAGTGGTACGAGAACGCAGGAGTGATTCCCGATCTGCTGACCAAGGTGGAGGACCACGGCGGAGGCTGGACCGGCGTGAAGTATGCGGCGGCGACCTCGCCGCTGGCGAGACAGTTGGGGGCGGTGGGCTCTCAGCCGGGCCAGCTTCGCTCGGGGCAGATGGTAGCGTACGAAATCCGGCAGGCTGCGGGGCCGGGCGGGCAATCCTTCCCGGTCCAGACCATCCGCCTGAGCTACGAGAACTTCGTGCGCGATCTGGCGGCCAACGACCCGATCGGGTTCGAGAAGGTCACCGCCGTGTTCACCAACGATCCTCCCCAGACGGTCAGGGTCACGCGCACCTATGACGTTCGCAAGAGCCTGCCCGATATCGGCGTCAAGTATCCACTGCGCGGGGCGGTGCAGAGCACGCTGATTGAGTCCGGCGCTGACAGCGTCCGGGCGGAGGCGCGCTACATGACGGGGCCGCTCGGGGCGGGCGTGCGCATCCGCTCCCAAAGCCTGCACCGGCAAGAGTGCTGCGGAGGAACCTGCACCTGGACGGGGCAGGAAACGCGGGCCTGGGATGCCTACGGGAACCCCACCGAGAGCAGGTCCGGCAACTCCGACGGGACCGCGCTGGCGGCCGACAGCGAGCTGGTCAGAGCGGTCATGACGTATCAGAACTACACCGACAGCGTGTGGAAGATCGGGCTGGTGACCGCCAGGGAGACCACCGGCTACAGCGAGGACCTAAGTGGAGCGGGCAGCCGGGAGCGGCTGCTGCGGCGAGACACCTGGACCTATGACGGCTCGGGCCGGTTGGCCAGGGCGGCCCGCCGCGGTATCACGCCCGCCCAGTGCGCCTCGACGGCGGGAGGCAGCGACGATGTCACCACCTATGGTTACAGTGCGCTGGGGCTGGTTACCAGAATCGGCCGGAACCGGCGCATGACGCTGGCCCTGAGCTACGATCCCGCTCGCCTGCACGTAAGCCGGCAGGAAGTGCAGGTTTCCAAGTACGACTTGGGGGGCCGGGTGGTGGGCAGGACCACGCTGCGGGAAACCTACCAGCCGGACTACCGGCACGGCCAGCCGGAAGTTGTCACCGATTTCAACGGCTTTCAGAGGACCAACAGATACGATAGCCTGGGGCGGGTCACCGAAGAATACGGGCCGAGCGGGGAACTGCTGGCGAGCCACGTCTACCGCGACGCCTATCCTGCCAGCAGGACGAGCACGATCTACACAGACGCCGGGCGGTCCTTTCAGAGGCGAACTCATTTCGACGGCGAGGGCCGCGTGCGGGGCGTGGTGGAGCTGGCCGAGGGCAGCTATGTGCGCAAGGCGAGTTACAGTCACGACGCCTTCGGCCGGCTGATGAAGTCGTTCCTTCCGGCGAGAGCGGCGAACCTGGACGACATTACGCCCGGGCAGGCCGAAGCGCCGGAGGCGAGAAGCTACGACGGATTCGACCGGGTGAGTTCAGTCACCCGGCCTGACGGTCACACCACGACGTTCGGGTATTCGGGACGAACGTGGACCGAGACTAACCCGCGGGGCTTCAAGACCGAACGCACCTTCGACGGTCGCGGGGAGCTGGTTCGCGTGCGCCGCTACGGAACAGGCAACGTTCTGGTCTCCGAGCATAGCCTCACGCGGGATGGACTCGGGCGAGTGATCCGGGTCAACGACGGCGATGGAAACGTTCGCGGGCTGGAGCGAGACGGCGCCGGGCGCATCGCCGCTTTGACCCTGCCGCATGCGGCGAGCGCCGCGCCCGCGTCGGTCGGCATGTGCTATTGCCTGGAGGACCACCCGGCCTCCATCACCACGCCGCTGGGCACGATCCAGGTTGCCCGCGACGAGGTCGGCCGCCCAGTGCGGATCACGGCCACGGCCGGCAGCGTCACGGAGGAGACCTTCCGAAGCCATGACGACAGAGCCAGCCGGGGCTTGGGAAAGCTCTGGCAGGTGAGCGATAAGAGCGGCGTCCACGAACTGGCCTACGACTCCTTCGGGCGCCCGAGGCTGGTGGCCTATGCGCCCTCGGCCGCGGTGCTGGCGGACACGGCCAACGTCGCCCGGCGGTACGCGGCGATCTTCGACTACAACTATGCCGGTGATCCGCGATCCATCACCTTCCAGGGCCTGCCCGGCGCGGCTTCGCTCAATTACGTCAGAGACGCCAAGGGGAGAGTGACCCGGCTCTCCAGCGACGCACCCAGCGGCCAGGCCGTTCTGGTGACCTGGACCCGCTACGACGAGCGGGACCGTCTGACTGGCGCGGTGTTTGGCAACCAGAGCGCGGCTGAATGGAAGTACAACGCGCTGACGCAGTGGCTGGAACAGATCACGTACGGGGGGGGCAGCCCGGGAGATTTCCGGGCCGTTCTCGCCTACAAGTACGACCAGAACGGGAACCCCAGCGAGGAGTTCCGGGCGCGGGTGGGCGCCATGCTGCCCGTCAAGAACCATGCCTACGACGCGCTCGACCGCCTGGAAAGCTCACAGGTCAGCTACCCGTTGGGCCCCAGCAGGACCGAGACCTACCGCTACACCCCGGGTGGCAATATCGGGAACGCGGCCGGAGAGGCCTACACTTACGGGGACCCGACCCAGGCGCAGGCGGTGACGCGGGTGGACAACCCTGGAGGCGACACGCGGTCGTTGGCCTACAACGCGGTGGGCCAGCTCGTTTCCGATGTAATGACTTATCGCCAAGGCGCCCGGCGGGACCGGACGCTGACCTACAGCCCCATGGGTTGCCTGGAATCCGTCGAGGCGAAGCATTACGGCTCCGGTGGAGGACTCTCGTCGCACACCCGCACATCATTCATCTGCGGGCGGGACGGCAGCCGGGTGGTGCGGCAGAGCCAGGAGCTGCCGGGCGGGGGAATCGCCAAGCGGATTGACTTCGCCGGCCTGGCCGAGATCCGCACTGATGAGGGCATCTTCCTGTTGCGAATCAAGCTAGGCGACACGACCCTGGTCGAGGAGGCGCGAGCGCTCGCTACGGGCGGCCGTGTGCCGGAACAGTCAGGGTACGTCCACGGGGACCTGCGCGGGAGCGTGGTCACGCAGACGGCATTCAACGCGCCTGATCCGCGCGACCCCTTAGGCAACGTGTTCACACGTGAGGCGGACTACGATCCCTGGGGCCAGACGCAGGGGTCCTCGTCGCTGCTGCCGCCGAAGCACCAGTTTCTGGATCAGGAACCCGATCCCGGGCTGGGCACTTACCAATTCGGCCGGCGGGTATACGACCCGACGCTGCGGCGGTGGCTGTCTCCGGATCCGCTGCTGTGGGCGGTGCCGGAGATGGATGCAGCGGTGGGTGAGGAGTTGAATCTGTACTGCTACGCCGCGAACAACCCGGTCCGGCGCATCGACCCCAGCGGCGGGCAGGCTTCGGACGTGAGGCCTTGGACTCCGGAAGAGCATCGTGCCTTGCTCGATGCCGCTAATGGCGATGTTGAGAGACAGCTCTCCATCATGGTCGAGAATCGACAGCGTGAGGAGCTTGCGGCCGCAAGGCCAGAGCGCTCGCTTGGCGAGAAGATTTGGGACAAGATCGTGGGGACGCTCAAGGTGGGACCGGTCTCGGCGAACTTCGACGGAAAAGGGAACATCGGAGGCCAAGCAGAAGTCGGGCCTGTTTCCTACTCTGGGGACGTGCAGGAGAGGAAGGAAGCCGGCGTCAGGGCGGGTCTGGTGAACGCCTCGGTCAATAACCAGGGGCACCTTTCCGTGGGTGTTGGACTGGGTGTGGGCGCCAGCGCCGGGATCGCCAAAGGCGAGGTTGGGGTCGGGGTCAAGGCGACCTTCAAGCCCACGGAACGCCAGCATCCCTTTGCCCTGGGCACCCTCGAGGTCTCACTGAGCGCGTCCGGTAAGCTGGGGGCCGAAGCGGGCGGTAAGGCGGAGGCGAAGGGCAAGGGGGAGATCACGTCGTGGAAAGAGGACGTGAAGCTGAGCTCCTCTGACGACATGGAGAAGCACTTCCGAGACGCCCGGCGGGCCTTGCAGCCCGAGAAGCAGTAGAAGGACGGGCGGACCGGCGAGAATCGGAGGTTGGGGCGGCTTTGAGTTGATCAGAGCGGGAAGACGCTGCGCGCGGGCGCGGGCGGGTCGCCGCCGCGGAGGGCGCGCCAGAGGATGTCGTTGAGCTCGAGGTCGTCGATGCGGTCGGCCTCGCTGAAATCCAGCCGCAGCGAGCGGGCCGCGGTGGGCGAAACGGCGGGATTGCGCTCCTCGAGCGAGATGCGCGGCTTCTCCGCCACATAGGGTCGCAGGTCGGGCGTGGACTGAAAAGCCGCCGACAGCGGCCGGGCGGCGGCGTCGAAGTGGGTCATGGGACGGAGACCCAGAATCAGCTCGATAGTCCGCAGCATGGAGGTGGTGTTATACATCCGGCGGTCCACGGACCGCCGCTGGGCGTAAGGCGAGATCAGGAGGGCGATGGAGCGGTGCGAATCGACGTGGTCCGGGCCGTTCTGCGCGTCATCCTCGAGAACAAAGATGGCGGTCTTCGCCCAGAAACGGCTCTTCGAGACCGCCTCGACGATCAGGCCCAGCGCGTAGTCGTTGTCGGCAAAGGCCGCCAGCGGCGCGATCCTGCCGGGCGTGGTGCCGGAGGTGTGATCGTTGCCCAAGCGCATCAGGATGAGCCGGGGCAGGTTGCCGGCGCGCTCGAACTCCGCGAACTCCTTGAGGAAGACCTTGGCGCGCTCGACATCGGGGTAAGCCAGATCGAAGCTCCGGTAGTAGAGGTTCGTCACGCGGTTCAGGATGGGATCGCGCACCGCCTCGACCTGGACGCCGTCCGGGCCCGGTGCGGGCCGGTTGGTGACGAAGTAGCCGTAGTTGCGCATGGAGACGCCGGCCGCCGCGGCGTTGGTCCACAGGTAGCCGGCGGGCGGGGCGGTGGTAGGTTCCTGCCCTTCGTAGTCGTAGCGGCGGCGCCGGCGGGCGTAGCTGTTGGGCCAGAGCTTCTGCACGTAGTCCGGGGCAATGGCCGCGGTGGACCAGTTGTGGCCGTCGGCGCTGACGTCGGAGTTGACATAGAAGTTGTCGAACAGCACGAACTCCCGCGCCAGCTTGCGGTGGTTAGGGCTCACGTCCTCGCCGAACAGGACCAGGGAGGGATCGCCGTTACCCTCCTTCAGATCGCCGAAAACCTGGTCGTAGGTGCGGTTCTCCTTGACTATGTAGATGATGTGCTCCAGGGGCGTGGGTCCGCCAGGCCACGAAGGGACGGGGTTGTTGGGGCCGGTCGGGACCTCGTCGAGCAGGCTGTCCCGGTAAGGGGAATTGGCGTACACCGTCTTCGTGTAACTCTCCAGCTCTTCGTCGGTGAAGGGGGCGATGAAGGAGGCGGTTCCGGTCTGAATGTGAGCGACGAACTCGGGGGCCGGGAGGCCCAGGTGCGCGGGCGCGGCGCGACGCGCGGGATTCGGCCCGCCGGGATTGGGATGGGAACCGAGGCCCCTACCGTTCAGCACCACCCACCTGCCGTCGGGCAGGCTGCGCGCCGCCGTGGGGTACCAGCCGGTGGGAACGAATCCCAGCAACCGGCTCCGCGTCTCGGAAACATCGGCCACGGCCACGGCGTTGGCGTCCGAGCAGACCACGAACAGGCGCTTGCGGTTTGCCGAGAGCGCCAGCGCGCTGGGCGTCATGCCGGCGGGCTGCCGCGGGGTCATGGCCACGTTGATGGTCTCGAGGAGGCGCAGTTCGTTGTCCGCGGAGATGCCGGCCACGTAGACGTTGTTGGTGTTGGCCGCCGCCACGAACAGGCGCGCGACCCAGAGCGGTTCGGCCTCGCCCGGCTCGGCGACCGTCGGCTTTCCCGGCAGCCAGAGCATGTCGGTGGGGTGAGGTCCGAGGCGCAGCTTCTCGATCAGCCTGCCGCTGTCGGTCTGGTGGCGGTAGACGGCGCCGTCGGCCCAACTGGATACCAGGAACGACTTGCCGTCGGGCCAGAACAGGATGCGGTAGGGGCGGCGGCCGGTCTGGAAGCGCTCGACCACCACGCCCGACTGTGGGTTGATCACCACAATCGAGTCGCGGTAGAGGTCGGCGGCGTAGAGCAGGCGGCCGTCCGGCGAGAGCGTCACGTCGCCGACGAAGTCGCGGTCGGTTCGTTTGTCAGGCGGCACGACGACGAAGGTGCGGCCCGGCGTGAGCATGCCGCGCTGGAAGGCGAACTCGAAAACCGCGGCCTGAGAGCCGCCGCCCACCCACACGCGGTCGCCTTTGGGCGAGAAGGTGAGCCCCAGCCAGCCGTCGGCCACGGGCACACGGCTGACCTCCTTGGTAGTGCTCACCTCCAGGACGCTGATGGAGGGAGGGTTGTAGCCGCCGTTCAGCACCAGCAAGTAGCGGCCGTCCGGAGAGAGGGCCGCGGACATGGGGAAAGTGTCCACGGGGACCTGCCGGCCGGCCGGCTGGAGCCGCCAGCCGCTGTTCAGCAGGAAACCGCCGCCCGGCCACGGTCCGACGCGCTCGGGAGGCACAGGCTGGGAGGACAACCACACGGCTATCAGGAGCAAAGCAAGGACGAGGGCGAGTTTCATTCGGAGTATCTTTGGGCAATCGGGAATCGGCGGCCGATGCCGAAGGCCTTGGTGGTGACCTTCAGCCCCGGAGCGGCCTGCTGGCGCTTGTACTCGTTCCGGTCCACCTTGTTGATGATGGCGCTGACGAACTCCTCCGGCAGGCCGAGGACTTGCGCAATCTCGCCGGGTCCCTGGCCGTCTTCGACGTAGGCGCGCAGGACCTGATCGAGGACGTCGTAGCCGGGCAGGGAATCGCTGTCTTTTTGGCCGGGTCGCAGCTCGGCGGAGGGCGCCTTCTCGAAGACGCTTTCGGGGATGGCGCCCGGGTGGCGGAGGTTGGCGACGCGGGCCAGCTTGTAGACCAGGGTCTTGGGCACGTCGCTGATCACGGCCAAGCCGCCGCACATGTCGCCGTAGAGCGTACAGTAGCCCACGGCCAGCTCGCTCTTGTTGCCGGTGGTCAGCACCAGCGCGCCCCACTTGTTGGAGAGCGCCATCAGGGTGACGCCGCGCAGACGGGCTTGCAGGTTCTCCTCGGTCACGTCGCGCGGGGCGCCCTGGAACAGCGGGTCCAGGACCGCGAGGAAGCTCTCGTAGACTCCGGTGATGGGCGCCACCTCGAAGCGCATGCCCAGGTTGGAAGCCAGGGCGTGGGCGTCGGTCAGGCTGGAGGGGGAGGAGTACGGCCCGGGCATGGCGACGCCGACCACGTTCTGTTGCCCTACGGCGTCCACGGCGATCACGGCGGTCAGCGAGGAATCGATGCCGCCGCTGAGGCCCAGCAGGACCTGGCGGAAGCCGCACTTGCGGAGGTAGTCGCGAGTGCCCAGCACCAGGGCCTCGTAGACGGCCGCGCATTCCTCGGGCAGGTTCTCATGGTGCTCGCCGCGGCCGGCGTCGGTGTCCACCAGCACCAGGTCCTCCTGGAAAGAGGCGCAGGAGCCGATCAGGCGCCCCTCGGCGTCCAGGGCGAAGCTGGAGCCGTCGAACACGAGGGAATCGTTGCCCCCCACCTGGTTGACATAGAGGACCGGAATGCCGTAGCGTCGGGCCGTGTTGGCGAAGATCTCGCGCCGCAGTTGCCGTTTGCCCATGTGATAGGGCGAGGCGTTAATGCTGATCAGCAGGCGCGCGCCCTGCTGGATGAGTTCCTCGACGGGGTCCCGGCAATAGAGCTGTCGTTCCCAGAACTGCTTGTCGTTCCAGGCGTCCTCGCAGATCACCAGGGCCAGTTTCCGGTCGCCCAGGGTGAAGACGGTTTGGCTCGAAGCCGGCAGGAAGTAACGGGCCTCGTCAAAAACGTCATAGGTGGGCAGCAGGACCTTGTTCTGGCGGAAAAGGACTTGCCCTCCTTTGACGAGGGCGGCGCTGTTGGTGGCGCGCTTACCGGCAGCCGAATGCGAGCGGCCCACATAGCCGCAGATCAGGGCCACATCGAGCTCGGCGGTTCCCTGCGCCAGGCGTTCGAGCTGCCGCTCGCTGCGCTCGATGAAGCTTTGCTTCTCGACCAGGTCGCGGGGCGGGTAGCCGGTGATGGACAGCTCCGGGAAGACCACCAGCTCGGCCCCGCGTTCGGCAGCCTGGCGCGCGGTGCGGATCATCAGGTCCGCGTTGCCGGCCAGGTCGCCGACGGTGGTATTGATTTGCCCCAGGGCGGCGCGCATCGACGATTCTATTGTAGCGGTCACGCGTCTCCCGCGATGGAGTAAACTCAGGGGACGGCCCGCGAAACGGGCCCGAGGGTTTTCGCAGGAGGTCATCATGCAGCGACGCGAATTCATGGCGGCCCCGGCGGTTCTGGTTTCCGCGGCGGCCGGGGCCCGCCTGCCCATCCGCAAGGGCGTCTACCTGGGCATGCTGCCGCGGGAGCTGAGCTACGCCGACCGCTTCAAGCTGGCGCGAGAGGTAGGTTTCGACGACGTCGAATGCGCGACGGCGCCGGATCCCAAGGTGGCCGAGGAGATCAAGAAGGCCGCCGAGAGCGCCGGCGTGCGGATCCACTCGGTGATGAACCAGGCGCACTGGAAGTTCCCCTTGTCGGCGAGCGACCCGGCGGTGGTGGCCGAAAGCATCAAGGGCATGGAGACCAGTCTGGAGAACGCGCGCTTCTGGGGCGCCGACACGGTGCTGCTGGTGCCGGCGGTGGTCAACCCGCAGACCCGCTACCAGGAGGCCTGGAGGCGCTCGCAGGAGCAGATCCGCAAGCTGCTCCCGCTGGCCAAAAAGCTCAAGGTGGTGATCGCCATCGAGAACGTATGGAACAAGTTCCTGCTAAGCCCGGTGGAGATGGCGCGCTACGTGGACGAGTTCAAGAGTCCCTGGGTGCGGACCTACTTCGACGTGGGCAACGTGGTGTTGTTCGGCTTCCCGCAGGACTGGATCCGGACGTTGGGCAAGCGCATCGCCGAGGTGCATCTGAAGGATTTCCGCTTCCAGAAAAGGCAGGCGGAGTTCGTGGCGCTGCGGGAGGGCGATATCGACTGGCCGGAGGTACACAAGGCCCTGGGAGAGGCCGGCTTTGCGGGCACGGCCACGGTCGAGTTGCCCGGCGGGGACGAAGCCTACCTGCGCGAAGTCAGCCGGCGCGTGGACCTGATCCTGGCGGGCGGCTGAGCCGCTTCGGCGGAGTTGGCCTGCCGACGCCTAGCCTGAGATGAGGTCAGCGTACACGATACCGGACTTAGTGAGGGCGCAAGCGGCGCGAGACCCGTCGGCAGTGGCGCTGGCGGCCCCGGGGCGGCCCCCGCTGAGCTACGGGCGCTTGGCGCAGTTCATCGGGGAGACGGCGGAGACCCTGCGGGGGCTCGGGGTGGGCCGGGGCCAGCGGGTCGCGCTGGCGCTGCCGAACGGTCCGGAGGCGGCCTCAGCATTCGTCGCCATTGCTTCCTGCGCGGTCTGCGCGCCGCTGAATCCGGCATACACCGAGAGCGAGTTTGACTTCTATCTTTCGGATCTGGGCGCCGCGGCATTGGTTGTGCCGTCTGGGGCGGAGTCTGCGGCCACGGTCGCGGCGCGGGCGCGTGGGATTGCGATCATCGAGCTGTCGGTGGCGGCGGATCAGGAGGCCGGCGTTTTTCGGCTGGCCGGCGCTGGCGACGGCGCCTCCGTCCCTTGGGAACCTCCGGAGCCGGGCGACGCGGCTCTGGTGCTGCACACCTCCGGGACGACTTCCCGCCCTAAGCTGGTGCCGCTCACACACGCCAACCTGTGCGCTTCCGCGGTTAACATCTGCGCGGCCCTGGATCTCAGTCCGAGCGACTGCTGCCTGAACGTGATGCCCCTGTTCCATGTTCACGGGCTGGTGGGCGCGGTGCTCTCGTCGCTAGCCGCCGGGGCGAGCGTGGTCTGCACTCCGGGATTGCAGGCGCCCAGGTTTTACGAATGGCTGGAGGAGTTCCGCCCGAGCTGGTACACCGCGGTGCCGACGATGCACCAGGCCATACTGGTCCGCGCCGCCGCCCATGGCGAGGTCATCCGCCGCAGCCGGCTGCGGCTGATTCGATCGTGTTCGGCGGCGTTGCCGCCCCAGGTGGCCTCGGAGCTGGAGAACGTCTTTGGCGTTCCGGTGATCGAGGCCTATGGGATGACCGAGGCGGCCCATCAAATGGCCAGCAACCCGCTGCCTCCCCGGGCGCGCAAGCCAGGCTCGGCGGGGATCGCTGCCGGCCCGGAGATCGCCATCCTGGGTGAGACCGGCGAGTTCCTGCCGGCGGAAGGCGTCGGCGAAATCGCGATCCGCGGAGCCAATATCACGGCGGGTTACGAGAACAACCCTGCCGCGAACCAGAGCGCCTTTTTTAACGGCTGGTTTCGAACCGGGGACCAAGGGTACCTGGACGGCGAGGGTTGCTTGTTCGTCACCGGGCGCCTGAAGGAAATAATCAACCGGGGCGGCGAGAAGGTATCGCCGCGGGAGGTGGAGGAGGCGCTGCTGGGCCACCCGGCTGTGGCTCAGGTAGTGGCGTTCGCCATGCCGGATGCGCGACTGGGGGAAGAGGTGGCGGCCGCGGTGGTCTTGCGGAGCGACGGCTCCGTTACGGAACACGACCTACGCGCGTTCGCCGCTAACCGGCTGGCGGACTTCAAAGTGCCTCGCAGGGTGCTCATCGTCAGCGAGATTCCGAAAGGTGCCACCGGCAAACTCCAGCGCATCGGCCTGGCGGAGAAGCTAGGCTTGACGGCGGCGATCGAACCGAAGCCGGCGGCCCAGGGCGGCGCGAGGTCTCCGCGGAATCCGCTCGAGCACCAACTGGCGCGAATCTGGGCGGAGGTGCTGGAGGTGCCGGAGGTAGGCATCGATGACGACTTCTTCCAGCTTGGCGGAGACTCGCTGACGGCCACTCTGCTGGTCGTCCGCACCACGGAGGTCTTGGGACTGGCGCTGCCCCTGCTGAACTTTTTGGACGAGCCCACCGTCGCGGGCATGGCTGCGAGCATCGCCGGTTCGGAGCATTCAGCGACGGCCCCCTCGGTCATGGCCATCCAGCCTCACGGAGAGAAGCCGCCGCTGTTCTGCTTGGGTGGGCACACCGGCAACTTGCTCGGCTACTGCAACCTGGCGCGGCATCTGGGCCGGGATCAGCCAGTGTTCGGATTGACCTGGCCAGGCATCTGCGAGGATCCGGCCTCATGCACCGTCGAGACCTTGGCGGCGAAGTGCATTGCGGACATGCGTGCCCAGCGGGGCGACGGACCGTACTTGCTGGCAGGGATCTGCTTCGGGAGTCTGGTGGCCTTCGAGATGGCGTGGCAGCTCGAAGCGCAGGGAGAGCGGGTGGCGCTGCTGGCTTTGCTGGACTGCTACAACCCGGCCTGGAGCGCGGCGCTGCGCCCCACGCAATGGTGGCGACTGAGAGCAGCCTACTTTCTGGAACGACTGGGGTTTCATGCCAGGACGCTGTCGCGGCTGGGGTTCCGGGGGAAGGCGGACTACCTCCTGGCTGCGGTGCGGAGGCTGGTGGAGAACCTGGGCCGCCGAGCCGGCCAGTTCGTTTACAATCGCCTGGCCGGTGCGCGCCTCCCCCTGCCTCGGGGACTGAAAGACGCGGCTTATGCCCGGCTGCGCGCTGGCGGCCGCTACTTGCCGAAGCCGTGGTCGGGTAGCATCCTTGGCTTCCGCGCCGGCGCGCCGCGCGCGGGCGCGTACGCGGATCCGCACATGGGCTGGCGCGACCTGGCGGCCGGGGGCGTTACCGTGCAGGAGGTTCCCGGCGACAACGTGGGAATGCTGCGGGAGCCGCAGGTGCAGGTAGTGGCCCGCGCGATCGCAGCGCGCCTCAAGGAGGCGGAGGAGTCCGGCATGCTGGCGGTCTCACGCAGAGAAGGTTGAGGCCGGGCGGGTGCCTTCAGAACGCCCGGCTGGAGTGGATGCCCACCGTTCCCAGCGCGACCTCCATTTTCTCCAGAGCCGACTTGTGGATCTGGGAAACCCGGCTTTCGTTGATCCCCAGGAGGTTGCCGATCTCCCGCATGGTCATGTCGCGGAGGTAATACAGCGCCACCACCTTCTGGTAGCGCGGGGGAAGAGTTCCCATCGCGCTCTTGAGCAAGGTGTGCAACTGCGCGTGCGCACACATGCTGTCCGGCCGGGTCTCCGGCTTGGCCGGAAACTCGGGAGTGGGCAGGTCGTCCTGGTTGTTGCGGCGCGAGGAGGCCGACACCAAACCGACGTGCTGAAGATCGATCATCATGTGGCGCCAGCGCTCGACCTCGACGCCCATCTTCTGGGCAATCTCGGCTTCGGTGGGATGCCGGTGCAGGGTGGCCGCCAGATCGCGCGTGGCGGCCTCGACCTGCTTATGCCTGCGGCGCAGGTCGCGGGAAGCCCAATCGAGCTGGCGCAGGCTGTCCAGAATGGCGCCCTTGATGCGGTGCTTCGCGTAGCTGGAGAACGCCACTTTCTTCTCCGGCTTGTACTTGGCCACTGCGTCGAACAGCCCGAGGATGCCCGCATGCACCAGATCGCCGACATCCACGTGAACCGGCAGGTTCTCGTGCACCCGGACGGCGATGGCCTTCACCAGGGGCAAGTGTTCCAGAATCACGCCGTCGCGTTTGGCTTTCTGGGCCGGATTGATTCGCTCGCGTGCGCCAGGCTGATCTCGCATCTCGGGGCCCTGCCTTCCGACGGATTCTTGCCGCCCAGTTGTCTTTCAGCACCGGGCGCGCGGAGCACACTAGCACGCCCCGTACCACTGCCCGGGATACGGCGAACAACCTTCTCTTTGTAAAGGTCCGTGGGAGGCTCCCCTGACGACATGCGTGTTGTTGCTTACAGATCGGCGGGATTTGCCCGAGCGCCGGCTCGAGTGACAACCTAGGGACTGTCGCCGCTGCCGGCCAGCGCGCGGCAGGGCGGGCCGGAGTTGGACCTACCGTGTTTCAGTTAGGTGTTCCATCTTGGCCAGAATGTAACATTCCGGGATTCGGCGGGGGCCGCTCGGGGGCGCCAGCGCCGGAGCCTGCCCCAGCCGCGCACGCACCATCTCGCTTAGCCTCTTGCCGTCCACGCGCTTGCCGGCCAGGCGCGCCTGGGCGGCCTTCATGACCACGCCCATCCTAGCCTAACATCGCGTTCAATAGCTCTCGCAACGCCCGCCTGTCAGAGTCCGCCAGGCGTCCCAGTGGGCGCAGGACGAGGCTTTTCTCGATGGTGGCCAGCACGGGCTTGAGCACCGACGGTTTGAGCAGACCGGCCTGCCTCCAGCCGACGATGGCAGATTCCAGCGCTGTCGGTGAGGCCGAGGCCTGGCTGGTAATCGCCAAGATCAGGAGATCGGGGCGCTGGGACTCGTAGTTCCGGGAACTGACCACGACGGCGGGGCGTTTCTTGACGGCAGTCAGGTCGGAAAAGGGGAAGGGGACCAGCACGGTATCCCCGAACTCATAACCGGTCATACTCGGCATCGTCGGGGTTGGCCCAGACTCGCTCGAAGGCCGCCTCGGACAACTTGGCGGCTGCCCGGGTCAGGTCTCGGTCTGCTTGGCGCTGGCAGAGGAAGTCAGCGAAACTCTCTATAGCGTGGACTTCCTCTGTTCGGAGGCTGCGGATCTTCTCGATCAACAGACGCTCCTGCTCACTAGTGAAGGCGCCCACGCCCCCTATTATAGCGCTGGGCGGAGCAGAGTCCGCTCAGCTTCGCCCGGACCATCTCCCCCAACCCTTGTTCGGGAGTCTGCCGCTCACTTCAGGAACTTCCTGGCGCCGCCGGCCTTCGTCAGCAGGTGGATGAAGTAGCTGACCAGCTCGTCGAGCCGAGAATCCAGTTGGGCGATCTCAGGCTTAGCCAAGACGCGCTGGATGAAGTAGGTCCCGCTGCTCCAGGGCCCGGAATCCCAGGAGTCTTCGGGTGGCGGGAACGGGTCCGGGAGGTCATTTATCGCCGTGCCCAAGCGGTCCAGTTTCTCGCGCCCCTTGATCCAGATGTGGGCCTCGATTCCGGTCTGCTTCTCTTCTACTACCCAGTACCGGTAGATCGCCATGTCCAGCAAATCCGAGGCTTTGAGTCTAGCGCCGAGCGAGATTGCATCTGTCGGCGTCGCCTTCTGGAGCTTGTCCGGCCAGCAGTAGTCCGAGCGGGCAACTTCCTTCTCTGAAAAGCCGAGCGCTTTGAGAAGCGGCCCCCAGTGCCGGTCCACCGCTTCCCAGACAACGTCCTGTGTGCGCCGGGCGAACTCGGCAATGGTGTGAACACCATCGAGAAAGTACGGCTCGCACTCAGCCAGAAGGGGATCGCCGGTGGTTCTCTTCTTCATGTTCGAAAGCTTTCAGAAAGCGAGTGAGGTGATCCGTCATCCGCGAGAGGGTCAGCGTGGCAGCCACTTCATCGTGTCCAGGCGTCCAGAAGCCCAGCAAGTTCTGTTCCACCGCTGCAACGAAGGCCAGGATCACCGCGGCTGTCAGATACTCCTTGCGCCTGCACCGTCGAGCGGCTGCGAGGCGCAACTCGACACATGCCTTCGTCCAAAGCTGTGGCTTGAACCCTTCGCACTCCTCGTCCTCTGCGTCCAGCACCAGGATGATGTACTCCTTCAAGGGCGGGGTGTAGGCGTCGGCCTCCAGCGATGCCCGATAGCCGGCCTGCTTGGCCGTGTCGGCATGCTCGGCCCGAGTCAACTTCACCTCGACCACCAGCAACGCCTTGTCCCCGAAGCAAATCTCAAGGTCAAGCCTTCCCGCCGATCCTTTGTGGCCGTGGCGAACCCGTCGCTCTCGCTCGACGGTCACCGCGCACTTTTCGGATGCCAGAACCATCTGCGGATCGCGCACGCCGAAAACCCGCATGATCTCCTGCGGCTCGAGCCGGGCCACGATCCACTCAAGCCAGTCGGAATAGGCTTCCTCCCGATGACCTGCTACCCAGCGATGCTCCGTGAAGTTGAGCGCGGCCAAAGGCTCACCGAGGGTAGGCAAGACTTCGGCCGAGCGCCGGACGGTCTGGCGAAAGTCCTCCGTAGCTTGTGCCGCGTGACGCCGCGCAGCACCGGCCATGCGCTTGAGGGCCTCGATGCCTCCGAGGAGAGCTTCGGAATCACCCCGGAGCCGGGGTGCCCAGGCCGCCAGACGCCGAATCGCAGCCAGGCGGGCATCGGTGGCCGCTCCGCCGGTCATCGCCTTACCCCAGCCGCGCACGCACCATCTCGCTCAGCCTCTTGCCGTCCACCCTCTGGCCGGCCAGGCGCGCCTGGGCGGCCTTCATGACCACGCCCATCTGCTTGAGCGAGGTGACGCCGGTCTCGGCGAGCGCCGCCGCTACGGCGGCCTCCAGTTCTTCGGCAGTGGCCAGTGCGGGCATGTAGGATTCGATCAGCCCGATCTCGGCCTCTTCTCTGGCGGCCAGCTCCGGCCGGCCCCCCTGGCGGAAGAGCTCCGCGGCCTCCTTGCGTTGCTTCACCAGAGAGGTTAAAATCTGGGTTTCCGCCTTCTCGTCGAGCGGCTTGCCTGCATCGACTTCGTGCTTTTTCAAGGCGGTCTTGATCAACCGCAGGGCGCTGAGACGGGCTTCCTCCCTGGCTTTCATCGCCTGAGTCATATCTATCTGAATGCGATCGAGCAGCGACATGCCGAAGACCATTCTCACGGAGCCGATTTAACGATGCACGTTCGAAAACAACGCCTTCTGACCCCGGGGCCTACCCCCCTATACCCTGGCGCTTTGCAGGCCATGATGGCCTCCGACATCCATCACCGTACCGAGGACTTCCGCAAGGTGTACGAGTCTGTGCTGTCAGGCTTGAAAGAGGTGCTGGGCACTACGCATGACGTGCTGGTGTTCAGCTCCTCAGGGACCGGGGCCATGGAAGCCTCGGTCTCGAACCTGTTCTCGCGCGGCGACAAGGTGATTGTCTGCTCGGCGGGCAAGTTCGGCGAGCGCTGGGCGGAGATTGCCGCGGCCTTCGGGCTTGACGCCACGGTGCTCAAGGCCGACTACGGCGAGCCGGTCACGCCCGACCGGGTGGAGGCGGCTCTGGCCGCCGAGCCGGCCACGCGCGGGGTGTTCGTGCAGGCCTCGGAGACCTCGACCGGCGTAGCCCACGACGTCGAGGCCATGGCCCGGGCCATCGCCCAGACGGGCGCCATCTTCGTGGTGGACGCCATAACCGGCATCGGCACCCAGCCTCTGGACATCCACGGCTGGGGCCTGGACGTGGTGGTGGGCGGGTCGCAAAAGGCTTTCATGATTCCACCGGGCCTGGCCTTCATGGCCGTCAGCCCGAAAGCCTGGGGTTTCGCGGGGACCGCCGGCCTGCCGCATTACTACTTCGACCTCAAGAAGGAGAAGAAGAACGCGGACAAGGGCGAGTCGGCCTGGACGCCCTCGACCAGCCTGCTGCTGGCGCTGGGCGCGACACTGGACTACATCAAGAAGCTCGGGATGGCGCGGCTGATCGAGAACGCCCAGTTGCTGGCGCGAGCCACACGCGCCGCGGTCAGCGAGCTGGGCCTGGAGCTGTTCGCGCCTCGCTCGCCGGCGGCTTCGGTCACCGCGGTGAAGGCCCCGCCGGGATGGGACTCCGGGACCATAATCAAGGAGCTGCGGAACCGCTTCGGCGCCATCATCGCCAACGGTCAGGGCACGATGAAGGGCAAGATTTTCCGGATTGCCCACCTGGGCTACTTCGATTTCCCCGACCTGTTCGCCGTGATTGCCGGGCTGGAGATCGCCCTGGCGGCCCACGGCTATCCGGTCAATTTCGGCTCCGGCGTGGCCGCGGTGGAAAGGGTCTACGCCGAGGCGGCGCTGGGGCAGAAAAAGGAGGGCGCCTGATGGCGGTCAATGTGCTGGTAGCCGAATCCATGTCTCCGGCGGGAATCGAGCTGCTGCGGTCGCAGCCCGGCTGGAACGTGGTGGTCTCCAACCCGAAGGAATATCTCAACCACATTGCCGAAGCCGAGGCGCTGATCGTGCGCAGCGCCGTCAAGGTGACGCGGGAGGTGCTGGAGAAGGCCCGGAAGCTCCGGGTGATCGGGCGCGCCGGCGTGGGTGTGGACAACGTGGATCTGGAGGCCGCTACCGCCGGCGGGGTCCTGGTGATGAACACTCCTGGCGGCAACGCGGTTTCGGTGGCCGAGCATACGCTGGCGCTGATGCTGGCCCTGGCTCGCGCGGTTCCGCAGGCCAGCGCCTCGACCAAGAGCGGCAAGTGGGAGAAGAAGAAGTTCATGGGCAGCGAGCTACGGGGGAAGACCCTGGGCGTTCTGGGCCTGGGCAGCATCGGCCGGGAGGTGGTGCGGCGGGCACGGTCCTTCGAAATGCGCATCCTGGCCCACGACCCGTACGTGAATCCCCTGACCGCGGCCGACCTGGACGTCGAGCTGGTGGATCTGCCGCGGTTGTATGCCGAGAGCGACTACATCAGCCTGCACATGGCGCTGACCCCGGAGACCCGGCGCCTTCTCTCCCGGGAGGCCTTTACGCAGATGAAGCCCGGCGTGCGCATCATCAACTGCGCCCGCGGCGAAATGATCGACGCCCAGGCGCTTCAGGAGGCCGTTCAGTCGGGCAAGGTGGTCGGAGTGGCGTTGGACGTCTTCCCCCAGGAGCCGCCGCCACCCGACGACGCTCTGCTGGGCCTGGATCCGGTAGTGGCGACGCCGCACATCGCCGGCTCGACCGAAGAGGCGCAGGAGATCGTGGCAGTGCGCATTGCCGAGCAGCTCGTCGAGTACCTGAACAACGGCGTGGCCATCAACGCGGTCAACATGCCGACGCTGACCCCCGAGCAGTACCGTGCGCTGGGGCCCTACATCGCGCTGGCGGAGCGGCTGGGCTGCCTGGCGGCGCAAATCTCCTCCGGCAATCCCAAGGCGGCCAGCTTCGTATACTCGGGCAAGATCGGAGACGGCAACACGCACCTGCTGCGGAACGCCGGCCTGATGGGCCTGCTGAACCGCTGGCTGTCCCAGCGGGTGACGCTGGTGAACGCGATGCAGATCGCCGCGCAGCGCGACTTGACGGTGGCCGAGCGACACGAGCAGCGGACCGGCCACGTGGATTCGGTGCGGCTGGAACTGGAGACCGACGCCGGCCTGACCACCGTCCAGGGCGCGGTCATACTGGACAAGGCCCGCCTGATCCAGGTGGATGGGATTGCCTGCGAGGCCCCGCTGAGGGGTCATCTCATCTTCATGAAGAACCGCGACGTGCCGGGAGTGATCGGCCACGTGGGCACAGTGCTGGGCCAAAACCAGATCAACATCGCCAACTTCTCGCTGGGCCGGCGGGACTACCCGCTGAAGGCGAACGAGCCGCTGGAGGCGGTGGCCATGGTGGAGACCGACACGCTGGTGCCCGAGAGCGTCCTGGCGCAACTGCGGGAGAATCCCGCGGTGAAGATCGCCCGCGCGGTGGAGCTGCCCTAGAGACAGACTGGAAAATCTGTGCCCCAGGGGTGCGCGACATAAATGTGGACCGTCAGGCCGCCCGTGAGCGGGACT
>CAYGVJ010000009.1:16683-62293 GCA_964353255.1 uncultured Solibacteraceae bacterium | reverse complement strand
GATCCTCCCGTGGAATATCAAGGAGGAGATCATGGCGCAGATGGCCGACGTGCGTGGCCGCGTGGAGCGCTACCTGGAGGCCTTAGTCAAATACCGTGTCGTGTATCTGTGGGGGTATACCTCGGCGTTGCACGCTTTGGCCCAGGAGGTTGTGCGGCTGCGATGCCAGGAACTGAGGCCCCGGGTGGTCATCACGAATGCCGAGCCGGTCTATTCCTATCAGCGGGAGACGATCGCGATGGCGTTTCGGTGTCCGGTGCGCGAGACATACGGGATGGCGGAGATGGCGGCGGCGGCGAGCGAGTGCGAGCACGGAGGGCTTCACCTGTGGCCGGAGGCCGGAGTTCTGGAGGCGGTTGAGGACGGTCATGCCGCTCCGCCCGGCCAGGCGGGCGACCTGATCTGCACGGGCCTAGTCAATGTTGACATGCCCCTGATCCGCTACCACGTTGGGGACCGCGGCACTCTGCCGGCGGCAGACACTGGCTGTCCGTGTGGGCGGCTGCTTCCGACGATTCAGTGTGTGGAAGGCCGCGTGGACGACGTGGTCTACACACGAGATGGCCGCCGGGTGGGCCGGTTGGATCCCGTCTTCAAGGCGGACGTGCCCATCCAAGAGGCGCAGATCATCCAGGAATCGCTGGAGCGGGTCCGGGTGCTGTACGTTCCGGCGCCCACTTGGGACGCGACGGCGGGCCGTGCCGTTGTGCGGGCGCTCAAGGAGCGGCTGGGCCAGGTGGAGGTGGACCTGGAGCCCGTCGCGCAGATCCCCCGCGGGCCGAACGGCAAGTTCCGGGCGGTGGTGTGCAGACTGGCTCCGGAAGACTTGCGCTCGCAGGATCCGCGGCAACAGCCCGCCGAAGAGCAAGAGGTGAGGGCCGGCTCAAGGCCGTGAAGGTCGTCTACTTTTATCAGTATTTTACGACGCCGAAGGGCGCCTTCAGTACGCGGGTGTACGAATTCGCCCGCCGATGGGTCAAAGCCGGGGACTCGGTGACTGTCGTCACCACCGTCTATGACAAGTCGGATCTAGCGCCGGCGAGATTCATTTCCCGGACCACCGTGGACGGGATTGACGTGCGGATTCTCAACATCCGCATCTCCAACAGCGACCGCCTCGCGTGGCGCATCCTGACTTTCCTCGCTTACGCCGTTCTCGCCACTTGGTATGCCCTGCGTTTGCCGGCCGACGTCGTGGTGGCCTCTTCCGGGCCGATCACGGTGGCCGTGCCCGGATTGGCGGCCCGATGGCTGCGGGGTAGGCCCCTGATCTTTGAAGTGCGCGACCTCTGGCCGGAAGGAGCGGTTCAGCTTAGCCTGCTGAGGAACCGGGCCGTGATCGCGTTGTTGCGGCGTTTCGAAAAGCTGTGTTACCGGAGCGCGAGCCGTGTAGTGGCGCTGTCGGAGGACGCAGCGGAGTGGATCCGCAACCGGTACGGCATCGGTCAGATCGTGGTGATTCCGAATGCATCAGACACTAAGTTGGTTGGGAATCTCCCGCCGAAGCCTGACCTGCCGGAATGGGCCGTCGGCAAAAAGCTGGCCTTGTATGCAGGCGCTCTGGGCTACATGTACGACTCACGGCAACTTCTGAGAGTGGCCAGCCACCTGGAAGAGCTGGGAGCGGACGAGGTCGAGCTGGTGGTGATCGGCGACGGGAGCGATCGCAGGGCGCTTGAACAGGAGGCGCGGAGCCGTCAGATGAAGCACGTGCATTTCCTCGGCCAGCGCTCGCGGATCGAGATGTTCCAGTGGCTGATGGCTTCCTGCTGCGCGGTGTTGATCGTCCGAAACGTGCCCTTCTTTGATATGTGCTCGCCGAACAAGGTGTACGACGCTCTCGCGGCCGGCGTGCCGGTAGTGCAGGACACCCAAGGAGGAGTGAAGAATCTCCTACTGAGGGAGGAATGTGGGATCACCGTTTCCCGCGGCGATACCGAGGCGATGGCCAGAGCGGTGCTCGCCCTGGCGCGGGATGAGCGCCTGCGCCAGCGCATGTCGGAGAACGGCCGGCGGGTGGCTCTGGAGCAGTTCGACCGCGACCTGTTGGCGAGGAGAATGCGCGAGGTCTTGCTGGCCTGCGTTCAAGGCTGATGGGCAGGCTTACGAGTCTTGTGACCGGCGGCACGGGGTTCCTGGGCCGATACCTGGTGCGGCGGCTGGCCGAGTCGGGGTATGACATCACGCTCCTGGCACGACGACCGATCGAGCCTCATCGGACAATTGTGGCCGACCTCAGGCAGCCTGAACTGCCGCCCCTTGACGCTGTTTTTGATGAGGTTTACCACCTGGCGGGACTTGCTCACACCGTTCCCGCCGGTAGGGCCGCCGGTGAGCGGTTTTTTCAGGTCAACACTGAAGGCACCCACCGGCTGCTGGAGGCGCTCGAACGGGCGCGTCGCCCTCCGGGCGCGCTGGTGTACATCAGCTCGGTGGCAGTGTACGGCCTCGAGGAAGGCTCGCTGCTGGATGAGGAGACGCCGCGGCGGGCCAGCGATCCGTATGGCGCCAGCAAACGCCAAGCCGAGGACCTAGTGATGGAATGGAGCGCCCGTCATCAGGTGCGCGCGTCGATCGTCCGGCTCCCGCTGGTGGTCGGCCGGGGCGCGCCCGGCAACCTGCGAGCGATGATCGAAGCCATGTGCAAACGCAGATACTGGGGGGTCTCGCCAGGCACGGCCAGGCGCAGCATGGTGGCAGCCGCCGACGTGAGCGAGATACTCCCGCGGCTCGCGCGCACCGGCGGCGTATTCCACCTTACCGATGGGGAGCATCCGAGCTTCGCTGAACTGGAGGAGGCGCTGGCCGCGGCGCTTGGCCGAAAGGCTCCCAGGCGATTTCCCGGGTGGACCGCGCGGCTGGCGGCTTGGGCCGGCGATGTACTCGAGCGCGTAACGGGAGTCGCGGTGCCGATCAACAGCCGGGTATTGAGGAAGATGACTTCGACCTTGACATTCTCCGACGGTCGGGCTCGCCGGACTTTGAGTTGGAAGCCGACCAGGGTCCTGGACCGACTCTCGGAACTCGTGGCTTGAAATCGGAGAAGGAATGTTTGCCGCCGCACTTCCAGCCGCTTTTGTTTGGCCTGGGGGCCACAAGTTTGCTTTCTCCATCTTCGACGACACTGATTGGGCGACTGTCGAAAACGTCAAGCCGGTCTATGATCTCCTCGCGGATCTCGGCATGCGCACCACGAAGTCCGTGTGGATGTTCAGGGGAGAGGGGAGCCCGAAGATCAGCGGCGCCACCTGCGAGGATCGGCAGGGTGCTTTCGCTCCAACCTCGCGCATCCGCATGCAATTGCAGGAGCGGTTGAGGGAAGTCGAAATTGAATTTGAAGCCCTCGATAGGATTCCGCAGGGACCGACGGCAAATTCCGGGCGCTCATCCGCAAGCTGAGTTCTGAGGAGTTGGCATCGCTGAATTCACCAACGCTGGCTGCCGCCAGCCGATAGGAGAGCACGGCTCGTGATCCTCTCGGTGATCGTAGCCTCTCGCAACGAAGCCCGGTGCATAGGCGGCTTCTTGGATTCCTTGCTAGCAGGAAGTGCGAAAAAACCTAGCAAGATAAAGCCAATGCACAACGGCAGCAACGTGCTCGATGCGCACGCCAGACCGTTCGCCCGGGGCATCGTTGTGCCTTACAAACAGGACGCACTCAAGTACGGAAGAGGCCGGCGACCGGACGGCGCAGACGGTGGTCCCATAGTAACCGGCTATTGACGTCGAGTCCCGACTCAAGCACCGCTGGCAACTCGAATCCATGCTAACGGGTCACCGGATTCCAGATGACGTGAGGGACAGGTGCCCCGTATGTGCGGAGCCGCTCCCGAATGCTGTCGCGGACATCTCGCCGCTGTATTGCCGATGCTCTCGCTGCCACGTCGTGTTCCGCCGCTCCTTCCGCCGCGTGCCGGCTGAGGATTGGGACAGTCAGTATTTTTCGGACGATCTGGTGCTCCGATATTATGATCGGCGTCGCTCAGCATTCAAAAAGATTGTCTCCCTAATGGACGCACGCGTGCCCGAACGTGGGAAGTGGCTAGACATCGGATGCGGGCCCGGCGTCCTGTTGGCGATAGTATCCGAGCGCGGGTGGCAAGCCCACGGAATCGAGCAGTCAGGCAGGTGCGTTGAGATGATCCGCAGTACTCTCGGTGGTGTGCAGATAACCCTTGGTGCTGTTCCAGAGAAGCTTGAAGGGTTCTCAGGCTACACGGTCGTCTCACTGGTAGATGTGCTCAGATCTCTGGCCGAACCTGGTAAGGTCTTGAGCTTGCTCCGAAATGTGCTCGCTCCCGGAGGTTGGGTTCTCGTCCGAGAGGTTAGTGCGGATGCCCACTCCGAGAGGCGCCGTCGTGCAGTGGAGCTTGATCGGCCTCGGTTTTCGACTTTTTCGCAGGTCTTTAGCCCGCGCGCCCTGGAGATCGCTCTGATCCTTTGCGGATTTGGTAATATCACTTCTTTTCCTTCGCCTCTCTTTATTGAGAGCGGTGGCGGCGAGAGGCGACACATGAAAGGTCTTGGCGATCGGCTGAACAGAATAACTAAGTCCCTCGCAGAACCTGTTTTCCACATCGTGCATAGACTATCAGGTGGTCGCTTTTACCTGGGGCGAAACTTCCTCGTACTGGCACAGAATCCAATGGTGGGAATGGTGGACGCCGGGGGGGCGGGCACGAGATGACCATCAGATGTGCAGAATCCGCAAGTACAATGGCCAGCTCTGCCATTCCGGAGAACTACCAAGCTCAGCGGCGAGGCGCGCCAGCCTCGACGGCCGCTTTTGTTTGGCCTGGGGGCCACAAGTTTGCCTTCTCGATTGTCGACGACACTGATTGGGCGACCGTCGAGAGGGTCAAGCCAGTGTATGACCTGCTGGCGGACCTGGGTATGCGGACGACCAAGTCCGTGTGGATGTTCAGGGGGGAGGGGAGCCCCAACGACGGAGCCACCTGTGAGGACCGGGAGTATCTCGAGTGGCTGTTTTCGCTGCAACGGCGCGGGTTCGAGATCGGCCTCCACAATGCCGCCCCGGTCACATCGTCGAGGGACCGGACGCGGCTGGCTCTGGACCGGTTTGCGGAGCTCTTCGGAGAGCGGCGGATGATCCACTGCAACCACCATTTCTGCGAGGAGAACGTGTACTGGGGTGCCGCGCGGCTATCAGGCTGGCGTCGGCCGGTTTATAACGCGCTGACTCGCGGACGAAGACCAAACGTGTTCCGGGGACACGTCGAAGGAGATCCGCTCTTTTGGGGGGACCTGTGCCGGGAGCGGGTCAGTTACGTGCGCAACTTCGTATTCCAAGCCACCAACACGCTCGCAGCATGCTCGGAGATGCCTTATCATGACCCCGAAAAACCGTTTGTGAATTACTGGTTCGCTGCGAGCGATAGCGCGAGCCTGAGCCGTTTTGTGAAGAACTTCACATTGGGGAACCTCGAGCGGCTGGTGGAAGCCCGGGGACTGTGTATCGCGTACGTCCATTTCGGCGCACATTTCGCCAGGAACGGCAAGGTTGACCCGGAATTCTCAAGAAGGCTCCAGTGGCTCGCCTCCCGAGACGGCTGGTTTGCCCCTGTCTCGACGATCTTGGACTACCTCCACGATTGCCGAAACCCGGCCGACGGGGCCATTTCCCCGAAGAGCCTGCGGCGACTGGAGACGAGGTGGCTAGCGGACAGCGTGCGGAAGCGCCTGGCGGACAGGCTGCGGAAGCGCCGAGAGAGGCGCCTCGGTCAGCTATGAGGAGGCCCCGGTCGCAGGCGGCCTGGGGGGCTGAGTTCTCAGCAGTTGCCGGCATGGGAGAGGATAGGCAATTGTTCCCCAGCACTCCGCAAGCTGCGGAATTGCGGAGGACGTGAACCGGCGACGTCGGAGCCGGTTTGAATGTGTCGACATGGCGACGAATTCCAGCATCTTAGTTCGCGAGGCCACACCCGCAGAACGGTGCCACTGGGACGAACTGGTGGCCCAGTTCGAGGACTCGCGCGTTTTCCAGAAGCAGGCCTGGATTCAGTCCGTCGAGGCGTTTTCCGGAGCCAAGCCCTTGTACCTGCTACTCGAGAGGGAGGGAGCGATCGTGGGTTGCTTTCCAGGTTTCCTCGTGAAGCTTGGCCCGCTCAGGATTTTTGGCTCACCTTTGGAGGGTTGGCAGACCCAGAGCATGGGGCCGGCCTTCGCCCAGGATCGGGTGTCCACCGCCGAGATGTTCGGCGCGAGCATTCCCTTTCTCGAAAATCAGCATGGCGTTCACCACATGGAGCTGACCAGCGCGCACCTCGAGCATGAGGCGATGCGGAAATTCGGCTTCCGGGGCGAAAAGATGTTCACTTACCGGGTGCCCCTTTTTCCGGGGGAAGAAGACAAAGCCATGAAGAACATGGACCGCAATACCCGGAACCAACTGCGGAAGGCCGTCAAACTGGGACTGACGGCGAACATTGAAACCGACGAGTCCTTTGTGGACGAGTTTTATGCCCAGATGCAGGAAGTGTTCACCCGGCACAGGAAGAGCGTTTCGTTTACGCGCGCGCGCGCGCGCCTAATGTTCCGCTTCATGAAGGAATCCGGCAAGCTGCTCGCTCTGTCCGTACGCATGCCCCAGGACGGAGCGTGCGCGGCCACCGGCATCTTCATGATTGACGGGCGCGAACTGCACTTCTGGGGATGGACGCATCGCGCCCAGTTCCGCTGGTGGTGCCCCAGCGAGTTGTTGATCTGGACTGCGATGCAGAAAGCAATGCAGGCTGGCTGCGTCACTTTCGACATGGCCGGAGGGGGGAAGGCAAAGGTAAAATTCGGTGCGCTGCCAGACCTCCGCGGCTACCACTGGATCCGGAGCCGTTATCGCTGGCTGGCGAATGTACGCGAATCGGCGAAGAGAGGATACCGCTGGCAGCAGCGGGTTCGAGGAAGGATAGCCAGCCAGGTTGCCGCCTGGCGGGGCCGGTAAGCTCGGGGCCTGGAGCCACCCTGCCGCTTCGATCTGATGGACGCGTTCCTTTGATCCAGGATTTCCCGAGGGCGGTAGCGGCCGTCCAAGTTCTGGGGCGCCCCGGACCCGCCAAGTCCTGGATTGGAAACCGACCAGGTCCCTGGGGGTCGCGGTACAGGTGGCTTGAACCGGAGAGGCAATGTTCAGCGACAAGGTTGGCTGGAGCGTGTTGGTAGCCGGGGTGGCCCTGGCTAGCGCCTTGGGGGTGACGGGGGCCTTGATTCCGGTGCTGCGGAAGACGGGCACGTTAGATGTGCCCAACGCGCGGTCGTCGCACGCCACCCCGACGCCCTGCGGCGGGGGCTTGGGCATCCTGGCCGGCTTGGCCGCGGGCTTGGCGACGGCGTGGTGGCTGGGGATGGGGTTGCTGGCATGGAATTTCATGCTGGCAGGCCTGCAGGTGGCCGGCTGTGGCTTGGTGGCTGACTGGCAGAGGAAAGTGTCGGTTTGGCCCAGGCTGGCGGTGCATACGCTGGCCGCGGTGCTGGTTCTAGGCAGTTCCGGCCCCCTGTACCGTCTGCCAATGCCCGTACCGCTGGACGTGCCGCTCGGGGTGTTGAGTTGGCCGGTCTCGCTGCTGTGGATAGTGGGCGTGGTCAACATTTACAACTTCCTGGACGGGATTGACGGCTTCGCCGGTACGCAGGGCGTAATCGCCGGTTTGGCCATCGCCCTGATGAATCTCGGAACGACCTTCACGGCGGTAGGTCTGGCTACCGCAGGCGCCTGCCTGGGCTTTCTGCTGCACAACTGGCATCCGGCGCGGATCTTCATGGGCGATGTTGGCTCGACTACGCTCGGCTTTCTGCTGGCGGCATTGCCGTTCCAACTGGAGCCTGCCCGGCGCTCCGAGGCGGTGTTCTGGGTCGCCATGAGCCTGTGGTTCTTCCTGGCCGACGGAACGTTCACCTTGATGCGCCGCGCGCTCCGTGGAGAGAAGCCCTGGGAAGCCCACCGCGCCCATCTCTATCAACTGCTGGTGCGCGGGGGGATGCGGCACGATGCAGTCGTGTCCAGGGTAGGAGCGCTGGCGATCCTGGTAGCGGCGGTGGCGGTGGCGGCCAGCCGGGCCGGTAATCCTGCCGCTCAGTGGGTCAGTCTGAGTGTGGCTGTGGCGGGCTTCGCTCTCTATGGCGCGTGGGTGGAAGTGCAATACCGGGGAGCCCGCAAGGTTGCGAGGTCCTCAGTGGTTCTGCCCGAGATAGGCAGTTCGGAAAGTGCCCTGGCGGGGCGGTCTCTGGAGGCGTCCAGACAATGATCCGCGGTCTAGCCATACTTCGCCGCCTCCTGGTGCTGGCCGTCCTGGCGCTGGCCGTGGCTCTGTGCCAGATCTTCGTTTTCCTCCTGAGGTTCGAGTTTGTGCTACCCCCGCTTCAGCGAGCGCACCTGATTCTGGGCGTCATGGTCGCCGTGCCGCTGAAGCTGGCGGTGTTCTACATGGGGCGGCTGCACCGAGGCTGGTGGACCTACGTGGGCGTTGCGGATCTGCTGAGGACGCTGGTGGTGAACCTAATCGCCTCCGCTGCGTTTGCGGCCGGCGCCGCAATTTACATTGGGCCGTCTTTTCCTCGCTCCGTCTATGTCCTGGATTTCGTGTTTTGTTTCCTGCTCATCTCCGGGTTACGGCTGGGCCTGCGCGTGTACAGGGAAACATTCGCCTTTGGCGCCGGGGACGAGAAGCGCAAGGGGGTGCTGATCTACGGCGCCGGGTGGGCGGGAGCCTCGCTGGTGCGGGAGCTGCAAGCCCACGCCGCTCCCGGGTACCGGGCGCTGGGCTTGCTCGACGACAGCCACGCCAAACGCGGGGAGACCATTCTCGGCGTGCGGGTCCTAGGCGGTGGCCGCGAGGCGGTTCGCATCGTGGATGAGTTCAAGTCCCGCGGGATTGCGGTGGAGGAAATCCTGATCGCCATGCCTTCGGCCTCGGGACTGGAAATGCGCGAGGCGGTCGCCAACTGCCGCGCGGCGGGGGTGCCTTGCAGGACGCTTCCCAGCGTCGAAGAACTCCTGGACGGCAAACGACTGAGCGGGCAGTTCCGGAACCTCTCGGTGGAGGATCTGTTGGGCCGCCAGCCGGTCCGCCTCGAGGAACCCCGCATCCGGGCGGCCCTCGCCAACCGCTCGATTCTGGTGACCGGGGCGGCGGGCTCGATTGGGTCGGAGTTGTGCCGTCAGATCGCCTCGTTCAGACCGCGAAGGCTGGTGTTGATGGACCAGGCCGAGAGCCCTCTGTTTCACATCGACCTGGAACTGAAGGCCAAGTTCGCCGGCCTGGCCGTCGAGGGCGAAATCGGCGATATCCGCGACCCCTGGAGAGTCGAAATGCTCATGCGCCGCCACGCCGTGGATTTCGTTTTCCATGCCGCGGCCTACAAGCATGTACCGCTCATGGAGACCCACGTGCTGGCGGCGGCGGAGAACAACATCCTGGGCACCTGGAGTCTGGCGCAGGCGGCGCGTGCCTGCGGGGTGAAGAACTTCGTTCTGATCTCCTCGGACAAGGCGGTAAACCCTACCAACGTTATGGGCGCCACCAAGCGCGCCGCCGAACTGGTGGTTTCCAGTTTCCCCACCCCGGCGGAAGGCGACGGGACCAGTTTTGTGGCGGTGCGCTTCGGGAATGTGCTGGGCAGCAGCGGCAGTGTGGTGCCGGTGTTCCAATCCCAGATCGCTTCCGGGGGGCCGGTCACGGTGACTCATCCCGAGGCGCGGCGGTTTTTCATGACCGTGCAGGAAGCCGCGCAACTGGTGCTGCAAGCCTCCACCATGGGCCGAGGGGCGGAGGTCTTTGTTCTGGACATGGGAGAACTGGTGCGCATCGCCGACCTGGCCCGGAACATGATCGGTCTGGCCGGCTACGTGCCTGACGAGGAAATCGAGATCCGCTACGTGGGACTGCGTCCTGGAGAAAAGCTCTACGAGGAGCTGGCCGTGGGCGGGGAGAACATCCGTCCCACTCATCACGAGAAGATCAAGATCTTTGAGGAAGCCCGCATCACACAGCAGTATGCAGAAGCGTGGATATCCCGGCTTCGGCAGATTGTGGCCAACAGGGACGAGTATGCGCTCATAGGCCACCTGAAGGAACTGATCCCGGAGTACCACGTCAGCGAGTTCTGGGCCAGCCGGATGGAGAGAAAGCAAACCCAGGCAGTGGCGCTCTGAGGGCCACCCCAGATTGGGCGGAGCGGAGCCAGCGTTGCTGGGTGGAGCAAAGATAACCATGTGGAACGAAATCAGAGGCCTTTGTGCGGCCTTGTTGTTAATGGCGCCGGTGGCGCTGACGCAGCAACCGGAGAGCCTCGCCAAACCTCAGCCCCCGGCGGTCCCGGCGGAGAAGCCTCGCCCGACCTATGTCTTGGGAGCCGGTGACCAGATCGTCGTCAGCGCCCTGGAGGCGCCGGAAATCGGCGGGGGGCCGGTTCGCATCGACCCGGAGGGATACGTCAATCTCCCTCTGGTGGGCAGGATCAAGGCCAGCGGCTTGACTCTGGAACAGTTCGAGGTGGCGCTGGCCGAGAGACTGAAGGTTCACATCCGCTCACCTGAGGTGGTGGTGAATCTGTCGGAATCCGCGAAGCAAGCGTTCGCGGAGTCACCCGTGTTCGTGCTGGGGGCCTTCAAGAGTCCGGGAGTATATCCACTCCAGGGCCAGCCGCGGCTGACCGAACTGCTATCCCGCGTCGGGGGCCTGCAACCGAACGCCGGGCGCCGGATCAAGATCACGCGGCGCGCCGAGCAAGGGCGCATTCCGCTGCCGAATGCGGTGGACGAGCAGGACGGAAAGGCCAGCTCCGTCGAGGTGAGCATCAACACCTTGATGGAGACGCTGAACCCCGCCGAGGACCTCACACTGAAGCCCTTCGACGTCCTCAGCCTGCCCAAAGTGGAACTGGTGTACGTCACCGGAGACCTGCAAAAGACGGGGGCTTTCCCGCTGGACGATCGGGAGTACTTGTCCATCACCCAGGTGGTGGCGCTGGCCGGGGGGCTAGGTCCGGATGCCGCGCCGAGAAAGGCAAGAGTCCTGCGCCCGGTCCTGAACAGCGCGAAGCGCTCGGAGATCCGGGTGGATCTAAAGCGCATTCTGGAGGGCAAAGCCAACGACTTCCCGCTGCTGCCCAACGATGTCCTGCTGGTTCCCCGCTCCGGCAAGAGCGGCCTGAAGCGGCTCTTCTGGGTCGCCGTGCCGGCCGTGATCGTCAGCACGATTTACGTTCTCATTCGAAACAGGTAGCAGAGAGGGCGCAGAAAGAATTCCATGGAAGAACGACATCATCCTGCCCAAAGCCTGATTCCCGCCCCTGACCCGCACTACCGCTACCCGGCGCGTCCGCAGTACGTGGATCTCGGGCCGCACTATCGTCCCGGAGATCTGGGCTCAGGCGACCTCTGGGAATACTGGAACGGTCTTCGCCGGCGGAAAGGACTGTTGTTCCTGCTGGCGCTGGCGGGTGTGGTGGTCGGATTCGTGACCGTCATACCCAAGCCGTTCGTGTATCGTTGCACCACCAGCGTCGAGATCCAGGGTCTGAACGAGACCTTTATGGGGTTGAACCAGGTCGATCCGCAGGCCAGCGCCGGCCAGTTCTCCGCCAGCACGTCCAACATTCTCACCCAGGTCAAGATCCTGAACAGCGACTCCCTCAAGCGCCGGGTGTTGGAGAAGCTGGAGCGGGAAACCATCCCCTCCCTGCCGCCGGAGCAGGACCGCCTGGTGCAGTGGATGAGCGCCTTGAGAAGGTTGCTGGCGACTGCCCCGACCGAGCCTGCGGCGGCGTTGCGTGAGGCCCTGGGGACGGCGGTGGCCGGCACCAGGGCCAAAGCGGTGGAAGGCACACGGGTCGTGGAGATCCTTTGCGAGTCCACCCATCCGGAGGTGGCTGCCGAGTACTGTAACTCACTGGTCAACGAGTACCTCGGGCAGAGTTTGGAGGGCCGCTCCAAGAGCGTCCAGCGCACAAACCAGTGGCTGCTTAGCCAGATAGACGAGATGAGAACCAAGGTCGAACAGGCCGAAGGCAAGCTCAGAGATTTCGTGGCTACCGCCGGAGTGCTGGGCCTCAATCAACTGGATCAGAGAAGCACCCTGGCGGAGGCGAAGTTGCAGCAATTGCAGCAGGAACTGTCTGCGATTCAAGCCGACCGGATCAATAAGCAGGCGCGTTACGAGATGGCTTCCGCGAGCCCTCCGGACGCCGTGCCGGACATCCTCGACGATGGCTCCTTGCGGAGCTACCAAGCGAGAATCACCGACCTGCGCCGCGAGCTGGCGGACCTGACGGCCACGCTGACCCCCACACACTACCGGGTCAGGAAAGTGCAGGCGCAGCTTGCCGAACTGGAAGCCGCTTTGCAGAGGGAGCGAGGCAGCATCCTGCGCCGCATCAAGAACGACTACGATGCGGCCCAGCGGCGGGAGAGACTGCTGTCTGCCGCCTATGCGGCCCAGGCCAAGGGGGTGCTGTCGCAGGCTGACAAGTCGCTGCAGTACAACCTTTTGCGGCGCGAGGTGGACACCACGCGCCAGATTTACAACGCCATGCTCCAGCAGGTGAACCAGGCGGGGGTGGCCTCGGCCATTCCCACCACCAATGTCCAGGTGATCGACCCGGCGGTCCCTTCCATGAGACCATCCCTGAGCGATGTATGGATTCGCTTGGGCCTGGGCTTGGCCACCGGCCTTTTGTTCGGCTGCGTCCTGGCCGTGGTTCTGCAGCAGCATGACCCTCGCGTCCGCATGCCAGGCCAGGCCTCACAGCTCTTGCAGATCCCTGAGCTGGGGGTGATTCCTTCCGACAAGGAGGGGGCGGGGAGGCGCGCGGTCAGGGTGCGTGTTCGAAAGGGCCCCACCGGGTTGGCTCTAGGGGGTCCGGAACGGGATGGCGCTTCAGCCGCGGCTGCCGACGCCGGGCGAGTGGAACTGGTGACCTTGCGGCGGAAGCCCTCCCCAGTGGCCGAATCGTTCCGGGCCACGCTGGTGTCCATCTTGCTTCCGCACGGTGATGGGTCCCAGCCCCGTATCATGGTGGTCACCAGTCCGGAGGCCCGGGACGGCAAGTCCACTACCGTCAGTAACCTGGGCATCGCCCTGGCGGAAATCCGCCGGCGCGTCCTGCTGATCGATGCCGACCTCCGCAACCCCAAGCTGCACGAGGTCTTTCGCCTGCCCAACACCTGGGGTCTGACCGACCTCATCCAGGAGACCACCCCGATCGCGCAGCTTCCCCCCGAAGCCCTCGTGCGCCCGACCGAGGTTCCTGGGCTGTACCTGCTGCCCAGCGGTCCTCCCACGCTGGTGATCAACAACATCCTCTACTCGGCCCGCATCCATGAGCTGCTCGAGCGCCTGGGGACCGAGTTTGACAACATCCTCATCGACACTCCTCCGGTGTTGGTGGCGCCGGACGCCCGGGTGCTGGGAGGGCTCGCCGACGGGGTGATTCTGGTGTTCCGCTCAGGGAAGACCACGCGCGATGCCGCCGTCGAAGTGCGGCAGCGCTTTGCTGATGACGGTACGCCGATTGTGGGCGCGATTCTGAACGACTGGGATCCCAAGTCCCGGCGTTATGGCTACTATCACCACTACTATTCCGGCCACGAGCGTGGATAGTCTCGGGTTTTCACTCCTTCGATGAGTACCCTGATCGCTGTTCCCGAGGAGGAGAGGGCGAGCGCAGTTCCGGTGCTGCGGATCGAGCCGTCCCGCGGCTGGGTCTCGTTGAAGTTGAAGGAGATCTGGGAGTATCGCGAGCTGCTCTACTTCTTGACCTGGCGCGACGTCAAGGTGCGCTACAAGCAGACAGTCCTGGGCGCCGCCTGGGCGGTGATCCAGCCGTTCTTCACCATGGTGGTCTTCAGCCTGTTCTTCGGCCGCCTGGCCAAGGTGCCCTCCGACGGCATCCCTTACCCGATCTTCGCCTTCGCCGCCCTGGTGCCGTGGAACTACTTCGCCAACGCCCTCACGCAGTCCTCCGACAGTCTGGTGGGCAGCGCGAATCTGATCAAGAAGGTGTACTTCCCCCGGCTGGTCATCCCGATGGCCGCGGTCATCTCCGGCGCGGTTGATTTCTCGATTGCCTTTACGGTGCTGCTGGGAATGATGCTGTTTTACGGCATCATGCCGACCGTGCACACGCTCTGGCTGCCCCTGCTGCTATTGCTGGGGGTGGTCACGGCTCTCGGGGTGGGCCTGTGGCTGTCCGCCTTGAACGTGCAGTTTCGCGATGTGCGCTACACGGTGCCTTTCCTGGCTCAGTTCTGGATGTTCGCCACGCCCGTCGCTTACCCCAGCAGCCTGTTGTCCCAGCCCTGGCGTACGATCTACGGACTGAATCCGATGGCGGGTGTGGTGGAAGGTTTCCGCTGGGCCTTGTTGGGGACGAAGACCGCGCCCGGGCCGATGCTCGCCGTCTCGGCGGCCGTAGCGGTGATGGTTCTCGTCGGCGGCGCCTTCTATTTCCGCCGCATGGAGAAGACCTTTGCGGATGTGGTGTGAGGACAGCGGTTCGCGCTGCCTGATCATCGCCGAAGTGGCGCAGAGCCATGACGGCAGCCTGGGGACAGCGCACGCCTATATCGACGCGGTCGCCAGGGCGGGCGCGGACGCCGTCAAGTTCCAGACGCACATTGCCGCCGCCGAAAGCACCCCGGAAGAGCCGTGGCGCGTGCACTTCAGTCCTCAGGACGCCACTCGCTACGACTATTGGAAGCGGATGGAGTTTACGGAGGATCAGTGGAAGGGCCTGGCGGAGCACGCGCGCCGGAGCGGTCTGGTTTTCCTCTCATCTGCTTTTTCCTTGGAGGCAGTCGAGATGCTGGAGCGGGTGGGCGTGCCGGCCTGGAAAGTAGGCGCTGGCGAAGTGACCAACCTGCCCATGCTGGAGCGCATGGCGCGCACCGGTAAGCCCGTTTTGCTGTCGAGCGGCATGTCCTCCTGGGGTGAGTTGGATGCCGCCGTCGCCACCGTGCGTCGCCACGGCGCCGAGGTGGCGGTGCTGCAATGCACGACCCAGTACCCCTGCCCGCCCGAGAAAGTGGGCTTGAACGTGATCGGAGAGATCCGCGAGCGCTACGGCTGCCGGGTGGGCCTCTCGGATCACTCCGGCACGATCTACCCCGGACTGGCAGCGGTGGCGCTGGGCGCTTCGCTGGTCGAGGTGCATGTCACGCTTTCCCGGGAGTGCTTCGGCCCGGATGTGCCGGCGTCGGTGACGACGGCTGAGCTGGCGCAACTGGTAACCGGCGTGCGGTTCATCGAAACGGCCCTGGCCCATCCGGTGGACAAAGATGCAGTGGCCGCGGAGCTGGCTGACCTGCGTGCCGTCTTTGGCAAGAGCCTCGTGGCTGCCCGCGATCTGCCGGCCGGCTGGCTGCTAACCGAGGCCGACATCGCCCTCAGGAAACCCGGCAGCGGCATGCCTGCTTCGCGCATGCAGCAGGTCATCCACCGCAAGCTGAAGCGGGCGGTGGTCGCGAACACGCTTTTGCGAGAGGAAGACCTTGAACCTGCGCCCGCTGCGTAAGGTGTGTGTGGTTCTGGTGGATCGCGCCAACTACGGGCGCCTGAAGCCGGTGATGGGCGCCATCCAGGCGCACCCCCAACTGGAACTCCAGGTGATCGCCGCCGGCACCATGGTGCTGGAGCGCTTTGGTTATCCGGTCGGGCTGGTCAAGCAGGACGGTTTTGGGGTGGATGGCGAGGTCTACATCGAGCTGGAAGGCTCGACGCCGGCCACCATGGCTAAGTCGGTCGGCTTCGCCGTGGTGGAATTCGCCAGCGAGTTTCAGCGGCTGAAGCCGGACATCGTGCTGGTGATCGGGGACCGTTATGAAGCGCTGGCTGCGGTGATCGCTGCGGCCTACATGAATCTGTGCATCGCCCACCTGCAAGGCGGCGAGGTTTCCGGATCGATTGACGAGAGCGCCCGGCACGCGATCACCAGGTTCGCGCACTTCCATTTTCCCAGCACCCCGCGTTCGGCCGAGTACCTGATCCGGATGGGCGAGCGTCCGGACACCATCGCCGCGATCGGATGTCCCAGCAGCGACATCGCGCGGACGCTCGACCGGAGGCTGCGTCCCGAGGTGGTGAACAGCGGCGGCAGCGGCGCCTGGATCGAGGTCGAGCAGCCTTTCCTGCTCGTGGTCTTCCATCCCGTCACGACCGCATACGGAGACGAGCGTCACCAGATGGAGGAGCTGCTGGGGGCGTTGGAGCGGCTCCGCACGCCGACTGTCGTGCTGTGGCCCAACATCGACGCCGGCGCCGACCACATCAGCAAGGCCATCCGGGTGTTCCGTGACCAGCGCAAGCCGGGCTGGCTGCGGACCCTGGTGAATCTGCCGCCGGAGGAGTACCTGAGGGTGCTGGCCAACGCCGCCTGCGCCGTCGGCAACTCGAGCAGCTTTGTGCGGGACGCCGGTTACTTCGGCACGCCAGTGGTGCTAGTGGGCGACCGTCAGGAGGGCCGGGAAACCGACGAGCACGTCACGTTCTGCGCGCCCGAGGCGGGAGAGGTGATCCAGGCGGTGCGTATGCAGTTGGCGCATGGCCGCTACGCGCCCAGCACGCTGTACGGCGACGGATACGTTTCCGAGCGGATCGCCGACGCCTTGGCCCGCCTGGAGCCTTACATCCAGAAGCGGCTGCACTACATCCAGGAGGGCGTGGAGGTAATGGTAGGGGCCGACTGATGCGGGTGCTCGGAGTCGTTCCGGCGCGCGGCGGTTCCAAGGGCATTCCGCGCAAGAACATTGCGCCCTTGCTGGGGAAGCCCCTGCTGGCCTACACGGCCGAAGCGGCGCTGGCCGCCCGGCGCCTGTCGCGGGTGATCCTGAGCACCGATGACGAAGAGATCGCGGAAGTGGGAAGGCGCTGCGGGCTGGAGGTGCCGTTCATGCGTCCGCCAGAGCTGGCCCGGGATGACACGCCGACCATCCCCGTGCTCCAGCACGCCGTGCGCTGGCTGGAAGTCGCCGGGGAGGCTTATGACGCGATTCTCACGCTCCAGCCCACCAACCCGCTGCGGCTTTCGGAAGACATCGATGGCGCGATTGACCTGCTGGAGAGGACCGGCGCGGACTCGGTGATCTCGTTCGTGGAGGTCGGCGACAATCACCCCGCGCGCATGAAAGTGATCACAACGGAAGGGCGAGTGCTCGATCCTCCCTTCGCCGAGGAGTCTGAAGGCCAGCCTCGCCAGCAGCTCGCGAAGCTCTACTTGCGGGCGGGTCTGATCTACCTTACCCGCAGGTCGGTGCTGATGGAGCAGAGCAGTCTCAAGGGTAGGGACTGCCGTGCCTGGCTGGTTCCTCAGGAACGCGCTTGGGGGATTGACACGTCGTTCGATTTCTTCGTTGTCGAGCAGTTACTCCGCTTGAGAGAGAAGCTCCGTGAGAGCGGTGCTCCGTGCGTCGGCCCAAGTTACTGATTTCGGAATCGGTGGGGTTCTCACCCGAGGCGCTCGATCTCTTGCAGCGGCACTGCCGCGTGGTCCGAGGCGACTTGGATCGCAGGCGCCTTCTCGTCGCCATCCCGGATGCGGAGGTTCTGTGGATTCGTCTCCGGCACCGGATTGACATCGAGGTGATGGATAGGGGACGGCGGCTCAAGGTCATTGTGTCACCTACGACCGGTCTCAACCACATCGATCAGGAAGAAGCTGCCCGCCGCGGCATTCAAACTCTTTCGCTCCGCGGTGAAACCGAGTTCCTGAAGGACGTTCGGGCCACAGCCGAACACACCGTAGGTCTCATTCTTGCGCTGCTCAGGCACATCCCCGCGGCCGTGCATGCCGTGCGACACGGCGGTTGGAACCGGGACCTTTTCCGTGGTCATGAGTTGTACGGAAAGACAGTTGGCATCGTCGGCTACGGCCGTCTGGGCAAGCTGGTAGCGAGGTATCTGGCCGCCTTCGGGGCGCGCATCGTGGCCGCGGATCCCAATATAGCCCCCTCTGAGGCCGACCCGGGCGTCTGCCTAGTGCCTCTCGGGGAGTTGCTGGCGCAGGCAGACATCGTCAGTATCCACGTTGACCTCTCCGACAAGACGACACGGTTCTTCGGCCGGAAGGAGTTCCAGAGGATGAAGCGCGGCGCCTGGTTGGTGAACACCGCGCGCGGGGAGCTTCTGGACGAGAATGCGTTGCTGGAATCTCTCCGCAGCGGCCGGCTCGCCGGCGCCGCTGTGGATGTCCTTTCGGGTGAATGCAGCGACGGCATGCCGGATCACCCTCTGGTGGCTTACGCCCGCCAGCACGAGAACCTGATCATCACGCCCCACATTGGGGGTTGCACGGCGGAGTCGATGGCGAAGACGGAGAAGTTCCTGGCGAAAAGGCTGGTTCATCTGCTCGGCCGGCTGCAATAGTTCGGAGGCTTTCGGACCGGGAGCGAGGCGCTGAACTCGTCATTTATCATGAGCGACATCGCAATCCGGGTCGTAGATCTCTCCAAGCAGTACCGCATCGGCGGGAAGCAGGAGCGGTATCGGACGTTGCGGGAGACCCTGGCCGACGCGGCCGTGGCGCCTTTCCGCCGCGTCCGATCGATTCTGCGGGGCCACGGCGCGGGGCTGGCAGACAGTGACAGGACCATCTGGGCGTTGAAGGAGGTTTCCTTCGAGGTCAAACCCGGCGAGGTGGTGGGCATCATCGGGCGGAATGGCGCCGGGAAGAGCACCCTGCTGAAGATCCTTTCGCGGATCACCGACCCCACCGAGGGCTACGCCGAGGTTCACGGCCGCGTGGGCTCCCTGCTCGAGGTGGGCACGGGCTTCCATCCGGAGTTGACCGGCCGCGAGAACATCTACCTGAACGGCGCGATCCTCGGCATGAAGCGGGCCGAGATCGAGCGCAAGTTCGACGAGATCGTTGCGTTTGCCGAAGTCGAGAAGTTCATTGACACGCCGGTAAAGCATTACTCCAGCGGCATGTACCTGCGGCTGGCCTTCGCCGTGGCGGCCCACCTGGAGCCGGAAATCCTGTTGGTGGACGAAGTGCTGGCGGTGGGGGATGCGACGTTTCAACGCCGATGCTTGGGAAAGATGACCCACATTGCGCGGCAAGGCCGCACGGTCTTATTCGTGAGCCATAACCTGGCGGCGATTTCAAACCTTTGTCCATCCACGCTTCTGCTATCCGCTGGGCGGCTGACGTGCCACGCTGAGACGTCCACGGCAATTGCGGAGTACTTGAAGACGTTGACGCAGGCGACGCGACCTGGCCTTCGCTTTCGCGCCGACCGCTCCGGCACAGGGCAGGCCAGACTGACCGGCATCAACATCCTCAGCGATAACGGTGACTGTGCCGGCACTATTCAGTGCGGCGCCCCTGCAACGTTCGAGCTAGAATACGATAGCGTGAGCAGTGAGCTTAGAAACCTGGACTTCGAAATCAAGATTTGCGACAGCTCGGAAGTCCTTCTGTTGACATTCTCTACTTACTTGCTGGCAAAGCCATTCGCCTGCCTGCCCCCGAAGGGTCGCGTCTGCTGCTACGTCCCCGCATTCCCCTTAGCGCCGGGCTCGTATTCGGTGTTAGCCGCGATCATCCAGCAGGGAACCATAGTAGATGTGGTGCACCACGCCACCGAGTTGACCATTCTTCTGGGGGACTTCTACCAGTCAGGTAAGGTTCCAAAAAGGCATGTCCACGGACCGTTTCTTGTACCGCATTCATGGCGGGCCACGTGACTGAGGCCGGCCATTAATCCAAATCCGCGAACCCGCGGAGGCGTAATGCCGCACCGGGTGGTGTTGTTCAGTCCTGTACGGGAGGCCCCAGATGTCTTGGGCGAGAGCTTGGCGGCAGTTTGCGAGCTGGAGCACGGAGATCTGGCCTTGTCGTTTTGGTTCTATGACGACAACGACAATGCCGAGTCTTCCAGCCTCCTCCGCGGCTTTGCGCGCGAGGCGCCGTTTGAGGTGACCCTTTTGCCGCCGCTCGAATTGGGTCACTGCGACTACAGGCGCACCGACGACTCGCATGGGTGGAATACCCAAGTGGTGGACCGCGTCATTCGAATCAAGAACGCAGCTCTGGCTCGCGTTCTAAGCACCGAGGCTTGTGGCATTTTTCTCCTCGACGCGGATATTCTGATTCACCCGGCCGCTTTGGAGCACCTCTGGGGCCTGGGGGTGCCGATAGTCAGTGAGATCTGCTGGAGTCGCTTTCGGCCGGGTGCAGCTTACATGCCAAACGCGTGGGACGTTCAGACGTATGTGCATCGCTCGGCCGATTCGGTCCTACGCCTCCGTGAACCGGGAGTGTACGAGGTTGGGGGCCTGGCCGCCTGCACGCTGGTGCGGCGGGAAGTACTGGAAAGGGGGGTCTCCTTCGCACGCATACCGAACCTAGACCTCTGGGGTGAGGACAAGCACTTCTGCGTGCGGGCAGCCTGCAACGGGTTCAAGCTGTTCGTGGACACGCACTATCCGGCCTTTCACATCTACAGGAGCACCGAACTGGCCGAGGCCAGACGATGGCGCGAGGCTGGCTGCCCGCCGGAACACTTCCGCCGCTGGCTGGACGCGGACTGGGAGAGAGCGGTGAGACGGCGTTTGGAGACTACCGGGCGAAGCCCGGCGAAGGTTGCCGGGCAGAAACTGGTCAGGCGGGGGATACGGCTCTTGAAGCGTTTGGACGCGAGACTGGGGACTTAGTCGCCTCCGTGCGCACTGGATCTAACCCGGCGAAAGATCAGCCCGAGCTGCCGCCCTACGGCCGGCACCGGATCATCGTGCCCATCTTCGTGCCGGCGTTGAGCGGATACTTTGAGCACGCTCTGGAAATACTGGAGCTGTCCCTCGACTCGCTTCGCCGCACTGCCTCCGGCCGGGCCAGTATCACGTTGATAGCAAACGGGTGCGTGCCAGACGTCCTCCGCAAGCTACAAACGGAATTTGCGCACGATTGGGTGGATCAGGTCGTGATCAACCGGAGCAACCGTGGGCAGGTGGACGCGGTGGCTTCGGCGGCCCGCGGATGCTTCGAGGATCTGATCACGGTCGCGGACGGCGACGCGCTGTTCCTGCCGGGCTGGCTGGAAGCGCTCGAGGAGATTTTCCTTCGCTTCCCGGAGTGCGGCGTGGCGTCGCCCTTTCCAACGCCCAACCTGGCGTGGAAGGACACCTCCGCCACGGTGATCGGCGCATGGCTGCGCGGCGAGCTGCGAGTCGAGAAGGTGGTGCCGGAGGCCGACCTGGATCGCTTTGCGGCTAGTGTGGGTACCCCCGGGATCTTCCGGCAGAAGGTGCGGGACCGCCAGCTCGTCGTGCGGCGGAATGGCTTCACCGCGTGCGTGGGTTCCGGGCACCTCGTGTTCACGATGCGGCGTGAAGTGATTGCGGGCATCCCGCCCGAACCGTGCCTGCGTGCGCTGGATGGGTGGGCGGCTCGTCGCTGGCTGGATGAACCCGGCGACCGCTTAGGCTTCTGGCGTTTTTCGACCACCCGGGCGTACGCATATCACATGGGTAACTCGCCGGAGGAGTGGATGTACAAAGAACTGGAGGCGGTAAGGCATGAGACTACGAGCCCGCAACCCAATGCCGCCACGGGTGGGCTCGCGGTGGAGGGCGCGCGCCCAAGCCATATGCCCTATCGTCTGAGGCTGCTGATGCTCCGTGCGTTGAGAGCCTCCGTGGAAAGGGGGCTGCTGCGGCTGCGCGGGAGCAGATAGCGAGCCATGAGGGTGGGACTATCGCAGGTCGCCAGGAAGGCAATCTCACGGGTGGTGGACTGCCGCCTGCGTTTCGACACCGCCGCGCGCGGCCTGGTGCGGGTTGGCCGCGACGTCGAGGGGCTGCACCATGTGTCTTTCGCGGGGAAGAATGCGGTCGGGCGCGGCACGATCTTTGCTGGCAAGGTGGTCGTTGGATACGGCACCACCATCGGCGTGAACTGCTATTTCAATGGACCGATCTCGGTGGGCAACTACTGCCAGTTTGCGCCCGCGGTGGGCGTATACGGGAGGGACCATCCCACTTCCCACATCAGCACTTACGTCAACCGGAACCTGCTTGACGGCAAGTTGTGGTCGTACGGACGCGCGGAGACAGTCTGCATAGAGCACGATGTGTGGGTCGGACATGGTGCGGTCATTCTTCGGGGAGTCCGGATCGGGTCGGGCGCCGTCGTGGCCGCCGGAGCCGTGGTGACCAAATCCGTGCCGCCCTACGCGATCATGGCCGGCAATCCCGCGCGGACGCTCCGCATGCGCTTTCCGGACGCCGTCGTCGAGCGCCTGCTTCGGCTGCAATGGTGGTTCTTGGGTTCTGATCAACTGAAGGCTCACGAGAAGCTTTTCGAGATCGACTTCTCGCGGCAGCCCGACCAGGCCATCGCCCTTCTGGATGAAGCCCTCGCCTCGCTCGCGCCGGCGGGAAAGGGGGCCTGAGTTTGCCGGGAGAACCGATGCCATCGGATCGCGGCTTTAGAGATCCGTTCCACGCAGCGGTGCTCTTGCCCGACGGTGTGGGTGTCCGGAACTGCGTGCTGGGAGGCTTTCTACCCGAACTGATCCGGCGGGCCCGGGCCACAATCTGCCACGTGGTGCCCGATGAGCTGCTGGACACATACCGCGCGTGCGCGGATGGGAACACGGCCTGGGAGCCGTTCATTCAGTACCACGAGACGCCGCTTTCATTCACATTGCGGTACTCTCTGGCCTACGCGCAGATGTACTGGGCGAACACGCAATCCATGCGGCAGGTGCGCCGCAAGAAGCCGGGAGGTTCGTGGCGGACCCGTGCTGTCCATCGCTGCGCCAGGGTGATCGGGTGGGCAAGTGCGGGGCCTGCTCGGATCCGAGTGCTGGACCGGGCGCATTGCTGGGCCGTGGGGCGGCTGCCGGAGGTGACGCATTACAGGCGGCTCTTCCAGCAGACCCAGCCCTCGGTACTCTTCTGTTCCCACCAGCGGCCGCCGATCGTGCTGCCGGCGGTTCTGGCGGCGCGGTCGTTGGGAATCCCCACCGCCACGTTCATCTTTAGCTGGGACAACTTGACCAGCAAGGGCCGCATCGCCGCTCCTTTCGATCACTACCTGGTCTGGAGTGACCACATGCGCCGGGAGTTGCTGCGGCACTATCCGGATGTCTCATCGGAGCGCGTGCACATCGTGGGGACCCCCCAGTTCGACCCGTATGCGGATCCGGCCCTGCTGTGGACCCGGGAGGAGTTCTTCGCCCGGGTAGGGGCCGATCCATCCAAGCCCCTGATCTGCTATTCGGGCGGCGATCACGGGACCTGCCCGGAAGACCCGGAGCACGTGCGAATCCTCATGGAGCTGGTTCGTTCCGGCAGAATTCGGAGGAGTCCCCGGGTGTTGGTCCGACCCGCGCCGGTGGACGACGGACGGCGCTACGATGCGGTTCGCCGTGATTTCCCGGAGATGATTTTCGCCCAGCCCGCGTGGGTCCACACGGTGGCCGGGGACTGGTCGAGAGTGATCCCTCTTCCTGAGGACGTCCAGTTCCTGGCCAACCTGACGCAGCACGCTGATCTGAACATCAACATGGCGTCCACCATGACCCTGGACTTTGCGATTCACGCCAAGCCGGTGGTGAACATTGCCTTCGATCTGGCCTCGCCGCCCCCGCACGGGCGGCCGCTGTGGGAGTTCTTCTACCGGTTCGAGCACTATCGTCCCGTCGTCGAGCTGGGTGCGGCACGATTCGCCCGCTCCCCGGATGAGCTGGCCGACCACGTTAACGCGTATCTGGAAGATCCCTCCTTGGATCGCGAAGGGCGCCGCAAGCTGGTGGAGCTGGAGGTGGGGGTGCCGCTTGGGCAATCCAGCCGGAGAATTGTCGAGACCTTGCAGCGTATCGCGCTCAGACGCTAGTGCACATCTGTTTTCTCTGCCACGAATATCCCCCAGGACCGCACGGCGGGGTGGGGTCGTTTACCCAGACTTTGGCGCGCGCGCTGGTCAACAGAGGCCATGGAGCCACCGTTGTCGGTGTATGTCCGCCGGAGCGAGCAGGCATTGAGGAGGACCAGGGCGTGGCGGTGGTGCGGCTGCCGCGGTCCAGGATCCCGCGCACCGGCTTCGTGGTGAACGGCTGGCGGGTGCGTCGCGCTCTCCGGCGAATCCATCGAGACACGCCGATTGACCTCATTGAAGGGCCCGAGTTGAGCTTGGCGGTCCTGTCGCGCTCGTTTTCGGCCGCAAAGGTCATCCGGATGAACGGAGGACACCATTTCTTCGCTGTTACCCTAGGCAAGCGGCCGGCCCCCTGGCGGAGCTGGCAGGAACGCCGATCCTTCCGGACGGCCGATCACGTGTGCGCCGTGAGCCGGTTCGTGGCCGAGACTACCCGGCAGTTGCTCGAGCTGGGCAACAGGCCCATCGAGATCCTGCCGAACCCGGTCGATACTTCGGTCTTCCGTTCGCGCCCGGAGATTCCTGAAGAAGCCGGTTTGATCGTGTTTGTCGGCACCGTGTGCGAGAAGAAAGGCATCCGCCAGTTGATCCAGGCCATGCCCGCGATTGCACAGGCGGCGCCGGAGGCGCACCTCCTGGTAGTGGGCCGGGACTGGCGCGACCGGGAGTCCGGGCGCTCGTTCACGGAGTATCTGCGGGGGCTGATTCCGGCGGACCTGCAAGAGCGGATCGTGTTTCAAGGCGCCGTGGAGCACGACCGGCTTTGGCAACTCCTGGCCCGGGCCGCTGTTTGCGTCTACCCCTCGCACATGGAAGCCCTTCCGGTGGCGTGGCTGGAAGCCATGGCAATGGGCAAGGCCGTCGTCGCTTCCAATACCGGCCCCGGGCCGGAAGTCATCGAAGACGGCGTTTCCGGGTTGCTGTGCAATCCGCACCACCCGGAGGCGATCGCCGAGAAAGTCATTCAGCTTCTCAAGGCGCCTGAACTGCGGCGGAGGCTGGGCGCTGCCGCGCGGCAGCGGGCGGTGGAACACTTCCCGGTAGACGTGCTAGTCGGACGGAATCTGGATTTCTACCGCCGCTGTGCCGAGTGCTGGAAACGCGATGGCGCGGCCCGTTGAGAACCTACTGATCGTCTCCCACGTACGCCATTACCGGCACGCGGGGCGGCTCTATGCGTACGGGCCGTACGCCCGGGAGGTCGATATCTGGGCGGACCTGTTTCCCAAGGTGGTCATCGCCGCACCGTGCCGGGACGCGGCGCCCCCGGGAGATTGCTTGGCCTTCACTCGCTCCAACATCAGCGTGGCGCCGCAGCGGGAAACGGGCGGAACAACGCTTCAGGCCAAGGCAGCGCAGATTCTGGCGCTCCCAGTGCTGGTGTCGGGCTTGTACCGGGCCATGCGGCAGGCGGACGCCATCCACGTGCGCTGTCCCGGCAACATGGGGCTTCTGGGAGCGATTCTGGCGCCGCTCTTCTCGCGCCGCCTGGTGGCCAAGTACGCCGGTCAGTGGAACGGTTATCCCGGGGAGCCCTGGACGGTGCGGCTGCAACGCGGGCTGTTGCGCTCGTTCTGGTGGAAGGACGGCGTGGTCATTGTCTACGGAGAATGGCCCGCGCAGCCGAAGCACGTGGTCCCCTTTTTCGCTTCTGTGCTGACCGATGAGCAGATGGCGCGCGCCCGCCACGCCGCCGAGGCGAGAAACCGGACGGGGTCCCTTCGCGCGCTTTACGTGGGCCGGCTCTCCAGAGCCAAGAATGTGGACGTGGTACTGGAGGCAGTCGCTGAGCTGCAGCGGGAGGCCGTGGGCGTTCAGTGCGACATCGTGGGTGGGGGTCCCGAGAGGTCACGCCTGGAGGAGCTCAGCCGCTCGTTGCACGTCGAGGACTGCGTCCGCTTCCACGGGGCAGTGGACTTCGATCAGGTTCTGGGCTTCTATGAAGCCGCATCCGTGCTGGTGCTGCCCTCCCAGACGGAAGGGTGGCCCAAAGCCGTCGTGGAGGCCATGGCCTTTGGAGTGGTGTGCATCGGCTCTGACCGTGGGCTGCTGTCGCGGATGCTGGGCGAGGGCCGCGGGATTGCGGTTCCTCCGGGCGATGCCAACGCATTGGCGGCAGCTTTGCGGAGAGTGGTCCAGGATCCGGAAGGGTGCCGCGGTATGCGCACGCGGGCTGCCGAGTGGGCCCAGCGGCATACGCTCGAGGGACTGCGGGAAGCCCTGCGGGCGCTGTTGTCGGCGCGATGGGGCGAGCCTTTGCAGTCACGCCCCGTGCAGGTCAGAGCAGGGGTGGCAGAGACGGGTCGATGAGCCCGATTGGCGTCATGCAGATTGTGGACACCCTGGAGGCCGGCGGCGCGGAACGGATGGCTGTCGCGCTGGCGAACCATCTTCCCGCGGATTGCTACCGGGCCTACCTGTGCGCCACGCGCCGCACCGGCCCCCTGGGCAAGATGGTCGGCGCGCACGTTACACAGTGGCATCTCAACCGGCGTCACCGGTTCGACCTTCGCGCCGTCTGGCGTCTGGCGCGATTCATTCGCGAACAGCGGATCCGGGTCCTTCACGCCCACTCGACATCTGTGTTCATCGCCGCGGCATCGTCGGTGTTTGCCCCGGGTGCTACCGTCATCTGGCACATCCATGCCGGAAGACTTGCCATGCGAGGCCGTTTTCCGGTGCTCTACCGGCTGGTTGCCCGCCGGGTGAAGGGCATCATCGCGGTCAACCAACCCTTGGCGGACTGGTCGAGGCGGCGTCTCAGGTTTTCTCCCGCGCGGGTCTGGCATATCCCCAACTTCGTCGAGACCGCTACGGATTCAGGACGGAGGCCCGAGTTGCCAGGCTCCAGGGGGGCGCGCATCGTTCACGTAGCCAGTCTCCGTGCCCAGAAAGATCAGCCCACCCTGCTCCGAGCCATGGCCTTGGCGGCGAGGCAGGCGCCGGAAGCTCATCTTCTTCTGGTGGGCGGGAACAGGGACCGGCAGTACGCGGACTCGGTCCGCGGGGAAATCGCCGCGCTCGGTTTGGGTGGCCACGTGACCCTCCTGGGGGAAAGGACGGACGTGCCAGACATCCTCCGGGAGTGTGACATCGGGGTGCTGAGTTCGGCCAGCGAGGGTCTGCCCCTCGCTCTGCTGGAGTACGGGATGGCCGGGTTGCCCGCGGTGGCGACACGGGTGGGCGACTGCCCCGAGGTGCTGGACCAAGGCCAGGCCGGACTCCTGGTGGCCCCGCGCCGTCCCGACGAGCTGGCCGAAGCGCTGCTGCGCTTGCTGCGATCTGCCGAACTGAGAGCTTCGCTGGGCGAGGCACTCCGCTGCCGCGTCCACGGGGTTTACAGCGCCGAAGCAGTCATGGGCAGGGTATGCAGCGTCTATGACAGCGTACTGGAGGAACATGCGTTTGCGACAGCCGGTTAGGTGTGGCGTGCTCATCGCGCTGCTAGCGTTTCTCGCGACGGCCGGCGAGTTCTACGTTTCTCCGGCGGGCCGTCCTTCGGGCGATGGGAGCATGGAGGCGCCGTGGGATCTGGCCACAGCCTTGGCGCACCCCAAGCGCGTCAAGCCCATGGACACTATCTGGGTGCGCGGGGGCACCTACCGCGGTCGGTTCGTGAGTAACCTCAAGGGTGCCCAAGACGCGCCCATCGTGGTCAGGTAATATCCCGGTGAGCGCGCCGTTCTGGACGGCGCGGAAGGCAAGGGCGGTCCCACACTCGCCATCAACGGCGACTGGGCGCGGGACCGATAGCAGGTGTGCTGAAAGGAGAGCACTGAAGTGCGACATTCCTATTTCTTCGGCACCGGGCTGGGGACCAGTCCCATCCCATCCTTCCACAGGGCCGTTCGTCATCTCCTGATGGAAGCCGGCCACAGGGTTGTATTGCTTGTCCCATCGAGGTGTCGCAGTACAAGCGAGAACCACAGCAATCTCGAACTGCGCCGCTGGCCTTCCGACCGGCCCGTTCATCTCCGCGATGCTCGGTTTCTGTGGAACCTGATCCGGGAGTACCGGCCGGATTGCTTGGTGGCCGACTACGCGCCCACGAACTTGATGATGCTGCTGGGGTGGGCGTGTCACGTCCCGGTCCGGGTCTGCTTAGGCCACACGACATTACGGCAGAGCGAACTTGACAAGGGAATCGGCTTCAGAGCCCGGTATCTCCGACGCAGGAAACGAATGGTTTACAGGGCTGCGAGCCACATTGCTTTTCCCTCTCATGCTCTTGCGAACGACTTCCAGTGCTCGCTGGGCTTGCCCGAGCGCAAGTGCGTGGTGGTTCCTCGTGGAATGGCGGATCCGCTGCCAGACCTCGGCGATGGGGACGCTTCCCCGTCGGGCAATGCCGTGCGCCTGGTATGTGTCGCGCGGCTGGCTCCCTCCAAGGGGCAAGACACCCTGATCCGCGCACTCGCGCTCCTTGGGGCGTCAGGGACGAAGGTTTTGACGGAGTTTGTTGGCGCAGGTCCTTGTCTCGAGAGATACCAGCAGCTCGCAGGCCATCTTGGGGTCAGCGACCAGTGCAACTTCAGTGGGATGTTGCCTCACCATGAAGTGTTGAAGAGAATGCGGGCCGCCACCGCCACGGTATTGCCCAGTCTGGATGAAGCTTTCGGCGTGGTGGTCGTCGAATCCTTGGCCGTAGGAACCCCCGTCATTGCCTCGCGCGTTGGGGGAATTCCGGAAATCATCCGTAACGAAGTGGACGGTTTCCTGGTTCCCGCCCAGGATCCAGAGGCCCTGGCGGACAGGATACACCACCTCATCAGGCACCCGGAACTGCAACAACAGATGCGGGCCAATGCCCGAGAGCGCTTTATGGCGCACTATTTGCTCGAGAAGGTGGCCGCGCAAATGGCGCACTGGCTGCAAGAGGTCGTCCGGGAGGCCAAGTAATGACAAGTGGTGGGTGCGGGAAAACCCTCGGTCTGCCGCCGTGCCCTGAGCAACGTCGCAAGCCCTTGCGCCTTACAATAGCCCAGCTCCTGTGCCGGCCGGTGCCGCCGATCGTGGCGCAGAGATTACGTCATTGGATCTACCCCCAGAGGCAAGCATTTGAAGACGACCACCAATTCGTGGTCGCCGCCCAAACAGGTTCACTGCTGAAAAGCGCCACCGGAGATCTCCACGGCTATCGGTTCTGCGTTCACGGATATTACGAGTGGCGCAACTGGGCTATAGCGCTGGCCCTGTGTTCGAAGGGAGATGTGGTTGTCGAGATTGGCGCGAACGTGGGGACGGAAACGGTAGGATTTGCCGACATCGTAGGTCCAGGTGGCAAGGTCTTTGCCTTCGAACCGCTGCCGTCGAACGTGGCGGCTTTGAAGAGCACCTTGCGGCTCAATGGACAACGGAACGTGACCGTGTTGCCGCTGGCAGTGGCAGACCGGGTGGGAACCACTGCTTTCGCCGTTCCTCCCAACCAGCACGCCTCTGGAGCCGGGTATGTTCTCTGCCAGGGCGACCCTCGGGGTGTCCGGACCATCCAGGTGAAATGCGTCACGCTGGATAGCCTCGGGGAAGAGATCGGACCTGCGCGGCTGGTTTTCGTTGACGCCGAAGGCTCGGAGCCAGCCATCCTGCGAGGAGGCAGAGCCTACCTGTCCAGATACCGGCCCGCCTTGGTCCTGGAAGCTTCGCCGCAGTTGTTGGCGCGCGGGGGGTACCGGATAGGGGACCTGTGCATAGAACTGGCGAACCTGTCGTACGAGGCATATCGCGTCTCGCGATTAGGGCTGAAGAAGCCCGCCGTCTGTCCGATGGCCAAAGCAGCCAACTGGCTATGCCTGCACGAGAGCCGATTGGGCGCCGTGAAGGCTGTTGAAAAAAGCCTGAGACGGTGCGGATTGCTGCCCTGCCTGCCGGGATTCAATCCGCTGACCCGCGCCGACGGACGCTGATGCGAAACTGCTATTTCATCGGCACCAGTTGGGGGGATGCGGCAGTCCCCCAGCAGTTTTGTGCTCTCGCCTCAGAACTGGCGCACCGGGGTCATCGGGCTATCCTACTTGTCGATGGCCAAAGGAAAGACGTTGAGGACCACCAGGGGAACCCCGCGGTTTACACGTGGCCGTCCCGGCGGCCGACCAAGCTCCGGGATGCCGTGTTCCTTCTCAGGTTGATCCAGCGGTACCGGCCCGACTGCCTGATCGCAAACTTCGCCTCCACGAACGTCATGATCCTGACGGGCTGGCTGACCGCAGTCCCTGTCCGGATTGCATGGTGCCACACTTTGAGGTCCCAACTCGCACTCGACAGCCGCCTCCCGCCCTGGAAGTGGCAATGGCTCCAGGTCAGGAAGTCGTTGGTTTACGCCCTCTCCACGCATCTGGTCGCTGTTGCTAATGCACTCGCTGAGGAGCTTCAGCGCGATCCGCTAAGAATCCTCAGGCGGGCCAGGACGGTGGTGTCTTACAATTCACTCGGCGATCCGTTGCCCGGCGGCCTCGGTGAATGCCCGCGCGAATCGCGCTCCCGGACCAGGTTCACCTGCGCTGCCCGGTTTGATCCTAGCAAAGGGCAGGATGTCCTGATCAGAGCCGTTGCGATGCTCAAGGACGAGTTTCCTGATGTGCGTGTCGAGTTTCTTGGAGACGGCCCGACGCGACTCGTGTGCGAGGGGCTTGCCGAGAGCCTCGGCGTGAAGGCTCACTGCCATTTCGCAGGCTGTGTGAGCCACAACGAGGTGATGAGACGAATGGCCGGCGCGGTTGCGAAGGTCCTCGCGAGCCGGAGCGATGCTTGCCCCTTGGTCGCCATAGAATCAATGAGCGTTGGCACTCCGGTGGTTGCGTCGAAGGTCGGCGGCATCCCGGAAATCATCAGAGATGGCGTCGATGGGTTCCTGGTTCCGCCTGAAGATCCGCAAGCGCTGGCGGAGAAGCTCAGCTTGCTGCTGGCGAATCCGCAACTGGCAGACGGGATGGGAACTGCGGCAAGGAGCCGTTTCCTCGAACACTTTGAGCAGTGGGGTGCGGTGACCCGTTTGGCGGACTGGCTGGAGCAGCTTGTTCAACTAACGCGGAAACGTGGACGCCGCCTTTTCGGAAGACGGCGGTGAGGGATGTCGCAATGGAAACTACGGTGATTCTACTCGCCAAGGGAGGACGCGGGCGGGCTTGGCTGTGGTCCATCGCACTCCTGGGTTCGATGGCATGCGGGGTGCTCCGAGCGGCCGAGTTCTACGTCTCTCCCGAGGGTCGGCCGTCGGGCAACGGCAGCATCGAGGCGCCCTGGAACCTGGCTACGGCGCTGGCACACCCGAAGGCGGTCAAGCCCATGGACACCATCTGGTTACGTGGGGGCACGTACCGCGGGGCGTTCACCAGCAAACTCACCGGAGCGCCCGACGCCCCGATCGTCGTGAGGCAATACCCCGGCGAGCAAGCCATCTTGGACGGCAAGGAAGGCGGTAGCAACCCTCCGCTCACCGTCAACGGCGCCTGGGCCTGGTATTGGGGCTTCGAGGTGATGAACTCCCTCACCGTTCGCGTGTTTGAAACCAAGGGCTCTGGCCCTCCCGGCGGCCCGGGGATGGGGATCAACGTATTCGGTCCGAATGTCAAGTTGATCAACCTGATCGTGCACGATGCCGGCGGCGCCTTCGGGTTCTGGAATCCCGCTGTCAACTCCGAGATCTACGGCTGCATTATCTACAACAACGGCTGGGTGGGGCCCGACCGTGGCCATGGGCATGCCATCTACACCCAGAACGAGACGGGCACCAAGCTGATCCGCGAGAACATCATCTTCAACCAGTTCGGCAACGGCATGCAGCTCTACGGCTCGTCAGCGGCCTCACTCAAGAACTACAGGCTCCAAGGTAACGTCCATTTCAACGACCGCTTCCTGATCGGCGGCGACGCACCGGTGGAGAACGTCGAACTGAGGGAAAACTACATCTACGGGAACGACGCTGAGTTCCATTATACAAACCGAGCGAACAAGGATCTTTACTTGCTAGACAACTATTTCGCCAACGGCGTCCATTTCTGGTGGTGGGAGAAGGTCTACGCCCGTAGGAACATCTTTCGGAGAAGCACGCGGGCGGTGGTTGTTGATGTCGGGCCGATCCGGCCCGGACAACCGCAGACCTATGGTTTCGAGGAAAATACGTACATCTCGGGGCAAAACGGCATCATTTGGGCGTGGTATGCGGAAGGCGATTACCGCGAGGAGCTGACCCTCAGGGCTTGGAGAGAAAAGTTCGGGTTCGATCTGAAGGGCGTGCATTTGCTCGTGCCTGAAGGCCGCCCGAACGCGACACACATCTTCGTCCGACGCAACGAGTTCGAGCCGAACCGCGCTCACATCGTGATCTACAACTGGCGGCTCCAGGACTTCGTCGATGTGGATGTCTCGGTGATGAACCTGCGGAAGGGAGATCGCTACGAGCTGCGGAACGCGCAGAACTACTTCGAAGAGACCGTCACTGGGGTGTACGAGGACAAGCCGATCCGTGTCCCGATGAAGGGCTGGACCATCGCCAAGCCAATCGGATATGACAAGCCAATCGAGCCGGCCACCTTCCCCGAGTTCGGCGTGTTCGTCCTGACGGTGACCAAAGCGCCGCGGCTTTCGACCGTCTCTGCCGCCAGTTACAAGGCGCCTCCCGTGGCCGTTGACTCGATCGCCGCCAGCTTCGGTGACGGCCTGGCCGCTGAGACCCGCGCCGCGGCCGCGCCTCTGCCGACCGAACTGGCCGGAACCACCATCCGGCTCCGGGATACCTCGGGCGCGGAGCGGCTGGCGCCCCTGTTTTCGGTTTCTCCCCGGCAGGTCAACTACCTGATTCCGGCTCAAGCCGCCATTGGCCCGGCGCTGCTAACCGTCAGCCTGAGGAATACGGTGGTGGGTGATGACGTCGTCGCCCTCCAGGGCGCGGCCCCGGGCTTTTTCACCGCGAACGGCGATGGCCGCGGCGTTCCGGCTGCACAGGCGGTGCGCGTGGCGGCGGACGGTTCGCAGACCGCTGTGCCCGTGTTTCAATGTGGCGCCGCTCCCGCAAGCTGCGTTCCCCTGCCCATCGACTTGGGCGCGGCCTCCGATCAGGTGATCCTGGTGCTTTACGGCACCGGCATCCGCGGCCGGCGCGAGCTGGCTTCGGTGAGCGTCACCGTGGGCGGCGAGCCCGCCGCGGTTCTTTACGCCGGTCCGCAGCCCGACTACCCCGGGCTGGACCAGGTCAACGTCCGGCTACCGCGCAGTCTGGCCGGGCGCGGCCGGGCGGATGTGGTTGTGAGCATCGACAATCAGCCCGCCAATCCGGTAACGGTATCCATTAAGTAGGCCATGCCATCGATTCCAGGCCCGGTCACTGCGCCGGCCCCCTCTGCTGTTGAGGCTCGCCGCTTCCCCTTTTGTCGAATCGTTCGATGGGGCTACCGCAGGCGACATCCCGGCACGCTCCGTCTGCCCTGTGTGAGAACTTGATGATGATGCAACGGCGCTTCCTGGATCATTTGGTGCGCTGGGCCGTGTTCATAGCGGCGGCTGCGCAGATAGTGGCGCTGCTCGCCACGCCCCTGCGGCCCAAGCCCTTCGGAGACCGATGGTTTCACGAGGATGCCGCGCTTCTCGTTGCGGCGTTGCGGGGCGATGCAGACTGGCACATGGTGCAAATTCGCCACGCCCCCGGTCCCGTTTTGTATTACGCCGCAGCCTACCTCCTCGCATCCCGAGTCGCTTCCCAGCCCTCCGAGCAGGCGCAGTATACCGCTGGGGTCTCATTGAACGTTCTGGCTCTCCTAGCTTCGCTGGTGCTCATCTGGCGCGCGGCTTCCCTCGTGGCTGGCCCGGCAGCCGGGGCGGTCGCAGTCTACCTGCTGGCACTAAATCCGCTCGGGCCGTACTATGCGTTGGGCATTTCGGCGGAGCCGCCCGCCTACTTAGGCTGCGCTCTGGCGATCTATGGTTGGGCCCGGCTCTCTAACGCCAAACATGGCAACCTCTCCGGAGGCGCTGCGCTGGCCGTTCTAGGTTGTGCAGGCCTCGTTGCCTGCCGGCCAAATGCTGCACTGCTAGTGATACTGATTGCAGTGGTCGCGCTCGTTCCCAGACTCTGGCCGAATGACCCAGGTCACAAGATTCGAAAAACCACCTTGGTGGTCGCCGGCTTAACAGCCGTACTGCTGGTGTTGGTATTTCAACTGATCAAGTTGGGTCGCTCGGGCAGTAGCAACCAGACAGGGACTCTTGCATGGGTGGCGCTTCACGGCAGTTTCCAACTTAGAAACGAGCCTTTCGATTGGCGGTATTGGGATGACAAATTCAGGGTCGGGAGCGCCGACTACGGGGCGTGGGAAAGGACCAATGGTTCGATCGTGAACGAAGCCAAGCGGAGGGGCATGGATGCCGCCTACCTGCGCCTGCGCTGGGTCGCAGGCGACTTCCTGAGCAGGCCGTTACTGCGGCTTCGAATGGCCCTGCTGCGCGTGTTTTACCTCCACGTCTGGAGTGCACATTCATCTTCGCCAGCCAACTTCCGTCTGGGGCCGCTCCGCGGTTCGGCAGGCTTCTACGTCATACATGGGATTTTGAATGTGAGCTTTTGGATTGCCACCGTTTTATTGCTCGTCTGGTGCTGGAAGTGCCGCCGCAGGCTAGGTGAACAATGGGGAGTGTGGGCGCCCTGGCTGAGCCTTGTAATCTTCAGCAGTCTGGTCTACGCCGAACCGCGGTACCTCTATCCCAGCCAGCCAGGCGTTTACGTAGGCGCGGCCCTGCTACTGGATTCTTGGCTGAGAAAGAACCGCCCGGCACCCGGACCCGTAAGCACCGCCGAGAACGGCGCGGCAGGTTAGGACTGACGTGACCGGAGAGCAAGGTCCTACAGCAGCGAGCTTGGCGGAGTAGGCCATGCCATCGATTCCCAGCCCGGTCACTGCGCCGGCCCTCTCTGCTATCGAGGCGCCCCGCTTCCCCTGGCCTTACCTTCTCTGGTTCGGCGTCCTGCTGGTAGTCTGCTACGCCCCGGTGCTGGACAACATCACCCACCAGTGGCATGCCAGCGACGACATGGGCCACGGGCTGTTCGTGCCGCTCATCGCCGGCTACATCGTCTGGGAGCGGCGGGAGGAGCTGCTGGCCCAGCCGGTTCGCCGCAGCCGCTGGGGCTTGCTGTTGATCGCCTGGGGCGCGGCTCAGGCCTGCCTGGGCGCGCTGGGCGCCGAGATCTTCGTGCAGCGCGCGGCCTTCATGATCTCGCTGTACGGCGTGACCTGGTATTTTGCCGGAACCCGCGTGGTCCGCATCCTGGCCTTCCCGCTGCTGCTGCTGTGGTTCATGATTCCGATTCCGGGAATCATCTACAAGCAGGTCACCTTTCCGCTCCAACTGCTGGCCAGCCGCTTGGCCGAAGTTGGCCTGGAGGTGCTCGGTTACACGGTGCTGCGGGAGGGCAACATCCTGGAGCTGGCGGGACAGCAGATCTCGGTGGTGGAGGCCTGCGACGGTATCCGGGCGCTGTTCTCGCTATCGTTTTTCAGCCTGGCCTACGCCTATTTCTTCCACCCAAAGGTCTGGATGCGGTGGGTGATGCTGGTGGCCACCATCCCGGTGGCGGTGATCGCCAACTGCTCACGCGTCGTGCTGACGGGCATAGTGGGTGAACACGACGTGAAGCTGGCCCAGGGTTTCCTTCATGGCTTTTCGGGCTGGATCATTTTCGTGGTGGCCATTGGAATGTTGATGGTGATCCACAAGGTGGTCTCGCTCTGTTTCCGGCGATGAGCGCGCTCACCAGATTCCTGCATTCCCGCGCTGTGCACCTCGTCACCGCCATCCTGCTGCTGCAGGCGGCGGCGTTCCATCTAGTCAACCGGCGCGAGGAGGTGACGGAAGCCGCGCCGCTCCGCCAGATTCCGGAGGAGTTCGCCGGCTGGGAGTTGGTGGAGGACCGGCCGCTGGATTCGTACAACCTCGAGATCGTCCACCCCGACGACTACGTGATGCGCATGTACGCCAGGTCCTCGGGCGGCCGCTGGGCGGACCTTTTCATCGCCTACTTCAGGACGCAGCGCACGGGACACTCCCCGCACTCGCCCCGCAACTGCCTGCCCGGCCGGGGATGGGTGCCCAGCCGCGCGGGTTACATCTCGATCAGCGTTCCGGGAGACCCCGCGCCGCTCACCGTGAACCGGTACGTGGTGGCCAAGGAAAACGCCCGGAGTGTGGTCCTGTACTGGTATCAGACCGCGCGGCGGGTCATCGCCAGCGAGTACGAGGCCAAGATCTGGCTGGTGCTGGACGCCATGCGCTACAACCGCAGCGACACGGCCCTGGTGCGCGTGGTGGTGCCGGTGGGGGCCGATGGCGACTCCGCGGCCGAACGGAGCGCCGTGGAATTCGCGCAGGCGGTGGTGCCGCTCCTGCGAGCCCGCATGCCACTGGCAACGCCGGCGCCGCTGCCCGGTACTGGATGAACCGCCGGCACTCAGCTTAGGTTCAAACAGAAGGAGGCCTTCTTGTCGTTTCAAAGCCTGCTGTCGCTTTTGCTCGTCGGGGCGCTCTTCTCCGAGACCCTGACCGCCGCCCAGACCCCGGCTGCGCCCCAGACGCCGCCTGCCCCGGCCGCGTCCAAGACTCCGCCTCCCCCGGCCCCGGCCAAGACGACGCCCGCCCCAACTGTCGAGACGCTCAAGGTCTTTGTCCTGGACGGCGAGGGGGCGGTCAACAACATCCGGGCGGGTCTGGCCGTAGCGCCCGTGGTCGAGGTCCGGGACGAAAACGACCGCCCCCTGGAAGGCGCCGAGGTGCTCTTTCAGCTTCCCCCCAGCGGCCCCGGCGGCTACTTCGCGGGCCGGCAGTTGAGTCACACCGCCAGAACGAACTACCAGGGCCAGGCCACGGTGGCTGCTTACGTGCCCAATGATCGCACCGGACGTTTTCGCATCGAGGTGACCGCACGCGCTGGGAACCGCTTGGGCCGCGCGAGGATCACCCAAACCAACTCCACCGAGCAGTACGCCGCCGAGCAAGTCAGGAAGAAAGGCCGAGGCAAGGTGGTGTGGATCCTGGTGGGCCTGCTGGCGGCCGGCGGCGCTGGCGCCGGCTACTACTGGACCAATCGGGGGGATAAGACTCTCCCTCCCGGCCCGCGCGAGATTAGTCTTGCTCCGGGCACGGTCACCATCGGGGGGCCACGATGAGCAGCGGTGCTTTCCACGGGATTTCGTACGTGCTTCGCAGGTTCCCTGGCGCCTGCCTGCTCCTGCCGGCCTTCCTGCTCCCTGCGCAGCAGGTACAGCTCGGCGGTCCCGTCTGCGGCGTCATCTACGACGCCCCGACGCGCAGCTTGCGCCCCCTTCTGGGTGTTCCCGGCGCCGCGTACCTGGGCGGGGCTCTGGTGGCCGGCGTTCACTTCGCCTCGGTCGCACCCAGCGGCAAGATGGCGCTCGCGGTGAAGGACGGGCAGGCGCTCCTGCTGACGGACCTCGATCGCCTCCAACCCGCCGTGCTCCCGCTCCCGGACGTTCTTCAGGATGCCGACCGCGCCGCCTGGGCGCAGGACTCCTCCGCTCTGGCGCTTTACTCCTCCGCCCGAGGCTGGCTGCAACGCATCGCCGGCCTGGATGGCGCCCCGGTGGCTGCCCCCCCGATGGAAGTCTCTTTCCCCGGCGGGAGTGTCACCCTGATCGCCACCAGCCACGGCGCCGAGCGGATTGTATTGGGAGTCCGCGGCGAAATTTCCGGAGGCCTCTATCTGATTCCGGCGGACGGCCCGCCCCTCGAGGTGGCCTGGATGGCCGACCCTGGCGCAGTTTTCTTCCCGGCGGATGGACGCACACTCTACGCAGTCGATCGCCACAGCCGCCGCGTTCTGGCGGTGCACAACTTTCCGCCGGGTGGAGTGGTAACGCTCCTGGAAGCGCGCGACGGCGTCGCGGACCCGGTCGGGATCGCAGTTTCGGCGGACGGACAGCGCCTCCTCCTGGCTGACAGGTCCTCTCGCAGCGTGCGGGTTTACGACGTTTCCACGCGCATCCTGACGGCCGAGGTTCCGCTGGAGGCGGCGCCTTCGCTCCTCCAGCCGCTAAGCGGGAACGCGCTGTTCCTGTTGAATTCGGGGAGCAGGCGTGGCGAGCCGCTGTTCCTGCTGGATGCCAGATCTGCTCCGGCGGTCTATTTCGTACCGGCTTCTGAACAGGATTAAACACTCATGCATTGGCGTGATCGATTGCTGATTCTTGCCCTTCTATCCGGCGTTCTGCCCGGTTTCCTGGCGGCCGAAAGCGAGCTTCCGTTCGTGTTGCTCATCCAGCAGGGAACCAGCGTCACTCCGGTTTCGAGCGGCGCGACCATCACTATGCCGGCCATCGCCATCGGCAAATCGCTGGATGCCATCATAACCGCCACCTATCGGGGTACGGGCACCGCCTTCGTGACCCGCATAGATGTGTTCGGGCCTTCGGACTTCTCGGCCACCGGCCTCTCGAGCACACCCGTGACCCTGGCGCTCGGGCAGGAATTCAAATGCAGGGTGCGCTTCCTGCCCACGAGCAGCGCCCGCGCGACCGCCATCCTGCAAATCGCTTACACCGAGGTCATACCCGGGGTGACGATCACCCAGAGTACCCTGGTGTTCAACCTGGTGGGGGTGGCGCCCGAGATTGCTCTCGCCTACGTCCTCCAGACGGACTCCAACGTGATTCCCCTGTCGCCCGACGGCACCATACTGTTACCCGAGACCCGCGTGGCCAGCAGCACGTCCACGGCGGTGGTCGTGGTGAACAGCGGCAGCGGCCCGGCCACCATCAAGGCCATGACTATGACCGGCTCTGCCGACTTCCAGCTCCTCGGCCTGCCTTTGCTGCCCGGGTATTTAAGCGGGAAGAGCGAACTCCGCGTTATCGTCCGCTACAGCCCGCAACAGATCGGTACCGCTTCCGCCACCCTTCAGGTGACCCTCGAGGACCGCACCATCCAGGTGGCCGTGCAAGGCTCCGCCGTCGGTCCCACTTTCCTCTACGAGCTCATTGAAGGGAATACCGTCCGGCCTCTGGCGCCCAACCAGCCCTTGCAGCTCTCGGACACCTTTTTGGACCAGACCCGCAGTTTTGTGGTCCGCGTACGCAACACCGGCAACGGCGAGGGGCAGATCGCCGCCATCAACCTGCTGGGTCCCGGCTTCCAGCTCACCGATCTCCCCTTCCTGCCCACCACGCTGGCGCAGGGCAGTTCCCTGTTCTTCGGCCTGAAGTTCGCCCCTACGCAGACGGGCGAGGTGACCGGTCGCCTGCGCGTGGGCAACGACACCTTCGAGCTGAAGGCGAACGTCCTGGGCAGCCGGTTGACCTACTCCTACACCGTCGGCGCAGCCACCTCCACGCTGCAGCCCAACGGTACAGTGGGCTTCAGCCCAGTGGCGGTGGGACTGGTTTCGGAAGTCCGGTTTACCGTAGCCAATGAGGGCGCCAGCCCCGTTACGGTTACCGGGATCGGAGTCGCTGGAGCCGGCTTTAGGCTGGGTGACCTGCCTCCGCTGCCGGCGAACCTCGCGGCCGGGCAGCGCGTGGCGTTTTCCATCTTCTTCACCCCCGCCGCGATCGGCGCGGCCACCGGCACCCTGCGCATTGACGCCTTGAACTTCCTCCTCTCAGGGTCCGGGACGGCGCCGCCTCCCCTGCCAGGGGTCCGTTTCGAGGGCGCCAAGGGCCTGCTCGAACCCTTGCAACAGCCCGCCGTCGGCATAGCGCTGGAAGAACCCTACGCGCTTCCGCTCAAAGGGGTTCTGACGCTAACCATCGATTCGGAGAGCTTCGTGGCCGATCCGGCGGTGCAGTTCTCCACCGGCGGCCGGAGCATCAGCTTCACTGTCCCCGCGGGGTCTACCCGGGCCGTTTTCTCCAACGGCGCGCTCGAGGTTCGTTTCCAGACCGGGACGGTGGCCAGTACGATTCGGATGGCGGCGTCGATCGTCACTGAAGCGGGCCTGGATCTGACGCCGCAGCCGGCGCCAGGAGTGACGGTCAACATCGCGGCGTTGCCTCCTCGGCTGCTGGAGGGCCGGTTGGAGGCGAAATCGGCCAATGGTTTCACGCTCGCTGTCACCGGATACGCCACCGGCAGGACGCTGACCAGGCTCGACTTGGAGTTCACTGCGGCTGAGGGCTACAAGCTCTCCAGCGCCAAGTGGACCTTCAACGTGGAGTCCGCCGCCACCCTCTGGTATCGCAGCGGCGCCTCATCCGCCTACGGGGGATTGTTCACGGCGTCGATTCCGTTCACGGTCCAGGGTGAGGCTGACGGCACGAAGCCCCTCACGGATGGGTTGCAGTCGGTGGCGGTAGTGGTAGCCAGCGAACTGGGTAACTCGAACTCGGTCACGATCAGTTTTCGATAGGGCGCCGTGCGCTGTCATTTGTCATACCTTTGATAACAGACTTAAGAGCGTGTTTTTAGGTTGACTGCGGCCACACACCATGCTGTAATAAACCTTTTACGGAGGTGTGGTGGCGACGTTGTTCGCACCCGCCGAGCCAGGCGTGTGGCATCGGCTCACGTTGATGTTTGTCCTCGTAGGATCTGCGTCTTTGGTGTGCGCAGACACCGTGGTCCCGGGCTTGGTGAGTGTCACCGGCCAGATCACGCCCACTGCGGCTTCCACGGTTCCCGTCAATCTGGCAGGCTACTCCCCTAACCTGAACAGGATCTGGCTGGAGAGGGTCAGGACCGCTCCCAATTTGAGCCGGAGCGGGGGCGTGCCCGTCAATCTCCTGACTGCCGATCCCGATTTTCAGCCCGACCACGTTTACGGACCCAACAGTTCCCACACCTCGTTCACGGTGGTGCAGGGCGTGATCCCGGAAGGCACGGAGGTGCGCAGCTACATGGTGCACTCCTACCGCAGCACCGCCGTCAACCAGCTCTACGGCACCCTCACGTTCGAGTTTCCGATTATCGGGGTCGTCGCCCTGAATACCGTGCGGTCGGGGAGCTACCGCTGGCTTAGGGGAACGGACTCTTCCTTCGGTCTGCTGCCGGCCCGGACGTACCCCATCCCGACCAGCGAGTACCGTTCCATGGACAGCTTCCAGGCGAATGACTACATTAGCGTCTCCTCGGATCTGAAAACGCTGACCTTCAGCCTCCAGGCCACCGCCGGTTCCTACGACGAGTTCCGCATCTTCACCGCGACGCCCGAGCCCGCCGCCGTGGTGCTTTTCGCGACGGTGGCCGTGGCGCTCTTGGGCTTGGTGCTCGCGAGGGGGTCCCGCCAAGCCCGTCGCCGGGCCGCCGCCGGCGGTCGCTGTCAGCGTGCGTCAGACGATTGAAAACCCCTGGAACGCGCGAAGCGAGCCGGGCGCTGGAAAAAAGGGTGCAATGGCCCGCTTTGCAAGCATCCGTATGACGGTTAGTGACGATGGTCCTCCAACGTCATTCAGTTGAAAACATTGACCAAACCTGGATCTTCTCTTGACCCTGGCCCCAGTTTGTGCTTAACTACAGGGAAGGAGGTTGCGCGATGCGGGTGAATCTCCGGTTGTCGGTGTTTCTGCGCTTCGCTCTCGCGGGGTTAGTCTTCGTGGCCGTGGCTCAGGCTGATACCGTCGTACCCGATCTTGTAAACGTGACAGGCCCTTATGCGTCCCAGCTGAATCTGACTACCAGTCCTAACTTCGAGTTGATCAATTGGCCGTCCAGTACGGGCGTTTGGCTGTGGCGGGAACGGGAGGTTTACGCTCCCGTCAATGTGCCGGTCAACTTGGATCCTGCCAACTCGAATTGGCTGGCCGGCACGCAGTACGGGCCGAGCGCAAGCAATCCGCCATACGCGTTCACCAATGTGACAGGAGTCGTCCCTGCCGGCACCCTCATCAACAGCTACCTGATTCACGCGCGGTGGGTGAGTGGTGCTGCCATTACGCCATCCTTTACCCTGGAATTCAACTTCCCAGTCCTTGGAGTTATCGCACTGAACACCACGTATGGTGGTGTTTATCGTTACCTCACAACCTCGGATTACCTCGGGCACCCGAACGTATATGCCTATCCCCGGTCGTGGGCGGATGACCGGGGCCTCGATGCTGCTGACTCCGCTGATTGGGTTCAGCTCGACTCCACCAGGAAGTTCTTGACCGTTAGCCTGGGACTGGCTAGTGGTGAGGCTAACTCGTACGACCAGATCCGCATCCTCACTGCCGCCCCCGAGCCGGCAGCGATTGCCCTGTTCGGCACCGTGGCTGCCGTGCTGCTCGGTGCGGTGCGCTGGCGTAGGCGCCGCGCGCGGTCTTGAGCACCGCGTTCTTCGTTCCTGGAACATTGCCGAAGGCTGATCGCTCGCCTGGAAGTAATGTAATGAAATCTCTTCCACTTCTGATCGCTGTTTCCTTGCTTGCTTCCGCCGGCTGCGGCCTGAGGCGCGATGTGCACCGCACCCGCTATTTGGATGAGGGGAAGCAGCATTTCGAACGGCGCAGCTATCGCGACGCCGCTATCGCCTTCCGCAAGGCGCTCCGCAATGATAATAACTGCGGCGAGTGCGCCTACCGGCTCGGCTTGGCCGAACTCGAGTTGAAAGAAAACCTGGACCGGGCGGCGCTGGCCCTGCGCGTCGCCATTCAACTTCAGCCTGGCAACGACGACGCCAAGGTCAAACTCGCCGACCTGTACCTGGCCGCCTACCTCCAGGACCCGGACAAGCCCAAGTTGGCCTACGAGGAAACTAATCGTCTCGCCGGGCTGCTTCTGAAGAAGAACCCGAACTCATACGACGGGCTCCGGCTGTTGGGTTATGTGGCGCTGATCGACGACCGGGTCAAGGAGGCCGTGGAGCTGTTCCGCAAGGCCAACTCCATCCGGCCAGTGCAGACGGACCTGGTGCTGGCCTTCGTCCAGGCGCTGGCCCGCGACAACCAGCTCGCCGAGGCCGAGCGCTTGGCGCTGGATCTCATCCAAAGAGAGAAGAGCTTCGCTCCAATCTACGACGTTCTCTACCACCAGTATGTCAGCTCGAAGCGGCTGGCCGATGCGGAAAACCTTCTGAAGCTCAAGGCGGCCAACAACCCGCGCGACATGGGCGCCCTGCTCCAGCTTGCCGGACACTACTTCCGCGCGCAGAAGCCGGCGGAGATGAACGCCGCCCTCCAGCGCATCATCGAAAACCCCGGCGCGTTTCCCAACGGGCGCCTGGCGGTGGGCGATTTCTACCGCAGCATTGGGTATCTCGACGATGCCCTCGCGCACCTCCAGGCTGGCGTGCAGGCCGACGCAAAGCTCAAAGACGAGTACCAGAAGCGGATCGCTGCGATCCTCCTGTTGCAGGGCAAGAAAGAGGAGGCCGCGAAGCTTTACGACAGCTTGGTGAAGGATCAGCCTGGGGACAAGGCCAGTCGGACCGCCAGGGCCGCCTTGTTGCTCGAAAAGGACATCGACGCCGCCCTGCGCGAGTTCCGGGCCTTGGTGGACGAGCTGCCCAACAACGCCCTGCTGCGGTATGGTTTGGGACGGGCCTACCTGGCCAAGGGCAACGTGGAAGCGGCGCGAGCGAGTTTCCGCGAGGCCATCCGCCGGCGAAGGGACTACCTGGCGCCGCGTGTGGCGCTGGCGGAGATCGCTCTGGAGAATGGGCTCTACCGTGAAGCGGTCCAATACGCCGACGAGATCCTCTCTTACCAGCCTAGTCACCCCGAGGGGCGGTTGTTCCGGGGCGCTGGACTCACCGGGGTCGGTCAATACCTGGAAGCGCGCAGGGAGCTAAACAACCTGGTCAAGGAGTTCCCCAAGTTCTCCGACGCGCATCTCCAACTTGCATTGCTGGATCTCGCGGAAAAGAAATACCGCGAGGCGGAAGTCGTCTTCCGCAAGCTCTACCAGCCGGGCTCCAGCGACATCCGGCCGCTGAACGGGCAGGTCGAGCTCCTTCTCGCCCAGAAAAAGCCGGAACAGGCCATCGAGTTATTGAGCGGGGAATTGCGCCGGTTCCCGAACTCGATGCCCATCCGGCTATCGCTAGGCCGCACGGCTTTCCGCACCGGCAACTACCCTTTGGCCATCGAGCAGTACCGGCAACTGCTGGCGATCAACGCACAGGCCAGTACGTTGCATGCCCAGTTGGGCGAGGTACAGTACCGCAGCGGTGACTTTGGCGGCGCGATTGCCAGCTTCCAGCGGGCCAAGGAGCTGGCTCCCCAGCGCCAGGAGATCACGCTATTCCTGGCGGTGGCCCTCGAAGGCGTGGGCCGGAAGGCGGAGGCCATCGCGCACTACCGGCGCACCCTGGAAGCGGCTCCCGGCAACGCCATCGCCCTCAACAACCTGGCCTACCTCTTGTGTGACAATCCGGCCACCGTGGAGGAGGCCTTCAAACTGGCGCGCAGAGCGCTGGAGGTCGCGCCCCAGCAGCCCAACTTTGCCGACACCCTGGCCTGGATCTATCTGAAAAGGAACATGCCGGATCCGGCGCTCCAGATGCTGACCAGCCTGGTCCGGAAGTACCCCGATAGCGCTCCGTTCCGCTACCATCTGGGGGCGGTATTCCTCCAGAAGGGCGACAAGGCCAGGGCTAAGACGGAGTTGCAGGCCGCTTTGGGCAAGAAGCCCACCAAGGAGTATGAGGACCGCATCAAGGAGCTCATGGCTCGGATTGGATAGTACTTAATCGCCGGGCAGGGCGTAGATATGGCTTGCAACTGACTGCAAACGTGAGGTAAACTGAGGAATCAGCCGAAGTGGAGGAAGCATGAAACTGAGATGCGTTGCCATGCTGGCTGCATGGCTGCTGTGGGGAATCAGTGCATGGTCGGGACCAATCCTTTACAGTTCCTTTGACGCCAGCACCGAGGGGTGGAGTATTACCTCCTCCCAGATCCCGGGAGGCGGGGGAACCCCGTTAGCGCAGGTTGGCAGTGGCGGCGTCGGTGGTAGCGGTTATGTTTGGACTGAGGACACCGCCAACGGCCGGCTCTGGTTTGTGGCTCCTGGCGCCTGGACCGGGGACTACTACCAGGGCTCTCTGTCGTTCTACCTGCTGAACCCGAATCCGAACGTCCTTTCGGCCGAGCCTCGGGTCAGGATCTCAGGTGGAGGGCAGACTGTGTACTACTTTGGGGGCTCGGCGCCTGGATCGGACTGGGTTTTCGACTCTGTACCTCTTCAGGGGGGGCCAGGTTGGTACGTCACTCCGGAGTCGTGGATTATTCCGTTCGTCCCGGCTACGCCCGCCGAGGTGCAGACGGTGATGTCGGGCATTACCAGCATCTGGATCAACGCCGACTGGGTCTCGCGGTATTGGGGCCATCCGCTGGGCGATGATGGCCATGATCTCACCTCGCTGGATGAGGTGAGGCTGACGCCCATCCCGGAGCCTGCCAGCTATCTGCTGGCGGCGGTTGGTCTGCTGCTCCTGGTGCTGCGCCGGCGCGTTGCGGCGTAGCCAGCCAGCCTCCCACCGGGCCGGTGCCCCTGCCAGAGGGAAGCGGCCCCGCTTTCCCTCACCGGCCCGCTCGAGTGGTCTTCGGACTCACCCTGCCCGTCCGGAGGCAAAACCCATGCGACGAAGCTGAAGTCGAATACCGTCCGCAAAGCCGAGCGGCCGATAATCGAAGTCCCGCTGGGCTTCGGAGTAGTCGAAGACCTTGTTCTCATTGAGTCGAACCAGCTGGGCCGCCTTGATGGGCGTACTTACGCCCCACCGTTCCAAGCCCGCTAAAAATGCCACGGCGGGTTTGGTCGGGAAATGAAGCTTGCAGACTCCTCTGCCCAGCGCCTCCGCTACGGT
>CAYGVJ010000009.1:0-16673 GCA_964353255.1 uncultured Solibacteraceae bacterium | reverse complement strand
GCTACGGTATCAAGGACTTCGTTGTACGTCAGCGCCTTCGCTCCGGGTATGTTATAGGCTTTGTTTCTCGTCTGTGGAGAGTCGAGACAACGTACCACGGCGGCGGCCACGTCGCCTACGTAGACAGGTTGCTGCAAGGCTTCGCCGTTCCCGAAGACCGGTATCAGAGGCCATCGACGCAGGTAGCGGATGAGCCGGCACATGTTGCGGTCCCGGGCATTGCCATAGATCATGGTGGGACGGAGAATCGTGAAGTCCGCGCCCATCCTGATAATGCTGCTTTCCGCCCCCAGCCGCGCTTTCCTGTTCTCCGGATGAATGCTGGTGTAGATGGCCGTGGTGCTGATGAAGACTGCCCGCGCAATGCCGCTGCGACTGTAGACGGTCGTGACCTCTTCCATGTTCGACCACAACAGGTTCGTGATGTGCACCACTGCGTCGCTGCCCTTCGCGGCCTGCTCCAAGGACCCACCGTCCCGTAAGTCGCCGCAGACGACTTCGAGCGGCACAGAGCGCAGCAGACCACGGTTACTGGTGGGGCGCAGAAAACACCGGACCTGGTGGCCCTGTGCGGCCAGCAGGGGGACCACCTCGCATCCCACAAAACCAGTTCCTCCCACTAACAAGACGCGCATCGCGATGGGCTGTCCTTTGCCGTTTACCGACACTCCAACTTGCCAGGATTTCCAGGGGGGATTTCCTGGTCTGGCGCAGTGTACCACACACCACGCGGTTGCTGGCTTCAGTATGAGAGAAGGAGGCCGCGCTCTGCTGGAGTTGCAGGCAGCGAAGGCTACGGACACGAAGATGGGCGATGCGCTTCCGGCTATCTTAACGGCGGAACACTCCGTCTCCACCTGAGGCGGGACACTACCTTGACCGCCAGCGTGTGATCGGCGCCGAGCAGGCCGCCGGCCTGGAGCTGGAAGTCCACGGGTGCCAGCTGCGAGCGGGTCGGCATCTCGCGCGGGGGCTCAGAAAGCCCAGTTGCCGCGGCGGGCGGGGGGCTGGGGCGGCCGGCCAGTGGCGGTGAGGGGGGACAGCGGGCGGCCGGGGAGGGCCACGAGGAACTCGCCGCCGCCGGAGCCGTCGGCGCCGAAGGCTTCGCCGAGGTGGGCGGTGAACCGGGCACCGCCCTGGCCGTCGGCCTGGAAGCTGCCGAACTGCGTCACGCCGGTGATCATGGTTGAAGGCGCCGGACGGTTACGTTCACAGCAGTCCAGCGAAATCACATCTCTGGACTCGCAATCTGATTTCCCGCCTGATCTCATCCCTCCCGCTGGGACCCACGTGGCCGGAGGCTTGGCGGTTTGGCACAGCAGATCGTGGTGACCGTCCGGCGGACCCATGTCTGCCGGACGGTTACGCCCGTCGAAGGTAATGGTCGCCTCCCAGGCATGGATTCGAGCCACGATTGACAACGGTCTCGATTGCGAGCCGTCCCGAACGAGCCGTTGGTTGCATTTGGTTGCACTTACGGGCCTTTTTTAGGGCCCGCAGAAACGGTTAACTTGTTTTGCATCAACGGGATAGGCGTCGTGGAGCGCGGCCCTGAAAAGGCCGGCGTCGGCGGTTCGATTCCGTCCCTGGCCACCACGGTCTCGCTCACCCCAGACGCCGGAGGCGTGAGTGCGTTACGTCTCGCTCCCGAACGTGTGGCCTGCCGCGATTCGCTCACTGGCCGCATCCGCCGTCAGGGGACGCGCCGAACCGGCGTGCAGATCGAGGGAGGCGGCGGCCTGTCCATATCGACGCCGACGTAGAAGCTGGGCTGGGTGGCTTGCATGTAGCCGACCATCTCGCAGGCCACGCTGATGCGGTAGTCGGCGTCGTGCATGAGGGTGTAGAGGCGCGTGGTCGCCGGAATCGTCGTCGTGTAAATCCGAAGTTCCTTGTTTTCGTATATGTGCCAGACCTCCTCGCGCCAATCGCCAAGAATGTCTCCGTAGCCCATCGGCGCGTTGCGCGAGCCCAAGGAACCTTGAGCCGCCAGCAGCCTGCCTCCGTCGTGCTTCGTGATGCTGGTTCCATCCAGGAGTTCGCGAAGTAGATCCCCGTCCCACCAGATGGCGAAATTCACGCTGCTCGGCCGGGGGCCGATCACTCCGCCCTTGCTGTTGTATAGCTCGCCGATCGAAGCCCAGCACTCCAGGCCTCTGTGGTTGGGATCGATGTCCGCGGCCGTGCCGCGTCCCACGTCCCCCTGTGGCGGTATGCCCCAGATCAACTGCCCGGTGCGGGCATCCGTCAGATGCGCCCCGAAATGTGGCCCGGCTTCCTGGACGTACCATATCTCCAGGCCGGGACGGTCGGGATCGATGTCCGTCATGTGCATCCGGTCGCCATGGCCTTCCCCGGTGACCCACATCTCGGTGCCGTCATGGTCAATGGCGATGCTGCCGTTGACGAGTTCGTCCTTTCCGTCGCCGTCGATGTCGCCGGTGCGGAGGTTGTGGTAACCGCCGCCCCCCGCGGGGCGCTCCCATCTCCATACCCTGGTGAGCGCCCCGTCGCGGAAGTTCCAGGCTTCGGCGAACATCTGGGTATAGGTGCCGCGCAGGATGATCAGGCTGGGCCGTTCGCCGTCCAGATAGGCCACCGCCATGAGATTGCGGTTCACCCGATTGCCGTAGTTGTCGCCCCAGTCGCTCACTCTACCGCGCGCTATCCAGTTCTGGCGGGCGCGTATCCTGCCGGTCTCGCCGTCAATGACCACGAAGTACTCCGGTCCTGACAGAACGCGTCCTTCCGGATTTCGATAGTCGGTCTTGCCGTCGCCATCCAGGTCCTCATCAACCTCGCCGATCTTTGTGATCACCTCGGCTTTGCCGTCGCCGTCCAGGTCGTACACGATGAACGGCGAGTACCAAATCCCCTGTTCGATGTTCCACCCCAGGTCCACACGCCACAGGAAGGCGCCGTCGCTCTTGTAGCCCTCAAGTTTGAAAGTGTTCTTGCTGGCTATGGATTGGGATGGGTCGATGTCTTGAGAACCGCGCTTCACCACAAAATCGTATTCGCCGTCCCCGTCCAGGTCGCCCACGGCCACGTGGTTGCCGCCATAGTCCAGGTCCGTGCGCAGAGGGATGGAAATGTAGTCCTGTTCCGGCGGGCTCGCCGGCAGGGTGAACGGGGCGCTGGGGGCCAGCTCCTCGCCGTTCAGCACAGGTCGCACGAAGTAGGCGGTTGATTGGCTCAGGTCGGCGCCGCTATCGACGAAGTTCGTCGATTCGGCGATGGGCTCGGCGTTGAGCTTTACCGGCTGGGCGCCAGCGGTCCAGCGGTAGAGGTTGAAGGCGATCTCTTGGGGATCGGTTCCCAGCAGGCGCCATCCCACGTACACCTTTCCGCCGCCCTGGTGGATGGCGACCATACCCCGGCCCAGGTTCTCCATCTGCCGCTGGGCGGTTGCCTCAGCGGGGAGAAGCAACGTCGCGCCGAGCGTCACAGCCGCTTTCAGGCCGGTCATACGGTCTCTCTTGCGTGGGCCACGGCGAAGGCTTTATTCTCAATGTAGCAGGCGGGCGGGGACTACACAGCACTTGGCCTTCGAGTTCAAGCGGCGGTCAATGATGCGAGCATTCTGGGTTCTAGCGAGCCTCTTCGACGGCCGCATCGAGTTCTACCAGCAGACCCATCCCGCGGTGTTCGTCGAATCCGGCGGGCACGGCATTTACGGCGCCCGCTCGGCCATCTCGCGCCTTCTCTTGCCGTACTGCGCCAGCGCGTCGCTGGCGCACTTTGGCGTAGGCACCGGCCCGTCGCTTCTTCGTCTACCTGGGATGGAGACGGCACGGGTTGTCGTTAGTCGGGACAACTCGTGAACGGCTCCACACGGGAGGATCGCTATGAAGAAGGTTGCGCTGATCTTTTTGACGCTGGCGCTGGGCATGGCCTGCGCCAAGCAGTATGCAGTGACTCTGTTCGTGCCGTCGGTCGTCTCCGGGACCGAGCTGAAGCCCGGGGACTACATGCTGGACTTGCAGAGTGGGAAGATCGTGATCAAGAACGGCCGGGTGAGGGCCGAGTCTGCGGTGAAGGTGGAGACCGCGCCTGACAAGTACTCTTCCACCGCGGTGCGTTACGCGGCAGTGGACGGCAAGTCCCACGTCCGCGAGATCCGGCTGGGTGGGACCAACCTGAAGCTGGTGATCGACTAGTCCGCTTCTCCCACGGATGTGGCCTGGTGGGGTCAGGCTTTCAGCCTGCCGCCGGGCTTCCGCCCGGCGCGGCACTGAACGCCGGGCGGAAGCCCGGCGGCAGCACAACAGTGCTGCCCCACGCGCCTCTAGCCTGGATTTCGGTTTTCAGCACTTACAGATGACTTGGCGGTCGCCTCGGACGCCTTTATTCATTAGGGTTTGAATGCAATGAAGACGCTCCGGAGGACGACACCCAATGGGTGACAAACAAAACCAGCCCTTTCAGCTCTCCTTCAACGCCTCCCTCAAGGTCGATTTCCAAGGATCACGGGTCACCTCCGACGGTGGTCTCATTCTGGCACGCGAACGGGACGAACGTTTGGGCTTCGGTCATCTCGTCGCCCAACACCTGATCGACTCCCGACGCGGAAAGAACACGCAGCTTCCGCTCGCCGGTCTGTTCCGGCAGTCCGTATGCAGTCGTGTCGCCGGCGGCCAATGACTGTCTGGAGCTAGACATCGCGGAGTTGCTGACCCGGTCCGTGGGTCGGCCCTCCAACAAGCCGGTGGTACGGTACAGGGGCTTCCTGTACCAGACCGAGAGTTGGACGAAGGCGCGGCGGGTGGTGCCAAGGTGGAGTTCCACGCCGGGGACTTGTTTCCGCGAGTCGGGTTCATCGTGACCAACCTGGAGGCGGACAGCCGGGCGGTAGTGCGGTTCTAGAACAAGCAGGGGACGGCCGAGCTTTGGATCAAGGAAGGCAAGCAGGCCGTGAAGATGACCCGCTTGTCATGCCACCGATTCCGCTCCAACGAGGTGCGCCTGTGGCTGAGCGTCATCGCCTACAATCTGGGCAACCTGTGGCACCGGCTGGTGCTGCCGCAGGGGTCGCCGACTGGTCGCTGACGAGTTTGCAGCAGCGATTGGTGAAAACGGGTGGCCGGCTGATCAAGCACGCACGATATTGTCGGCTGCTGCTGGCCGAGAGCCGTCTGACGCGGCGGCTGTTTGGAAGCACGGTCCGGCGGATCTGGGGGCTGCCGGTACCCACCGGATAGGGTCGCGGCTGGTCAGCAAACAGGTCGAAGGAAGGAGGGGGCAGGGAGATCTGTGTGAGAAGTCACTTCAAATGAAGCACTTCCGGGTTCTTCCGCACCCGGAGGAGCCGGAACTGCCCCTTTTGGAGGGCGTCAGAATCGCTGGGGCTGGCAAGGTCAAGAAAACGGCTCCAACGGAGGCGGTCGGGTGTATAATCGCTGTTGGCCACAAGGCCAAAACGGGAATCTTAGCTCCAGTGGGACCGGAGGTGCCGCAATGCAACGCCAAATAGCCTTCCTCTGCACGATGCTCCTAGCGTGGTCGTCTGCTGTACACGCTTCCGCGGTGTCTCAGGAAGCAGCGGGCCGGAAACAGAGCTTAAAGGAGAAAGTCGCGCAGATGCCGAGCGGCTCTCTCGTGGAAGTCAGACTAACCAGCGGTCAAAAGATTCGGGGCCGTCTCGGCGCGATCAATGATTCCGGGTTCGAGCTTCAGCGCACACAAAACGACAAAGTCGTAACCGAGACAGTAGCGTTTGACAACGTGAAATCTCTAAAGAAGGCTTGGGGGCCCGGAAAGACGGCTCTTGTCGCTGTTGTGTCTGTCTTTGTGTTAATCGTCAGCGTCGTTAGTATCGCACGTGGTTTGGGCGGAGGTTCGTAGCCGGAAGCGATCCCTGAGTGCTCTTAGGTCCTCGATGAAGTAGCTGAGCCGATGGCCGCGTTTCAGGACGTCCCGTAACCGGCAGTCGCTGTAGTCCGTCCACATTGCTCAATCCGCAGCGTGCGCAACGCCGCTTCAAATGCTCCAGGGCCGCGGCGTCATGGTCTCTGCCTCACCGGAACTGGATCTTCAGCGTGTAGGCGTAGTCACAGGGCTTGGCCGCGGGTAGCTGGACCTTCAGGCCGGCACCGTCCTGCGTCCACTTGAGCGCCGGCTTGGAGCCGAGCAACTCGACCGAGCGGATGGCCCGCGACTCCAGGCCGGAACCGGAGGCCAGGGACTTGACGGTGACCTCGGCGCCCGGCCAGTCCATCACGATGGCGTAGAGCGTCCGGCCCTTGGTGGTGAAGCGTATGTCCTGCGGCGTGAACGGCTTCTGTTTCCGGTCCGTGAAGCCGCCCGTCAGGACCTGAGTCGGGCCCTCGCCGAAGGTCTTCCATGGGCGCGTCCCGTAGATGGCCTCGCCGTTGACCTGAAGCCACTTGCCGATCTCCAGCAGGGCCTTCTGCGCCTCCTCGGGGATGACGCCGTCCGCGCGCGGCCCGATGTTCAACAGGAGCAGCCCGTTCTTGCTCACGATATCCACCAAGTCATCGACCAGGGAATCCGCCGGGCGGAACTCGTCGTTTTCGATGTAGCCCCAGGACCTCAGGCTGATCGAGGTGTCGGTCTGCCAAAGCAGGCCGCGAAGCTGGTCCAGCTTGCCGCGCTCGATGTCCAGCACCGCCGCCTTCTCGGGAAAGGACTTGAGCTTGTAGTTGATGGCCACGCCGCGCTTCCACTGGGCGCCGCGGTTGTAGTAGAAGGCGGCGAAGCGCTGCAAGTAGGGCTGGAAGACGGGCTGCTCGATCCACCAGTCGAACCAGACCACCTCGGGACGGTACTTATCCACCAGCTCCGCGGTGCGAGCCAGCCAGTTGTCCAGGAAGGCCTGGTCGGGCTGGGATTCCTGCTTCGTTCCGGGGATGCGGCGCGGCTGGGCCGGGCCGTACAGGCCGGCGTAGCGGGGGTCCTTCACGTCGGAGTCGAACTGCATGCCCTCGTCGAAGAACCACCAGTGCTCGGCGCGGTGCGAGGAGACGCCGAAGTGCAGGCCCTGCTTCCGCACGGCCTGGGCCAGCTCCCCGATCAGATCGCGTTTCGGTCCCATCTTGGCCGCGCACCATTCGCTGAAGGAGCAGTCATACATGGGGAATCCGTCGTGATGCTCCGCCACCGGAACCACGTATCTGGCGCCGGCCTTCTTGAACAGCTCCGCCCAGGCGTTGGGGTTGTACTTCTCGGCTTTGAACAGCGGGATGAAGTCCTTGTAGCCGAACTTCAACTGCGGGCCGTATTTCTCGACGTGGTGCTTGAAGACCGGGCTGTTTTGGACATACATGTTCCGCGGGTACCACTCGCTCGAGAAGGCGGGGACGGCGTAGACGCCCCAGTGGATGAAGATCCCGAACTTGGCGTCCTCATACCACTGCGCAACTTTGTAACCCTCCAACGACGGCCAGGAGGGCTGGAACGGGCCTTTGGCGGCCACCGCGTCCACCTGCTTGAGCGCCTCCTCGATCCGCTTCTGGGGCGGCTGCGCCACAAGCTGTTGAAGGGCCGCCAGGGCGGCGGCCGCGATCACAACTTTTCGTCTGTGCATGGGTGTTCCCCTAACAGGTAGTAACTTCGAGCCCCGCGTGGTTGATCTCGAAGTCGAAGAAGCGCGAGCGCTCGTTCAGCGGCTCGCGCTCGAGCATCTCGCGCACCCGCGCGGCGTCGTCCGGGGATTTCGCGATCATGAAGAGGAACCCGCCGCTGCCGGCGCCCGAAATCCGCATCCCGTGGACGTGCGGGCGCACGCGCCCGAGCAGCGACTCGATGGCCTCGCTGGTCACCTCGCCGCAAAGCTGTTTCTGAAGGCGCCAGGCGACATCCACGTAGTAGCCGAACAGCCGGGCGTCCTTGCGATCCATGGCGTCGGCCACGGCGCGCGCGACCAGGTGCTCGTGGGCCAGCGTGGTCATGATGCTCCGGTTGCGGTTGAAGTAGCTGCCCACGATCTGCGCGAGGATGTTCTTGGCCAGCCGGGTCAGCCCGGTGTAGTAGAGCAGCGTGCGGCCGCCGTTCATCTTCGGGTCGATGAGGTCGTTCGGCACGTAACGGATGCGCGGGTCCACGAACAGGCCCCGCCGGGTGCTGGTGAGCTTGGTTCCTCCGACGCCGCCGCCGATCTGATCCTGCCAGCCGCCGCCGGTGGTGAGGGCCTGCTCCAGGCGGAGCACGTCGTGGAACAGCTCGCGCTCCGTCAGCGTGCGTCCCATGGCCCGTTCGATCACGGCGAGGATGACCGCCCCCAGGATGCTGGATGTGCCCAGGCCGCTGCCTTTCGGAATTCCTACCAGCGTGGTGAGTTCGAGGCCGCCGCCGAACTCCTCCAGCATGTCGCGCAAGGCGACGCCGCGCGGCCAAGGGGTCAGTTCGGGCGAGAAGCCCGAGACGGCCAGCGCCGCCTTGGCCAGCGCGAAGCTGTCGCCGGGGCGGCGGTAGTCGAGCAACTCTTCGAGTTCCGTGATCTGGAGATGACGGCCGACGTCGATCGAGCTCAGGCGGATCACCGGCTCCTCGATCACCCGGCAATAGCAGTGGATGGGCGGCTGCCCGTTCAGGTTGACGGCCGCGTTGATGACGTCGCCGCCGTATTCGAGGCTGTAGGGCGGCGTGTCGGTCCAACCGCCGCCCAGCTCGATGCGCGCCGGGGCGCGGCCCCAAACGGTCTCGTCGGGGCGGAGCGCGTTGCGCGGCCGCTCTTTCGAGGTCATCGAGCTGCGGAGAATGGTCTGGTTGAGCTGGCGGAAGGCCGCCTCACGCAGCCGGCGCGACCAGTCGCCGAGCCGGGTGTCCTCGTTCACCCCCAGGTCGCGTGCGCCCAGCCACCCCGCAAGATCGGGCGGAATCTGTTGCGCCAGACCCGGGACCGCCTGCTCGAGCGCCGCAGCTTCGCTGCCGAAAAGGCGGTCAAGCGCGGAGCCGAGCGAGTGAACAATGCGGCCGAAGGTGAAGTCCTCCAGGCCGTCCCCGGCGCCGTTCTCCTCGAAATGCCAGCGGGCTTCCGCCAGAAGTTCGACCACCCAGGCCGCCCGGTCCGAAGAGTGCCAAAGCGCGTAGCCCAGGTCCTCGGCCGAGAAAGTGCTCTCACGGCTGTACATCCGCCGCAGCGACCGCCGGATCTCCTGCGCGCGGAGGGCCGCCCGCCGGCTGTGGAAAGCGTTCTGGTCGCCGAGCAGCGCGATCTCCGCCGCGCTGTGACGATCAGCCGCGAGCCAGGCTTGCTTTTGTTCGGCGGTGGCGGAGGCGGGATCGAACATCCAGAGCCACCGCCGGTAGCCCTGGTGCTGCTCTTCTGCCGGGAACACGCGGGCGTCCCAGAGGTTGCGGCTCTCTGGCGGCGCGTTGCCGGACCAGACGTCCTCCGGGGAGGCGCCGGCGACGGCCAGCCAGGCCAGCAGCGGTTTCCCGCAGAATTGGGCGCCACTGCCGACGGTGTCCTTGAAGGCGTCGCGCGCCCCGTAGCAGCGGACGAACCAGACCGGGTTTCCCGCGCGGTCGGAGCCGGCCAGCACATCCAGGCAGGCCTCGGCGGGCAGCGTCAGCGGCTCCCGCACATCCACGCCGATCACCACGTTGCCGCCGCCGAGCGCGAGCGGCGCGCTCAGACGGCAGCCTTCAATCCACGCGTTCGAGCCGGTGATCTCGGCGCCCTCGCCGATCTCGTCGTCCAGGCAGAGTCTTGAAAAGGCGGGCGGGGCCGCCTGGTCGTGCTGGAGCAGCGCCAGGCCGCTGGGCGTCAACTGGCGCGTGGCGCCGAAGTGCAGGAAGCTCGATCGCGGCAGCACGCGCACGGTCATCGGTATCTCATGCAGTGCGGGGAACAGCGCGGCCAGGGCTTGTTCCCTCCAGGCCGAGCCGCTCGAGTTGGCCGCCATGACGTACTGTTCGGCGGTGACCTCCGTGCCCATGGCGCAGCAGATCTCCCGGTAGAGGTCCAGGCCCTGCGACAGGATGGCCTCCCGCATCGCGCCGGACCAGCCGAACTTGCCGTCCGCGCCGAAGCCCATCTGGAATGCCCGGCACCAGGCGGCGGCCGTGGCCGCCCCCAGGCTCATCAGGCCGAGATCCAGCACCGCCCTCCCGCAGCGGTCCACTGCGCCCCGGCGCTGCTGTTCCTCGGGCGAAGGTTTCTGAAGGTAGAGGCGAAGGGAACCGTCTCCGGAAACGCAGAAGACGCCGTGGCGAGAGGCCTCCTCCACGGTGGCGTAGTCCCCGAGGGCGGTCATGCCCTGGGAGGCGAAATGCACGGCCTCCCGATCAAACAGGAGAAGGGCGTCGCCGGAAGCGACCACGATCTGGCCGGCGCCCGCCTCCCCCGTGGGTAAGTCGAGCAGGATGGAGACTACGCGGTCAAACAGCGTCGCGCCCAGCGCGCTGTAACTCTCGCCGGGCAAGGGCAGGAAGATCTTGCCCCAGGGACCGTAAGCCGGGAGCCGCTTGGAGTCTCCGCCCGCATGAATGATCAGCACCCGAAGACGCCGGAGGATGCGCTCCGGCGTCTGGTGGTCGCGGCGAGTTTCCGCGCGGCGCTCCAACTCAAGGTTCACTATCGAAGCGAGGCAGTGCAGCGTGCTGCCGCCGCTGCCGACGCGTCGGCCCTCGGGGTCGGCGACGACCAGCACTTCCCGCGCCTGCGACAGCATGCCCAGCTCGCGCCGCAGGCGGAGCTGTGACTCGTAGGCCTGAGCCTGCGCGTCGTTGGAAGCGGTAACGATTAAGTAGTCCCAGGGTTGCGGCACCCGGTTCATGGCTCTCACCTGCCTGAAACGGTTGCGTGCTCGCCTGCCGGCGGGGCCCGGCGCTCAGACGACCACCCGCCGGCCGGCCTCGCGGGCCAGCACCTGATCGTGGATCCAGGCGTAAGTCTTCTCCAGACCCTCGCGCAGCGGGATGCGGGGCTCCCAGTTCAGGTACTTCTTGAGCCGCGTGTTGTCGCTGTTGCGGCCCATGACTCCGCGGGGCGCGCTGGGGTCGTAAATCCACTTCAGTTTCACGCCCGCGATCTCCTCGGCCAGGTCCACGAGGTGGTTGATCGACACCAGCTCGGCCGAGCCGAGATTGATGGGCTCCAGAATCTCGGAATCCATGATCATCTGGACGCCCTGGACGCAGTCGTCGATGTACATGAAGCTGCGGGTCTGCTGGCCGGTGCCCCAGATGACAATCTCGTGCTGGCCGGACAGCTTGGCCAGGATGACCTTGCGGCAGATGGCTGCGGGGGCCTTCTCGCGGCCGCCGTCCCAGGTGCCATAGGGCCCGTAGACGGCGTGAAAACGCGCTACGCGGGCGCGCAGGCCGAAGTCCTCGCGGAAGTGGCGGCACATGCGCTCGCTGAACAGCTTCTCCCAGCCGTAGCCGTCTTCGGAGAGCGCCGGGTAGGCGTCTTCCTCCTTGAGGGCCGGGCTGTTGACATCCTGCTGTTTGTCGCCGTTGTAGACACAGGCCGAGGAGGAGTAGAAGTACCTCTCGACCCCGGCCTGCTGTGCGGCCTGAAGCATGTGGGTGTTGATCAGGACCGAGAGCATGCACAGCGCCTTGTTGAAAACGATGAAGCCCATGCCGCCCATGTTGGCGGCCAGGTTGTAGACCTGGCGGGCGCCCCGGGCGGCCGTGTCGCAGTTCTCCTTCAGGCTCAGGTCCAGGGAGAGGTTCTCCACATCCTGGAAAAGCTGGTACCACTCCTCGAACGGCTTGATATCGACGGCGCGAATCCGCCGGTAACCCTGACGGCGCAGATCCGCCACGAGGTGCCCGGCGATGAACCCGCCCGCACCCGTCACCACGACAAGATCATCTTTCATAGCTGCTGGTGTTCTCTCCTGCTATAGAAGTGCAAAGGGGCTCTGTTTCGATGAAACCAAGGCTAGGCTATCAGCTTTGTGCATCCCTGTCAATGCGAATGGACCGATGTGGCGCGGGCTTCAGCCTGCCGCGTCGGCACTCGTGCCGACGCTTGGCCGCCTTGTCTCGGCACGTCCGGCAACGGATCCGCAAGCGGAAGTGCCGAGACGGCACGCTAAGAGCGTGCGCCACGTTGGCAGTCCAACCCGCGGTTGCGCACGGGCGGGGACAGTGAGAAGATATAGCCGGTTTTCACTCTGACGTTCAGAAGCGCTTCAAGGAGCCGTGAAATGAGGAATTCAGTCGCTCTCCGAGCGGCGGTCCTGCTGGCTGCCGCCTTCGGTGTTCTGTTCGCATTTCGTCAGGTTATTTCCGCGGCATCGAAACCCAAGCCGCTTTCCTCCTACGATCCGCAGGTCAAAGAGCTGCTTTCCAGGATGACGCTGGAGGAAAAGATCGGCCAGATGACCCAGGCCGAGCAGGACGCCCTCAAGGATCTCGCCGACGTCGAGACCTATTTCCTGGGCTCGGTGCTGAGCGGGGGCAACTCGGATCCCAAGGAAGGCAACAGCCTTCAGGCTTGGACCGACATGTATGACCGCCTCCAGCAGCGCGCGCTCAAGACCCGCCTGGGCATCCCGATCTTGTACGGCGTCGATGCGCTGCACGGGCACAACAACGTGCTGGGTGCCGTCATCTTCCCGCAGAATGTCGGCCTGGGCTGCACCCGCAATCCCGCGCTGGTGGAGAAGATCGCGCGCATCACCGCCGAGGAGGTCCGCGCCACGGGGATCAACTGGACGTTCGCGCCCTGCGTGACGGTTCCGCAGGACGAGCGCTGGGGCCGGACTTACGAAGGCTTCTCCGAGGATCCGAAGCTGGTCCAGGTGCTGGGCGAGGCGGCGGTCCGCGGCTTGCAGGGTCTCCAATTGAGCGACCCGCTTTCCATCCTGGCCTGCGCCAAGCACTACGTGGGCGACGGCGGCACGACATTCGGCACCGGCGGCGGCGGGCGCAAAGGGCTGGACCAGGGTGACACGCGCGTCGATGAGCCGACCCTGCGGCGGATCCACTTGCCGGGGTACGTAACGGCGGTGCGCGCGGGCGTCGGCTCGATCATGCCCTCCTACAACAGTTGGAACGGCGTGAAATGCTCGGCCAGCAAGCGTCTGCTCACCGAGATTCTCAAGCAGGAGCTGGGCTTCGAGGGCTTCCTCATCTCCGACTACAACGCCATCGACCAGATCACTAAGGACTACAAGGCGGCCATCGAGACATCGATCAACGCCGGCATGGACATGGCCATGGTGCCGAGCCGGTACCGCCAGTTCTTCAACCTGCTGAAGGAACTGGTGAACGAGGGCAAGGTGCCGATGTCGCGCATCGACGACGCCGTGACGCGCATCCTCCGCGTCAAGTTCGCCATGGGGTTGATGGACAAGGGCCGGTCTCAGTTGGCCGACCGGAGCCTTCACAAAACGTTCGGCTCGCCCGAGCACCGGCAGGTGGCGCGCGAGGCCGTGCGCCAGTCCCTGGTGCTGCTCAAGAATCAGGGTAAGACCCTGCCGATCTCGAAGCGGGTGAGGCGCATTCACGTCGCCGGCAAGGGCGCCGACGACATCGGCAACCAGTGCGGCGGCTGGACCATCGCCTGGCAGGGCCGCAGCGGGGAGGTGACCACGGGCGGCACGACCATTCTCTCGGCCATCAAGAACGCGGCCTCCAAAAACACCCAGGTGACTTTCTCGAAGGACGGCACGGAAGCGGCCGGCGCGGACATCGGCGTGGTGGTGATCGGCGAGCGGCCTTACGCCGAGGGAGTGGGCGATCGCGCCGACCTGGCGCTCGACAAAGAGGACGTCGAGGCCGTCACCAACATGAAGAAAGCCGGCATCCCGGTGGTGGTGATCCTGCTTTCCGGCCGCCCGATGATCATCAACGAGGTCCTCGAGCTGGCGGATGCGTTCGTCGCCGCCTGGCTGCCGGGCACCGAAGGTCAGGGCGTGGCGGACGTACTCTTCGGCGACTACAAGCCGACGGGAAAGCTCTCGTTCTCCTGGCCGCGCTCGATGTCCCAGATACCGATCAATGTCGGCGACCGCCTCTACGACCCGCTGTTCAAGTACGGTTACGGCTTGAAATACTGAGCACGGGCCGGCTTCCGGCTTATCGCAGCGCCACCGTCACGCCATCGCGGCTGGTGTTGTTGCCCACCTTCATTCGGATGGGCACCGCGCCTCCCGCCGGCGCAGTGGCCGGCACACGCACGTTCACCTGCATGGCTCCGGCGACCATGCCGGGCGCTGCGCCGGCGTAAAGGACATCCCGAGCCTCAATGCCGCCGATAGTCACCGAAACCGGCAAGATCGGCTCGGGGAAGTCCGCGTCGGCTCGCTCGCCGTCCACACCTGGCGGCCTGGTCTGCCCTTCGCCGGTGGCGTAGAGCATGATAATGGTGTCTCGCGCTGCCGGGTTGCCGGCCGAGTTCACGCTCCAGTCCTGGTTCAGCGCCGCCGACTGGCCGCGGCCCGAGACCGCGAAGAGCCCGGGCGAGGAGTCGGCCACCGGCAGCGTGACGGTGTTGGTCTTACGGCCGCGGTAGGTCACCTGCATGACGGTGCTGCTCTTTCCCGCCACCGAGTAGGGCACGATGGGGCCCGCCTGACCCGCGGAAACATACAGCAAAGGCGCGGCAACCCCGTCGAAGGTGATCTGCACCTCCCCGAGGGTGGTGGGGAGCTTGCCGCCGGCGTCGAACGCCCCGCGCACGAGTTCCGCCGGCCCCAGGTCAGCACCGAAAACGGCCAGGATCTCCCCGGGGGCCACCGCTCCGGAAAGGAAGGTGGCGCCGTTCAGCACTCCCGAAGCAAAGATTTGAACCGGGTCGAGACGGCGGATGCGCCGGTTGCCTCGATCCGACACATAGATGCGTCCCGCGTTGTCAATAGCGAGCCTTTCAGCGGTCATGCCCGCCCGGGTGGCCAGATCTCCATCGCCGCTGAAGGCCTCCGAGCCATTGCCGGCCACCGTCGCGATCACGCCGTTGGGAGACACGCGCCGGACGAACAGGCCCGAGGCGATGAAGACGTTGCCCGCGCTGTCCACCGCCACGCCGGTCGGGAAGTCGAGGCGGGCGCGCGTGGCGGGACCGCCGTCCCCGTCATTGCCCCGTTCGCCGTTACCAGCCAGGTCGGTGATTATTCCATTGGATACTTTCCGCACCCGGTGATTCCTGAAGTCGGCGATATAGACGTTGCCGGAGGAGTCTACGGCCACGCCCCGTGGTTCATTGAGTTGCGCCGAGGTCGCGGGGATGCCGTTACCGAGGTAGCCATAGTCGCCGGTTCCGGCAATGGTGGTGATGACGCCGGCGCGATCCACGCGCCGCACGCGGTGATTGAAGGTGTCGGCGATGTAGAGAACGCCGCCGCTGTCCACCGCCAGGCCCTGGGGGAAATTGATGTGGGCGTTGGTGGCCAGGCCGTTGTCCCCGCTGAAACCTGTCATGTCCGTCCCGACGAAGGTGGTGATCCGGCCTGACGACGAATCAATGCGCCGGATGCGGCCATTGCAGGTGACAAAGACGTTGGCGGAGGAGTCCACGGCCAGGCCGGTCGGCTGGTTCAGCATCGCGTCTCTGGCCGGCCCATTGTCGCCGCTGTACCCGTTGACCCCGGTTCCCGCGTACGTGCTGATCACACCGCCGGGAACGAAGCGCCGCACGCGTTGGTCCGCATAGTCCGCCACCAGGACATTGCCGGAAGGATCCAGGGCAATCTCGAACGGATCCAGCAGGAGCGCCGCGGTGGCGAGACCCCCATCTCCGAATGCCGTTGTGCTGGCGTACCCGGCCAGGGGCTCGAGGGAGCCGGTCGGCGACATGCGGCGGATGATGTGGTCCAGGTAGTTGCTGACCGCAAGATGGCCGGCCGGGCTGGCCGCGATGTCCCCCGCTCCTGAAAGCCAGGTCACCACCGTGTAAATCATGCCGGCGGGAGTGACTCGCCGGATGTCTCCCTGGTTTTCGCCCACGATATAAAGCCCGTCCCCGGTGGCGGCCAGGCCCAGGGGACTGTCCAGCCGGGCGCTCGTGGCAGGTCCGTTGTCACCCGAGTAGCCCCATTCCCCGTTTCCGGCATAAGTCGTGATGACGCCGTCCCCGTCAACCCTCCGGACGCGGTTGTTTTCATGATCCGCGATGTACAAGTTGCCGGCAGCATCCAGAGCCAGACCCTCCGGCTGGTTCAAGCGCGCCGCGGTCGCCGGGCCGCGGTCGCCGGAAAACCCGGCGGCGCCGGTGCCGGCCACGGTAAGGATGCCCCCGAAGGGGGTGACCTTCCGCACGACGTGGTAGGGAGCATCAGCGAAAAGCACGTTGTTGGAGGAGTCCACCACAAGGTCGAAGGGATCGCCGATGCGCGCGGCGGTGGCGAGTCCCCCGTCGCCGGTATAGCCGGTTTCGCCGGTTCCGGCGATGGTGCGGATGGTGCCATCCGGCGAGATCTTCCGGATGCGGCTGGAAGTGCCCACGTAGATGTTCCTTGCGGCGTCCACCGCGACCCCTAGGGGAGTTCCCACGGCGGCGGCGGTGGCGGCTGCCCCATCGCCGCTGAAGCCGGGTTCACCGTTGCCGGCTACGACCGAGAGGATTCCGGAGGTTGAGACCCGGAACACCCGGTTGTAGTACGTCTCAGTGAAGTAGAGGTTCCCATCACGGTCGTAGGCCACCCGGTTAGGCTCAAACAGGGTTACGGAAGTGGCGGCGCGCCCGTCGCCCGGGTAGGGCAGTTTCCCGATGCCCGCGATCGTGGTCACGGTGTAGAGAGGCGTGGTCTGGG
>CAYGVJ010000008.1:10741-63604 GCA_964353255.1 uncultured Solibacteraceae bacterium | reverse complement strand
CGAGTGTCTGCGCCACAAACGGGTTCAGCCCAGATTCCATGACTTCAGGAGTTCGAAGTCTCGACGCGGCAGACTGAGAGTCCGCGCCACAGTCTGGGCAAGAAACAGCCGCTAACTGAGCCGAGGACAGGCGCTGGAGGGGTTGACAAAGAAGTGGATATAGTCTATGCTGAACACGTTTGCACGCTGTATCGATCAAAGACATCGCGCGGGCCGCTAACGTTTCCTACGCCACGGTTTCGCGTGCACTCCGCAACAGCACTTTGGTGAAGGCCGAGACTGGCGCTTTGATTCGCAGAATCGCCGAGGAGCAAGGGTATACGGTCAGCGCCGTGGCGCGGAGCCTGGTTACCAAGCGAACGAACACCATCGGCGTGGTGGTGACCAGCATCGCCAACCCGTTCGTCGGTGAGGTGGTCAGCGGCATCGAAGAGTTCGCGCTGGCCCACGGCTATTCAATCTTGCTGGCCACCTGTCATGCCGACCCGGCCCGGGAGCTTCGAGCCGTACAGTCGTTCCACGAACGCCGCGTGGACGGGATTCTGGTGAACTCCTCGCGTGTGGGCGCGCTGTACCTGCCGCTGCTGGCGGAAATGAAGGTGCCGATAGTGCTGATCAACAATCAGTACCCGGGCGACTTCGTTTTCTCGGTGACTATCGACAACCTCAACAGCGGCCGGAAAGCCACGCGACACCTGGTGGAACTGGGTCACAAACGCATCGGCTACGTCGGGAACCAGTTCGGGCTCCAGGCAGACACGGAGCGCTTCACCGGGTACCGGCAGACCCTGGAGGAAGCGGACATCGGCTTCCAGCCGGAACTGGTCACGCACGGCGATGGCGGGCCCGAAGGCGGGATGCAGGCGATGGAAAAGCTCCTGGCGCTTCCCGAACCGCCGACGGCGGTCTTCTGCTACAACGACATGTCGGCGCTGGGCGTCCTGCGCGCGGCACGCGAACATGGTCTGAACGTGCCGGGGGACCTGTCGGTTGTAGGGCTCGACGACCTGTTCCTAGCGTCCTACACCGATCCGCCGCTGACGACGGTTCAGCAGCCGACGCACCAGATGGGATGCCTGGCCGCCCAGATCCTGCTGGATCTGCTCTCGGGCGGCAAGCCTGAGAGCCGCATAACGCTGGATGGCAAGCTCATCGTACGGCAGTCAACCGCGCCGCCCAAACAAGAGAGAGAACGATGAATGAACCGCGCCTCCGGCTGGAGCACATCTGGAAGGCGTTCAGGGGCGTGCCGGCGCTGGAAGACGTGAGCTTCGAGGTGCTACCTGGCGAAGTGCACGCCCTGGTGGGTGAGAACGGGGCCGGCAAGTCCACTCTGATGAACATTGCCAGCGGAGTCCTGCCCCCCGACGCCGGGCGGGCCTACTGGGAGGGAGAGCCGGTGGCGCTGCGCAGCCCGCGGCAGGCGCAGGAACTGGGGATCGGCTTCGTCCACCAGGAACTGGCGCTGGTCCCGGCGTTGAGCGCCGGCGAGAACATCTTCCTGGGCCGGCTTCCGGCGCGCCGGGCGGGGCTCGGATGGGTGCGCTGGGGGGAGATCCACCAGCGGGCGAGAGCGCTGCTGGCAGACCTGGGGCACGACATCGACCCGCGGCGCCCGGTGGCCGAATTGAGCGTCGGCGAGCGGCAACTGGTGGAGATCGGGCGGGCCCTGTCCTTGCGCGCGCGTCTGGTCATCATGGACGAGCCGACGGCGCCCCTGGCGGAACACGAAACGGCCCGCCTGTTCGAGGTCATCGGCCGGCTGAGACAGCGGGACGTGAGCGTCATCTACATCACCCACCGCTTGAAGGAGGTTTACCAGGGGCCGGATCGCGTGACGGTGCTCCGCGACGGGCGCTCGGTGGCCAGCGGGCCGGTGGCGGAGATGCCGCTGGAGGAGCTGGTGCGTCACATGGTGGGCCGCCCGGCCCGCGAGCAGTTTCCGGCGGACGAATCGTGCGCCCGGCCCGAGGAAGCGCTGCGCGTGGAAGGGTTTTCCGCGCGGGGTCGGATCAGCGACATCAGCTTTCGTGTCCACCGCGGCGAGATCGTGGGATTGGCGGGCCTGGCCGGCTCGGGCCGGACCGAGTTGCTGGAGGCGCTGTTCGGCGCCGCCGAGCGGGACGCCGGCCGCGTCTTCATCGAGGGACGTCCGGTGGACATCCGCACCCCGGCCGACGCCATTCGCGGCGGCATGGCCCTGATCCCCGACGACCGCAAAGCCAAGGGGCTGATTCTGGGGGCGTCGGTGCGGTGCAACATGGTGCTGGCCGCGGAGCGGCAGCTTCTCATCCGCGCGGACCGGGAAGCGGAGCAGACCGGCCGGATGGCGCGCGAACTGCGCATGCGCACGCCCGACCCGGAGCAGCCCGTGGGGCAGTTGAGCGGCGGCAACCAGCAGAAGGTGGTGCTGGCGCGCTGGCTGCTCACCGGCGCGAAGATCTTCCTGCTGGATGAGCCCACGCGCGGAATCGACGTGGGCGCGAAGGCGGAGATCTATGCGATCATTCGGGGCCTGGCGGCGCGCGGCGCGGCGATTGTGCTGGTGTCGTCGGAACTGGAGGAGATCCTGCACCTGGCGGACCGCGTGCTGGTGCTGCACCGCGGGCGGCTGGCGGGCGAGCTGGCGCGCGCGGAGGCGAGCGAGGAGCGGGTCATGCGCCTGGCGACGGGAGGGAGCCCGCAATGAACGCGCCGGACCGGGCGCTGTGGGCGCGGGCGGTTTCCGGAGCGCTGCGGCGCTTCGGGCCGCTGGCGGCGCTGCTGCTGATGTGCGCCATCCTCGCCCTGCTCTCCGAGCATTTCCTGACCTTCGCCAACCTGCTCAACGTCTTCCGGCAATCGTCGGTGAACGCGCTGCTGGCGCTGGGCCAACTGCTGGTGATCATCACGGCGGGCATCGACCTCTCGGTGGGCTCGATTCTGGGCCTGTGCTGCGTGCTGGCGGCGATCATGCTGAAGGCGGGAGCGCCTTCATGGCTGGCCCTCGCGGCGGCGCTGGCCGCGGGCGCGGGCCTGGGGACGATCAACGGCCTGCTGTTCACGAAGCTGCGACTGCCGCATCCGTTCATCCCGACGCTGGGCATGATGAACGTGGCGCGCGGGCTGGCCCTGGTGATCACGGGCGGCTTCCCGGTCTCGGAGCTGCCCGCGGGTTTCCGCTGGTGGGGCGCGGGGGCCGTGGCTGGGATCCCGGCGCCGGTCATCGTGGTGGTGGGCTTCTGCGCGCTGTTCCACCTGTTCCTCACGCGCACCACGCTGGGGCGGGATCTGTATGCGATCGGTGGAAACCGCCAGGCCGCGCTGCTCTCCGGCGTCCCGGTGGACCGGCGACTGACGATGGCGTACTCTGTCAGCGGGGCGATGTCGGCGGCGGGGGCGATCGTTCTGGCGGGGCGGATGAATTCGGGCTTCCCGCTGGCCGGCGTGGGGACGGAGCTGGATTCGATCGCCGCGGTCATCATTGGCGGCGCCAGTTTCTTCGGCGGCGCCGGCACGGTGCTGGGGACCCTGGTCGGCGCTCTGATCATGGGCGTGCTGCGGAACGGCTTGAATCTGCTGAACGTCTCGGCGTATTGGCAGACGGTGGTGATTGGCGCGGTGATCGTGGCGGCCGTGTGGGTGGACGTGGTGCGGCAGCGTGCGGCCGAGAGAAGCCGCGCCGCGGGGAGGTAGCGCATGGGCTTGAGGAACTCCCGGTGCGTGGCAATGGCGCTGGCGGCCGCGATGCTGCTGGCGGGGGCCTGCTCGCGGACGAAGACGAAGAAGCTGGAAATCGTCCTGGTGACCAAGGCGCTCGACAGCGAGTTCTGGCAGCGCCTCAAGTCCGGCGCGGAAGCCGCAGCGCGCGCGGAGCCCGAGGTCCGGCTGGCGGTGCTGGCGCCGGAGCGGGAGATCAACATCGATCAGCAGGTCACCATCCTCGAAGACCAGGTCCTGAAGAAAGTCTCGGCGCTGGCCGTGGCGCCGGCCGGCGTGGCAGAGGTGGTTCCGGTACTCGAGAAGGCCAGGGCGGCGGGGATCCCGGTGGTGATAGTGGACACGGACGTGCCCTGGCCGCACCGGGTCAGCTTCGTGGGAATCGACAACCGGCTGGGCGGGCGGCTGGCGGGCGAGTACGTTCTCGGCGCCATCGGCGGGAAGGGCAAGGTCGCCGTGATCCGCGGCGTGCTGGGCGTCGCCACCCAGGACGACCGTATGGCGGGCTTCCGCGAGGCGATGGCCCAGGCGCCCGGCGTCGAGTACCTGGCGGCGCAGCCGGCCAACAGCGAGCGGGCGCTCGGCATGAGCGTGATGGAGAACCTCCTCACCCGGCACCCGGACCTGCGCGCCGTGTTCGCCACGAACGACCAGATGGCGCTGGGGGCGATGGAGGCCATCGCCGCGCGCGGGCTGACCGGCCAGATTGTGCTGATCGGTTTCGATGCCGGGCGCGAGGCGGTGCGCGCCGTGCAGGCCGGGCGGATGAGCGCCGTGATGGCGCAGTACCCGGAGGCGATCGGCCGCCGCGCCATCGAGGAGGCCATCAAGGCGGCCCGGGCGCAGCCGGTCGAGAAACGCCTGGACATCGGCACGGCGCTGGTCACCCAGGAGAATGCCAGTGATTTTTTGCGTTAAGCAATGTAAACTAGGGAGGTTTTTAGAATGAAGACAGTGGTTTTATCGGCGGAGTGGTCTCCGAAGCCGGGCTTCCGGCTGGGACCCAAGGACATTGACGGGAAGCTGACCTACCTGGGCAGCAACGTCTGGCGCCACCCCAAGCTCTCGATGGTCGAGAAAGACATTCCGAAGATCGGCGCGACCGAGTGCCTCATCGAGGTGAAGGCCTGCGGGATCTGCGGCAGCGACGTTCACATGGCGCAGGCGGACAGCGCCGGCTACACGTGGTATCCCGGCCTCACCGCGTTTCCCGTGGTGCTGGGCCACGAGATGGCGGGCGTGGTGGTCAAGGCCGGGGAGAGGGCCTTCAACAAGCGCACCGGCCGGCCCTACGAGGCCGGAGAGCCGGTCTGCACGGAAGAGATGTTCTGGTGCGCATACTGCCGGCCCTGCGCGGAGGGAAATCCCAACCAGTGCGAGCAGTTGCAGGAGTTGGGCTTCAGCGTGGACGGCGGCTTCGAAAGCTACGTGGCGGTCGATTCCAGGTATCTCTGGAGCCTGCTCGAGCTCCGGGACAGATACCAGGGCGTTGAGCTGTTCCTCGCCGGCAGCCTGGTGGAGCCCACCTCGGTGGCTTACAACGCGGTGATCGAGTGCGCGGGCGGCATCCGGCCCGGCGACCACGCCGTCATCTGCGGCGGCGGGCCGATCGGCCTGGCGGCGGTGGCGATTATGAAGCGGTCCGGGGCCGGCAAGGTCATCCTGGTCGAGCCCGCCGAGAGCCGCGCCCACCTGGGCCGGCGGCTGGGCGCCGACCTGGTTATCGACCCCACCAAAGAGGACATGACGCAAAGGGTCCTGGACTTCACCGGCGGCTTGGGCGCGGCGCTGTACCTGGAAGCCACCGGCCTTCCCGACAAGGTCCTGCCCGCCATCGAAGCCACCATCTGGGACGGCAAGTTCATCGGCGCCAAGGTGGCGCTGGTGGCCCGCGCCGACATGCGGGCGCCGCTCAACTGCGAGGTCTTCGAAGTCAAGAAAGCCAAGATCGCGGGCGCGCAAGGGCACTCGGGCTACGGCACGTTTCCCAGGGTCATCAGTTGCATGGCCTCCGGCATGGACATGACCCCCATGATCACCAAGCGGATCGCCCTGGAGGAGGTGCCCGATAACATCCGGCTGCTTCAGACCGACAAGACCAACTGCAAGATCACCTGTGTGATGTGACGGCGAAAGGAAGGAGCACTTATGAGTAAGATCTGGTTATCGACTAACCAGCCCGACCTGTATTTCGAGAACTCGGCCGTGGGCCGGATGAAGAAGGAGATCTGGGAGGCGGACGAGGCGAAGCTGGACGCCGTCCTGGCCGAGTACGGCGTGCCGTCGCCGGGCGGGTGCGAATGGGCCAAGCCGGGCAGCTATATCCAGACCACCATCCGCCACGAGCTGGAGCAGCAGCGGAAAAAGAACGACATTGTGATCATTCCGGTGGGCTCGACGGAACTGCACGGCGATCATACGGTCTCGGCCATGGACACGCTGTTCGTCAGCCACATTGCGGAGGCCGTGCGCCGGTACACGGCCCGGCAGGGCGCGCCGGTGGCCCTGGCGCTTCCGCCGCTGATGTACGGCTGCCACCCGGCTCACCACCTGGGCATGCCGGGGACGACCATCGTGCGCGAGGACGTGGCGCGGGAGCTGCTCATCGACGTGATGCTGGGGTTGTGGAACGACGGGTTCCGCAAGCAGATCATCCTCAACAACCACGGGCAGCTCTGGGTGCTGGAAGCGGCCCTCCAGCAGTTCACGAAGCGCTACCAGTTGCCGGGAATCTATCGCGTGATCGACTGGCACCGAGCCACGCGCGAGATGTGGAGGACCAAGGACCGGGGCGGGGACTGGGAGACGAACTTCATCCACGCCGATGAGGCGGAGACCTCCGTCGGCCTGCTGCTGTTCCCCGAGATGGTCAACATGAGGTACGCCGTGGAGACCGAGCCGAAGGCTTTGCTCCCCGGCGGGCACATGGACACGGCGGTGGATGCCTTCAACCGGCCCAGCCGCTGGTCGGAGTCCGAGGGGCATGCGGCCTTCGAGATCGCCGGCACTCCGGAAGGCGTGGTCGGAAAGCCGACCCTGGGCGAGGCGCGCAAGGCCAAGCGACCGCTGGCGGCGATTCTGCGGTACCTGACTCTGCTATGCGAGGAGTATCTGGAGGCCTTTCCTCCCGGGAAGGCGCCGCCCACGGAGATGATGAGCCTCCGCGACCCGGCGCTCCTGGAGCCGTATCTGAGGGAACCGCTGAGCGAGGGCTGGAAATCGGTGTACGGCCTGCCGCCGATAGCTTCCTGAGCGCCGCGGGGCGGTCTCTCAGACCGCGCCGGGCTTCAGCCCGGCCTCCGGGCGGGACTGAGAGTCCCGCGCGGACTAAGAGTCCGCCCCACGGCGAGGAGCGCGTGATGCTGAAGATCGCGGCAACAGGCACGCCGAGCCCCGCGCGCGGGGCGCCGATCTTGCTGCGCGGCGAGGTCGGCGCCTTGTTTCGGCAGGCTGCCGAGTGCGGCTGCCAGGGCATCGAGCTACACCTGCGGCGGGCGGAGGATGTGGATGTGCAGGCGGTGAAACGGCTGGCGGCGGAGTATGGACTGGAAGTTCCAACGCTGGGCACGGGCATGGCCGCCACGGCAGACGGGCTGACTTTTTCCGATCCCGACGCGGAAATCCGCGCCCGCGCCGTCCACAGACTGCGGGGCCACATCGAGCTGGCCGCCGAAGTGGGCTCGGCCGTGACCATCGGGAGCATCAGCGGGAAACTGGGGAGCGGCGACGACGGGGAGCGCCGCGCCAGGAGATCGAGCGCGCTGGAGTGCCTGGCACAAGTATGCCGCGCGGCCGAGCATCTGGGCGTGACCGTGCTGCTGGAGCCGCTAAATCGCTACGAGTGCGACTACCTCAACACGCTGGCCGAGGCGATGAAGGCGGCGGCCGAGGTCGGCGCGCCCAACCTCAAGCTGCTGGCGGACACCTTCCACATGAACATCGAAGAGGCGGACCTGGCGGCGAGTTTGCGGGCCGCGGGCTCCTCGATCGGGCATGTGCATCTGGCGGACAGCAATCGCCAGGCCCCCGGACACGGCCACCTGAACGTGGCCGGCGTCCTCGCGGCGCTGGCCGAGATCGGCTACCGGGGCTATCTCTCGTTCGAGGTTCTTCCGCTCCCGGATCCGTGCCGGGCCATCCGGGACGGCATAGCTGCGATCCACGCCGCCATAGGCGGCGCCTGGAGTTTCTACATTTGCTGAGAAGACTGAAGACCGTGGGCCACTTCCCGACGGGCGGCTCAAGGCCTGGTGGGACAGGCGGTTTCGCCTGTCCGCTCACTGGAAATGTCCGACTACCCAACCTGCTCCTGGGAAGGACCGGGCAGCCATTCTGGCAAGACGAGTCGTATGATCGTTGGGTGCGCACCGAGGGGGAGCTGGAGAAGATCGTGCGGTACATTGAGCGCAATCCGGTGGCGGCCGGGCTGGCCGCGGCGGTGGAAGATTGGCCTTGGTCAAGTGCACGGGCGACAGGCGAAACCGCCTGTCCCACACAGGGGTCACCACCCTTGAGCAGAGAAATGTAGAAACTCCTGACGCCGCCATAGGCGGCGCGGGCGAAATGGACAGAAAGGAACTGAAACCATGACCCATCGAAGACTGCGCTTCGGCGTCTTGGGGGTAGGCCGGATCGGCAAGATCCACCTCGAGAACCTGGCCACTCGAATCCCAGGGACGGAGGTGACTGCCCTGGCCGATGTCATCCCGGACGAACTGAGGGCCGCGGCGGCGAGGCACAATGTTCCGCGGGCGTTCTCGGACTACCGGCGGGTGCTGGAACTCGCAGACGTGGATGCGGTGGCCATCTGCACGCCCACCAACACGCATTACCAGATGATTCTGGACGCCGCCGCCGCGGGCAAGCACATCTTCTGCGAGAAACCCGTCGATCTCGCCATCGACAAGATCGTAGAGATAAACGCCTGCGTGGCGAAGTGCGGGATACAACTGATGGTAGGTTTCAACCGCCGGTTTGACCCCAATTTCCTGAAGCTGCATGAGATGGTCAAGTCCGGAAAGGTCGGCGTGCCGCAGCTTCTCAGGATCACCAGCCGCGATCCGGCGCCGCCCCCCGAGCACTATATCCGGGCGTCCGGGGGACTGTTCCTGGACATGACTATCCACGATTTCGACATGGCCCGTTACCTGATGGGCAGCGAAGTTACTGAAGTGTACGCACGCGCGAAGGTGCTGGTGGATCCGGTCTTTGAGCGCGCCGGCGATTGGGACACGGCGGTGGTGACGCTGACCTTCGCGAGCGGCGCCCTGGGAACGATCGACAACAGCCGGAAGGCCGTCTACGGGTACGATCAGCGGGTGGAGGTGTTTGGCTCGGAAGGCATGGTCGGGGTCAAGAACAACACGCCGGATAACCACTTCTGTCTGGACCGCACGGGCGCGCACGCGTCGCTGCCGCTGAACTTCTTCATGGAGCGTTACACGGAGTCGTACTTGAGGGAGATGCAGGCCTTCGTGGACGCGATTCGGGGCGGCACTCCGGCGCCGGTGGGCGGCCGGGACGGGCTGATGGCGGTGGTGATCGGACTGGCGGCCGCCAAGTCGGCGCGAGAGAACCGGCCGGTCGAGATAACACAGACGTAGAGAGATGACGAATCCCCTGCGGTATTTCGCGACTGGGGCAGATGCGCCCCCGCTTCGCGACCGGGAATTGATCGACCGGTTGTACCGGCGGAACCGCATAGCGGTGATGTTGTCGATAACCCTGGGTTACGGAATCGCGTATACCTGCCGGCTGGGTTTGTCCGCGGTCAAGAAACCAGTGATCGACGCCGGCATCTTCTCGGCGAACGACCTGGGAGTAATCGGCTCGGCGATATTCTACGCTTATGCCTTCGGCAAGCTGGTCAACGGCTTCCTGGCGGACCATGCCAACCTGAAGAGATTCTGGCCCTTGGGCGTGCTGGTGTCGGCGCTGATCAACATCGCCATGGGGTGGTCCACGCTGCTGTGGCTGTCGGTGGCGCTGTGGGCGTTCAACGGCTGGTTTCAGGGGTTTGGCTCGCCGGCGGGCATTGTGGGGTTGTCCCAGTGGTTCAGCAACCGGGAACGCGGAAGGTATTACGGGATCTGGAGCACGGCGCACTCGCTGGGGGAAGGCCTGACGTTTGTCGGGCTGGGCGCGCTGGTGACGTATTTCGACTGGCCGGCGGGTTTTATCGGCCCCGGGGTGCTGTGTGTCGCGGTGGCCTTCCTGCTCTATGTGTTCATGCGGGACCGTCCGCAGACTCTGGGCCTGCCCGCCGTGGCGGACTGGAAGGATGACCACGGAGCGCAGCTCGCAGAGAGTCTCGGGAAGCCGAAAACCACATGGCAGATGCAGCTTTCCATTCTGAGGCTGCCGTCGATCTGGGTGCTGGCCTTCGCCTGCGCCAGCATGACGATGACGCGGTACGGCATGAACAGTTGGGGGATGCTCTATCTACAGGAAGCCAAGGGCTATTCCGCTATTCAGGCGGGGGGCCTGCTGGCGCTGAATCCGCTGGCCGGGATCCTGGGGTGCGCGGGGTTCGGGTTCATCTCCGACAAACTGTTTGCCGCCCGGCGGCCACCCGTGAATCTCATCTGCGGCGTGCTGGAGATACTGTCCTTAGTGATGATGTTCACCGCTCCGCCCGGACGCCCGCTGCTTCTGACCGCGGCGTTTCTCATCTACGGTCTCTCCATTAACGGGCTGATCACCTCGCTGGGTGGGCTGTTCGGGGCGGACATCGTGCCGAAAAAGGCGGCCGGCGCGGTGATGGGTTTCATCGGTGTTTTCGCCTATGTCGGCGCGGCCGTGCAGGAGCGAATCAGCGGCTGGCTGATCCAGGAGGGAACAACCGTGGTAAACGGGGTGCGGCATTACGATTTCCATAACGCACTGGCGTTCTGGTTCGGCGCGTCCGTGATTTCATTGATTCTGGCAACGTCCTTGTGGCGGGTGAAGGCAAGCGAGTGAACCGCACCATTTACGACTTGATGATCCTTGGCAATTACACGAAGGATACCATCGTCTCCGCCTCGGGAACCAGGATGGTGGACGGCGGCGGTTTCAATTATGGCGCGCATGTCGCAGCCATGATGGGTTTGAAGACCGCGGCGGTGACGCGGTTGTCCAGAGCGGACAGCCATGTGGTGGATGCCCTCATTCAGATAGGCGTCGCCGTTTTCCCTACTTATACTCCCTGTTCCACCTGCCTGCGGCTGTATTATCCGACATCCAATGTGGACGAGCGGATTTTGTCGGTGACGCACACGGCCGGGGCGTTCACGCCGGACCAGGTCAAGGATCTCGAAGGGCAGGCGTTTCTCATCAACGCGTCGATCCGGGGAGAGGTGGGCTTCGATGTCATCCGGGAATTGAGAGCCAAAGGCGGCCTGCTCGCCGCGGACGCACAGGGGTTCGTCCGGATTATGGCGCCGGACGGCACGCTGGCGTACGGGGCGTGGCCGGAAAAACAGCAGGTACTTTCGCAGATCGACGTCCTCAAGACCGACGCGGTGGAAGCGGAGATGCTGACCGGCGAAGCCGATCTGCGGGCCGCCGCGGAAACCATAGCGGGTTGGGGGCCCAAGGAGATTGTGGTGACGCACCGCGAGGGTGTGCTGGTGCTGGCCGGGGGGCGGTTCTCGGAGGCGGCCTTCCACCCGCGGAAGCTGGTGGGGCGCTCGGGACGGGGTGATACCTGCATCGCGTCGTATGTGGCGAAACGGTTGACGGCTCCCCCGCAGGAGGCCACGATTTGGGCGGCGGCGGTGACGAGCTTGAAGCTGGAGGCCGAAGGCCCCCTCAAGAGAACGGTGGATGAGGTCGAGGAATTGATTGGCAGGATGTACAAGAGCGCCTCTGCGGGGTTTCCAGGTACACTGTAAGGTTTGAAAGCGGAGGCAGGCATGACCGCCGTCCGGGGAGTAAATGCGGCCGCGGTTACCCCGAGGCGCGAAGGTCCGGAAATCGACCTTGCGGCGACCTTCGAGCTGCTGGAGTTTTTGTCGGCCAGCGGGGTGAGCGGGATTGCCCTGCTGGGTTCGACCGGCGACTTCCTTCACTTCGACCTGGCGGAACGCTTGCGCCTGCTGGTGTTGGGGGTCAAGCGCAGCCGGGTGCCGGTGCTGGCGGGCGTGGGTCACTCCAGCCTGGAGGGCGCGCTCACCCTGGGCCGTGAGGCGGCTTACGCGGGGGCGGCGGCCCTGCTGCTGATGCCACCCTACTTCTTCCGCTATTCTCAGGAGGAGGTCAAAGAGTTCTACCTGCGCTTCGCCGCCGAACTGAAGGAGGCGATCCCCATCCTGCTTTACAACATCCCATTCTTCACCACCGAGATCACCGCCGAGACGGCCGTCGAGCTGCTCTCGACCGGCCTATTCGCCGGCATAAAGGACTCCAGCGGCGATTTCGACCAGTTCCTGCGACTCCGGGCGGCCCGTGAGCGGGCGCCCTTCACCCTGCTGGTGGGCAACGACGTCATCTTCACTCGGGCGCGCAGAGCGGGCGCCGACGGCGTGGTCTCGGGAGTCGCCTGCGCGGTCCCGGAGCTGATGCTGGCGCTGGAGGGCGCCATCGCGGCCGGGGCGGCGGAGAAGATCGAACGGCTGGAGGCGCGCCTTCAAGAGTTCATCGCCTGGCTGGACCGCTTCCCGGCGCCCCTGGGAGTGCGCGAAGCGGTAGCGCTACGCGGGATCAAGGTGGGACCTCCCGCCACTCCGCTGGGCCCGCGGGCCGAGCGAGAACTCGGCGAGTTCCGCGAGTGGTTCAACGGCTGGCTGCCGGCAGTTCGAAAGGACGCTCAATCATGATCCAGGGAAGGGACTACATCGAAGACTTCCGTCGCGCCGGGCACCAGGCCGTCGATTGGGTGGCGCAGTATCTGGCCGACGTGAGGCAGTATCCGGTATTGTCGCGCAGCCGGCCAGGTGAGCTTGTTGACGCGCTCCCGGGATCGGCGCCCGAGCAGGGCGAAAGCTTCGCGGCCATCTTCAAGGATTTCGAAGCAACCGTCCTGCCGGCGATCACGCACTGGAACCATCCGGGCTTCATGGCCTACTTCGCCTGCACCGGCTCGACGCCGGCCATCCTGGCCGAGATGCTGGCCGCGGCGCTCAACGCCAACGGGATTCTTTGGAAGACCTCCCCGGCAGTCACGGAACTCGAGCAGGTGACGCTGGGCTGGCTGCGGCAGTGGCTGGGATTGCCCGAGGAGTTTTTCGGGATCATCTACGACACGGCCTCGGTGAGCAGCCTGCACGCCATCGCCGCGGCGCGCGAAATGGCTGACCCGGAGGCGCATGACTCGGGCGCCCTGCCTAACCTGGTCTTGTACACCTCCGAGCAGGCGCACTCCTCGATCGAGAAGGGCGCTATCGCCCTGGGAGTCGGCCAGCGCAATGTGCGCAAGATCCCGGTGGACGCCGAGTTCCGCATGCGCCCGGAGGCGCTTACGGCGGCCCTGGAGGGGGACCTCGCCGCGGGCCTGAAGCCGTTCTGCATCGTGGCCACCGTGGGCACCACCTCGACCACCAGCATCGACCCGGTCCCGGAGATCGCCGGCATCGCCGAGAAGTACGGCCTCTGGCTGCACGTGGATGCGGCCTACGCCGGCACGGCCGCGATCCTCCCGGAGTTCCGCTGGATCCTGGAGGGCGCCGAACGAGCCCACTCGCTGGTGGTCAACCCGCACAAGTGGATGTTCACCCCGGTGGACCTGAGCGCTTTCTACACGCGGCGCCCGGACAGTCTGCGGCGGGCGTTTTCGCTGGTGCCCGAGTACCTGCGCTCGGTCGAGGATCCGCGCGCGCTCAACTACATGGACTACGGCGTGGCTCTGGGGCGCCGCTTCCGCGCGCTGAAGCTGTGGTTCATCATGCGGTACTTCGGGCGGGAAGGCATCCGCCAGGCGCTTCGCGCGCACATCGAGTGGGCGCAGGAGTTGGCCGCCTGGGTGGACGCGGACGCCCGCTTCGAGCGCGTCGCGCCCGCGCCGCTGTCGGTGGTCTGCTTCCGCTACCGGGGCACGGACGAAGAGAACCGCCGGCTGCTGGAAGCCGTCAACGCCTCCGGTCGCTTCTTCCTCTCCCACACCGCGCTCAACGGCCGGTTCGTGCTGCGGCTGGCCATTGGCAACCTGGGAACCACGCGGGAGGACGTGCGGCAGGCTTGGGAGATGATCCAAGCGGCGGTCGGGCAATGAGCCGGCTCGCCACATCGCCGGATGAGTTCTTCCGTCGCCCGTACCCGCTGGGGCACAAGCAGGTCGAGGGGCGGTTCGTCATCCCCTCGGGAATCCGGTGCACGCACGCCTCCACCATCGCCAAGTGCTTTGCCGAAGTGCCCGCCGTCGGCGTCGTCACCACCAAGAGCATCAGCGTGGCGTCGCGGGCCGGGTACCGCGAGCCAATCTATGCTCGCTACGCGCCAGGCTGCTACATCAACTCCGTGGGGCTGGCGAATCCTGGCGCGCAGGCCTTCCTGGAGGAGTTCGCCGGCATTGAAACCCCTGCGGACAAGTTCCTGCTGGTGTCTCTGTTTGGCGGGGGCGTCTCCGATTTCGCCGGAGCCGCGGAGATCTTGCGACCCGTCGCCGACGGCTTCGAGCTCAACATGTCCTGCCCCCACGCGAAAGGTTATGGCATCCAGATCGGCGAGGATGAAGAGCTGGTGGTGGCGATCACCAAGGCGGTGGCGGGCGTCAAGGCGGTTCCGGTGTTCGTGAAGCTCTCCGCCACCATGCGCGGGCTCGTCGGCACGGCGCAGGCCGCCATTCGCGCCGGGGCGCATGGGATCACGGTGACCAACAGCATTGGGCCGGCCGTCGCCGCGGTAGGGGAGACCCCCATTCTACACAACCGCTTCGGCGGACTATCCGGTGACGGGATTCGGCCGCTGGGTCTTCGAGCCGTCGAGCAGGTTCGAGAGGCGGTCGGACCGGGCCCGGTCATCATCGGCATGGGCGGCATCGGCTCCGCGGAGCACGTGGCGCAGTACCGGAAAGCCGGAGCGGATCTATTCGGCGTGGGCAGCGCGCTGACCGGTATGGACAGCGCCGCCCTGCGTGCGTACTTTGGGAACCTTCAGGACCAGTCCAGCCGCGGCTTTTCCGTGGGCGAAGAGGCCGCCCCCCACCCTGACATCGACATGTCATATTGCGCCTCGAAGCTGGCTGCGCGGTTTCATCTGGCTCCAGGGCTATTCAAGATTCAACTGGAGAGGCTGCCCAAGGAGTATCGGCCTGGCGAATTGGCGGGCCAGTACTTCTTCCTGTGGGTTCCAGGGGTCGGCGAGAAGCCCTTTGCGGTGCTCTGTGGCGCCGAACGGAGCGTGGTGGTCCGGACGGTGGGTTGCTTCACCAGCTTTCTGGAACAAGCCCCGCTGGGGACCCCAATCCTGCTGCGCGGGCCGTACGGCGCGGCGCTGCCTCGCTTTGAGAATCGAACGCTGGCCCTGGTCGGCGGGGGCACAGGGACTGCCTCCTTGCTGGAAATCGCCTGCGCCAACCGGGTCGGCAATCACGTGGAGTTCTTCCTCGGGGCGCGAACGCGCAACGAGTTTTTCGAGCTGGACCAGTTCCGGCGACTCGGCGAGGTTCTTCTTTCCACCGACGACGGCTCGGAGGGTTACCACGGTACGGTCGCGGACCTGCTTCGCGGCGAGTTCACTGCGCCCCAGGACCGGCTCACCTTCATCAACTGCGGACCCGAGGCGATGGTGCAGGCCTGCTTCGAGATCGAGCGCGAGCTGGTCGCCCCGGAGCACATCTGGGGCGCCATCGAGTATATGACCAGTTGCGGGGTCGGCATTTGCGGCAAGTGCGCCGCGCCCTCCGGCCGCCTGTCCTGCATCGACGGGCCGCTCATGGGGTACGGGGAATTCGTCGCTACCAGGCGGGGCGTGTGAAACCCCGCCACCGGGGCGTCAACCGGCCGGTACGAATTCGGATCCGGCAGGGGAGGCAAGACTTCCCACCACGGGATTCAAGTCCCCTGTTGTTAACAGCATCGCCCTTCCTGCGTCCGCTGCGATGCGGCGCGTTTTCCTCAACATGCTCATGCATTTACGGTGAGTGCTGCCTCTCGGCAACCGGCTTCGGAGATTCTGACTACCCGCACCACCGCCCTCAGTTCCGCCCGCCGGCCCGATAGCGTAGGTATCTGCCCGCGCTGTAGGCGTGCTCAATTGAGGGAGTCATTTCCCACGTCGCATTGGCCAGGACCGCCAGCGCCGCAAGCCACTCCGGCTTCGCGGCGCGGGTGCAGCAGACGTCCGCGAGCACACCCAGACCGTCCTGCGTGGCAACGCCGCGCGTCCGCACCTCAGTGGTGATGTTGTTGAGCGCCGATTCCAGGCCGCGCGACAGCGCCGGGCGGTACGAGTGATCCGCGGGAAGGACCTGCTCCAACACGGCCAGCGCCCGCACCATGATCCAGTGGTATGGAGCGCGGGCGTTGTGCGGGTCGACCCAGCGGCCGTTTTCCATCAGCCCGGGAAGCACGCCGATCCGCGTCTTCTCGATCGCGCTCTCCAGGTACTTCGCCTCGCGCGTCTCGCCGTACACACGCGCGAGCAGCCACACCGAAAACGCGTTGTAGTTGAAGTTCGGGACGCACGGCCGCGAAAGCGCCCAATCCGCCGCCTTCGCCGCCGACGCCAGGTAGCGATCGTCGCCGAGCGCGCTCCAGGCCTCGACGAGCGCCACTCCGGCGACTCCATTGTCGAACTGCAGCCCGCCGTCGGTATCTTCGACGATCCAGCCATCCTGCAGGAAGTTCGGATGCTGGCGGAGCGTCCGGTCCACCATCTGGCCGAAGAACTGGTTGTGCGGGCGGATATCGGGGAACGGGAAGAGTCCGCTGGCCCGCTGCACCGTGAGTAGAAAATCGGCGGCTTCGCGGATGCGCGTGCGCAGCAGATCGCCGCCGGGCGCGCCCCCGGCGAGCGCCGCGGTCATGGCCTGCATGGGATCGCCGCTGTAGCGCAGGGGCACGGATTGGGGCGGCGCGTCCTTACGCGGCAGGTGCCATTGCCCCTTGCCGTTGTAGTCGGCCTCGAGAGCGCGGGCGACGCCGCTCCAGAAGCGCGTGACCTCGTCGCGCGAGGGCGGCGTGGCTCCGCGCGACGGCGTGCGGAACTTCGGCTCCGCCTCCGGGACTCCCGCGAGCGGGCCCAAGCGCTCCCGCAACTGTTGCACCGCGTTTCTCACGGCGGATTCGTCGCGTGCGGCCATGGCTGCGCCAAGCGCGCTCCGCGAGTCGGCTGCCGAGTCGGCTGCCTGTCGCGCTTGAGTCGGTGCCGCCCGGCAGTTGCTCAGACCCACCTCGCAGGCCTTTGTCTTTCCGGCGCGCACACTGAGGTACACGAGCAGCGCCGGCAGCGTCTCCGGACGCGGCTCGTTGCGGCTGATGCGTTCTTCCAGCAGCCCAGCCATCAGGAAGTTTGCGTACGCGCTGGCGGCGCGCAGCCAGTTCTCGCGCTCGCCGAGCCCGATCAAACCGGTCGCCAGAGCCTCCAGCGGCAGCCCCTCGTTCACGTTCGACGGTCCGTACTCGATGGTCTCTTCGGCCATGCTGTCGAGCGCCAAAGCCGTCTTCTCGCGCGCCGCCTTCGCGCGCGGATGCTTTGCCTGCTCGAGCGCGAGCGTGTACTCGACCAGGTTGCGGCACATCAGCGCGTGGTACTGCGGGCTGGCGTTGTGCTGGTCGAACCATCGCCCGTTGGGCATCTGGCCGGGCAGCACACCGTACTCGAACTTGTCGATGGCGGCGTCGAGATATTTCTTCTCCCCGGTAGCGCGGTAGAACCGGGCGAGCAGCCAGCCGGAGAACGAATTGTAGTTCCAGTTGGCCACTAGGCGGCGCGCCGCGGCCCAGTCCGCCGCCCGCCGCGCGGCTTCGAGATAGCGCGGGTTGCGCGTGATGGCCCAGGCGTAGACCAGCCCCGCGCCCGCCTCGCCATTGTCGAACTGCAGCCCGCCGTCTTCCAGATCGTCGATCAGCCAGCGGCCCTCGGTCATGCGGACGCCGCGGCGCTCGCCCTCGCGGACCAGCTTCAGCGCGGCCGCGGTCAGCCCGGCGGCCGCATTGGGGTCGTAAGGATAGCCGAACACGCCGGTGGAGGCCTGCTGGCTGGCGATGTAGTCGAACCCCTGCACGCCCATGGCGCGGAACTCCTCGCCTCCGCTGGCTCCGGCTTCGAAGCACCGCAGGTAGCTGACGGCACTGCGAAAGCTCACCCGCAGCCGCGCCTGCGGACGCGAGCCCGAGCCATCGGTCTCCCACGGGTGCCGCCCGCGCATGGCCTCGAGCGACCGACGCGAGAGTTGCGCGATCTTCGCGGCGTCCGGCACGTCGAACTTCTTGAGCGGCGCGTACTCCGGTTTGGTCTCGGGCACGCCGGCATAGTCGCCCATCTTCGCAGAAAGATCCCGCACCAGGCGCCGCATCGCGGGCAGATCGCGCTTCTGCTGCGCCTCCTGCAATTGCTTGACGAGCGGCTGCAGCGCGCCGGCCTTGTCGGGCGGCATGCGGCCCGGCCAGCGTTCCGGGTTGAACCCCGGCGGCAAGCTGGCCGCTCGGGCCGTGAGCGAAATCAGAATCGAAAGTGTGACCAGTTTCACCGAGTAATTCCTTAGTTCACCATCAGCGGGGCACGCTCCGCTTCATGAGCCATCCGATGGCGATCAGCACACCGCCGATGCCGGCCGTTAGCGAGCGGTCGAGGAGACTTTGCGGAAGCAGAACGAGCAGCATGACCAGCGCACCGATGAGCAGCGTCATGGCGCCGATGACTCCGACGGGCGCGGGGATGTCCGGGGCCTTCTCAGGCGCCGGGACGGGCTGGTCCATGCGGCGCAGGAAAGCCGCCACGCGGCGCGTCTCGTCCTCGCGGCGCGGGAAGAGGCAGCTTCCCGTCATGATTGCCGTGCCCAACACCGAGATCGCCACCAGTTCCCCTTCGAATGCCAGAGGCTGTGACAGGCCGATCAGGCCATAGCCCCAGCGGTTCAGCGCCGCCAGCGCCGTGCATCCGAAGAAGGTCGCCATGCAGGCCCAGCTTCGCGCCTGCCGCACCAGCAGTCCCAGGAGCAGGGGCAGGATCAGCGGGATCACCAACAATCCGACCAGCGACTGCGCCAGCGAGAAGAGTCCTGTCGATTTCAGCGCCACGACTACCGCGATCGAGGTCGCGATGGCGCCCACGGCAGCCACCGCCAGCCGCCCCACCAGGATCTTCTCGCGGTCGCCCGCATGCGGCCGCAGGAAGCGGGCGTAGAGATCGTTCACGAACGAAGTCGAGCGGACGTTCCATGCCACGCTCAGCGTGCTCATGGTGGCCGCGAGCATGGCAGCGGCCACTACGCCGATCATCCCCACCGGCAGCAGTTTGAGCGCCACCCGCCCGTAGGCCGTCTCGGCCTGCGCCACCACGGCCGGATCGGCGGTCTCCGCCGGCCACAGGACCCGGGCCACGAAGCACGGCCCCAGCAGCAGAAATGCGTGCGGAATGGCGAGCGCGGTCGAGAGGAACGCCGCCTTGCGCGCGTCGCGTTCGGTGGGCGTGGAGCACATCATTTGAATCACACCCCAATCGCCGTTGTAGTCCAGCAGGTAGGCGAACCAGAACGCTAGCAGCCAGCCGAGGGTGCGTCCGTGATCGAGATGCGGAAACGAGGCATAGCCGGCGGGGATCCGCGCCACGAAATCGGCCCACGAACCCTGCATGAAGATATGGGCCGTTGACGAGATGAACATGGGGATCACGGCCAGGAACAGGATGATGAACTGGAGCACGTCGGTCACCACCACCGCGCAGAGTCCGCCCAGCATGGTGTAGGTGATCATCACGGCGCCCGCCATCAGAATGGTCGGCAGCAACGGCAGGCCCATTACGGACTCCACCAGTTTGCAGACTGCGTAGAGGCGGATCCCGCTGGAGATGAACGTGCCGGCGATCCCCACGATGCTGAACAACTTTCGGGTGGCCGGGTTGAACCGGGCCTCGAGGTACTCGGGCGGCGATGTGACGCGCAGCCGGTGCCAGCGCCGCGCGAACACGGTAGCCGCCAGCAGGAACGCGAGAGCCGGGCCGGACTCGAGCAGCAGCCCGGCCATGCCGTCGATGTACACCAAAGAAGCGATCGCGACGAACGTGTACGCGGTGAAGTTGGCTTTGTAGATGGCGATGCCGGCCGCCCACCACGGCACCGCGTTCTCGGCCTTGAAGTAAGCCTCGGCCGTGCGCATGTAGCGCGAGTAGTGCGCGCCGGCCAGCGTCACCACCGCCATGTACGCGAGCACGACGGCCCACAGTACACCTTGATTCGCTGGAATTGCCGGCACAGTGATTGGTCGTCAGGTCCCGGTCAGAAATGGAGCTTCAGCACGAAGCGTATGTTGCGCGGCGTGTTGGCCGTGCTCCGAATGCGGCCGAAATCGGTCGAAACAAGATTGATCACCGGGCCGTTGAACTGAGGGGTGTTGAACGCGTTGAAGAAGTCGCCGCGGAACTCCAGCCGCACCCGCTCACGAATCGGGAACTGCCGCACCACCGAGAGGTCCCATTCGTGCACACCGTCGCGCCGGAATGCGTTGCGAGGCAGCGAACCGAACGTTCCGGGCTGGCCCGCGGCCGAAGCGGTTGGCGGCACCGGCGTTGGCAAGGAGAAAGCAGTGCGGGGCATCACCTCGTCGGGGTTCCGATACACCCTTCCGAGGATCGAGCGGTCCACAATGTCCGGGCGGTCGCCGCCCGGCACATAGTCACCGCTGAGGTCGCGACCCGCGAGCACGTTGAAGGGAATGCCGGACTGATACGTGGCGATGCCCGATACCGACCAGTTGTGAAGCGCCGCGCCGGCTACGCGGTTCGACGTCAGCCGCGGCAAACGGTAGACGAAGCTGGCGGTGAAGGCATGCGGCCGGTCGAAGATCGCCGGGCCCTTCTCATACTCGTTGAGCGGGCGGCGCGTCACCGGGTCGAAGCGCGTCGGCATCGCGGCACTGGATTCGGAGGCGTCGCTGCTGCCGTTGGCCCCACGCCCGTTGCCGCTCCCAGCGATGCCGTCGAAGATCACGTCCTCCGCCTTCGACCACGTATAGGCGAGAGTCAGCGAAAGCCCGCGACGCAGCCGCTGCCGGAAGCCCGCTTGCAGCGACCGGTAGTCGGAGAACGCCGTGGAATCCACCAGCATGAGGCTGCCTTGCTTGGGGTCGATCCGGGCATACGGGTAACGCGCGATGTCGAAACGGTTGAACTCGTTCTGCTGCGAAAGACGCCGCGACGCCGTCCCCACGTAGGCGACCTCCAGCGTCGACGACGTTCCAATGTTCTGCTGCACTCCCGCCGACCAGGTGTGCGTGTAGGGAAGGCGCACGCCGGCGCGGAGGTTACCCTGAACCGGCACCGGCTGTCCCTTCGCGACTTCAGGGCCGCGCCCGAGGTAGATGGGCCCCAAGGCCGGCGTTACCGTCAGCGAGGCCAGCAGAAGCAACGGTGGCTGTAGAATGGCGCCGATGTTGTAGTCGTCCTGCACCATGCGGCCGTAGACCAAGCCGTAGCCGCCGCGGATGGAGGTCCGGCCCTTGCCGAACGGATCCCACGTCCCTCCGAGGCGGGGCGCGAAGTAGTTGAACCGATTCTCGAGGTCGACGTAACGCGCGGCGAACGGGTCGTAGGCGACATAGGCCTTCTGGCCGCTCTTGCTGCCCTTGATGTCCGGCGACAGCGGGATCTCGTAGCGTACACCGAGGTTCAGCGTCAGGTTCGGCCGCAGCCTCCAGTCGTCCTGGAGGTAAAAACTGTACTCGCGCGTGCGGAAATCGCGCTCGAAGTCGCCGACTCCCTGGTTGAAAGTCAGCGCGAGGCCGTTTTGGAAATTCGTAATCGCGGTCGTTGAATACCCAGGCACGGCAATCGACGTGGGGCCGAATGTGTAGACCCCACGGCCATAGAAATACGCATAGCCCACAAGCTGCTTCCATCGAATGTCCGTGCCGGCCTTCAGCATGTGGCGCCCGGCGGCGAAGGAAAAGTTGTCGGCGAACTGGGCGTCGCGGTTCTCGTAGAGGGCCGGCTGGTTGGTCGAGTTGCCGATGGTCTGGAAGCCGCTGATGGCCACGTCCGGCAGTTGGGCGTCCGGCGTCCGGCTGTCGCGCTTCAGATGCAGGTAGCTGGCTTTGAACTCGTTCACCGCGCGCGGGCTGAAGACGCAGCGCCAGGTGCCGGAGAGCGTGGAATCGCGATCGTGCTCCCAGCGGTTGCCGGGCGCGATGAGGAACGTGTACTGACCGGTGAACTTGCGGTCGAAGTAACGCAGCTCCAGCCAATCCTTGTCACTGAGCTTGTGGTCGATCTTGACGCTCCAGTTGTAGCCGTCGAAGGGGTACGGGATGTTGGCCTGGATGATTCCGGTGCGGCTGGGCGGAAGCAGCTTGTAGTAACTCTGGATGAGCGACCCCACCTGCGCGCCGCCCTGCGCGGCCAGCGGCCCCACCTGGCGCTGCGCGTCGGGTATCACCGTCACGCTGCCCGCACGGCTGAGTCGGATGTTGTTGCCCTGCAAGCCGGCGAAAAAGAAGGTGCGGTTGCGAATCACCGGGCCGCCGAGCACGCCGCCCCACTCGTTGCGCTTGTCCCCGGGACGGGCCAGGCCGGCGCGGTTATTGAAGAAGTCGTTGGCGTTGAGATCTTCGTTGCGGAAATTCTCGAAGATCGCACCGTGGAACTGGTTCGTCCCGGACTTCAGAATCACGTCCACCACGCCGCCTCCGCCACGCCCGTATTGCGCCGAGAAGACGTTGGTGAGCACGCGCATCTCCTGCACGGACTCCTGGATCACCGAGGCCCGCGTGCCGCTGCCGCGATCGTCGTTGTTGTCGGTGCCGTCGATGTTGAAAATCACGTTGCGCCAGCGCGTTCCCCCGATGTTGAAGGCGCCGCGCCGCGCAGTCGGATCGTTGCTGACCTTTTCGTTGGGCGCGGGCACTCCGGGACTGAGCGCCACCAGGCTGATGACGTCGCGGTCGAGCACCGGCAGGTCCTGAATCGCCGCGCCCGATTCGCCACGGCTCATGTCGAAGTTCATCAACTCGACACCCACCGCCGATGCCGCCACTTCCACCGACTGCTCCACCCGTCCCGGCTGCATCACGAGCTTGAGCAACGCGGATCCGGCCGCCGCCACTTCCACTCTGCCTTTGAGCGCGGCGAAGCCATCGGCCGCGGCCCTGAACTGGTAGACGCCGACGGGAAGCTGATCGGCGCGGAACAGCCCCGCTTCGTTGGTCATCGCGGTGCGCGAAAAACCCGTTTCCTCGCGCCACAGCGTGACCTTGACATTGGGCATCAGCCCGCCGCTGGGATCCTGCACCGAGCCTTCCAGCGCCCCCGTAACGGTCTGCGCCGCCAGCGTCGCGGCGCACAGACACAATGCTAGTGCCAGTCGAATCGATCCGTGGTGACTCATCGTCGTGACCTCCTTCTGCGTCTCACTCCGGCTTCTGGGTCTCACTCCGGCAGCCTCCTGCCGTAAACTTGTTTCGCGTTCCCGCCGAGAATGGCGCGTTTGGCCGCCTCGGAAATGTCCGCAAATGCGATCCGCGCCAACTGCGCTCCGGGACTCAAATAACCACCGTCGGTGGCGAACAGGATTCGCTCCGCGCCCACCTTTGCCACCAGGCGTTCGATCATGCGGTGCGCGCCGAACGAGCCGCAGGTGTCGACGAAGAGATTCGGCAGATTGGCGCCGAAAAGCGCCAGCGTCTGCTCCTCACCCCCGCCGAGGTGCGCGATGACCAGCGGCATCTTGGGGTGGCCTTTCGCGATCCGCTGCGCCGCGGGGATCCACTCCCGCACGTTCGACCCAACGTGCACCAGCACGGGCATGGCGTTGTCGTGCGCGAACCGGTAGAGCTCTTGATAGGACGGAGAGCCGGGCTCGTGGCGGTGCAGTTCGGTGTGCAGCTTGAAACCGATGAAAGGCGATGCGGGGCGGGCGGTGTCCGCCATCGCCGCCAGCGACTCCTTTAGAAAAGCGGGATGGAATACGAGGTGGGCGCGCAGCCTGTCGCGGTGGGCGCGCACCGCTTCGGCCGATTCGGCGGTGGCCTGGCGAAGGTCGGCCGCGCTGGTGGCGCCGAGGGCGTCGAAATGGCTGAGCACCGCTTTGCGGATGCCGCAGCGGTCGTAATCTTCGAGCACGGCCGCGAGCGCATGGGGCCAGATGGCTCCTTCCGGCGCCGGCCCGAAATGGCCGTGCATATCCACGATGTCAATACCTTCGAGCGGCAGCCCTTCGCGAATCCGCTCCGCCGTTCCGGCGGCGGACGCGGGGCCGCGCAGTAGGGTGCCCGCCAGGAACTCGCGACGCTGGATGCGCATCACCGCACCTCCCCCAGCAACTCGCGGAGGTTCTCTCCGCCGATGCGTTCCTTGTCGCTCTGGCTCAGGCCCGAGTAGAGGAGCGCGCCTATGGGCAGCGCCGGATCGCCGTACGGCAGGTTGGTGCCGAACAAGAACCGCGAGGCGCCGACCATCGCGGAGAGGCTCTCGATCTGCCGGAACATTCCGAGGCCGGAGATGGTCGCGTAGAGCCGCGGATGGCGCCGCATCAGGGCGATCAATTGAGGCTGCGCGCGGTAGCGCGGCTCGAGCAGCACGACGGGCAGCCGCGGATGTTCGCGGCAGATGGCGTCGATTCGTTCGAAGCCGTAGGCGTAGGCGCCGGGCGCACCGTTCAGCGAATCCGCGGGCAGCAGCAGGGGCACTCCGCGTTCGGCCAATGCCGCCAGCAGCGGCCCGAATTCGAAATCCGCGAGCGTTACGGGCCCGGCCGTAGGACCTTCGTCGGCGAAGATGCGCGCGGCCCGCGCTCCGGCATCGCGCAACTGCCGCGCCTGGTCTTCAAGCTTCTCGCCCCGCATGGTGGGGGACGTTCGCAGCACCCAGCAGCCCGACAAACGCGACGAGCGGCGTACCGCTTCCAGCGTGCGGCGGTTCATCTGCGCTTTTGCCTGCGACCCGAAGCCGTAGTGCCACGCCAGCGCCTGCTCGATTCCGAAGCGGTCCATCTCCCGGGTGAGCGCGGCCGCGTCCGGCAGGGGCGCCGGGATCGGCGCGAGCGTGAGGCCGATCATGGCACTCGAGTCAAACAGCTTCAGGTGCGGCATGACGACTCCACGATCCTCCGGAATGCCACTCGCATGCACGCGAGCGTTTCGTCGATATCGGCGGCGGTATGCGCCAGCGTGGTGAACCAGTAGTGGTTCCGGCGCACAAAGAACCCGTTGCGCAGCATGGTCTCCATGAAGAGATCTTCCTGCTCGCGGAAGCCGGCGTCAAAAGCCAGGTGGGGAAGCGACTCGAGTCCCCGGATGGACACCCGCACTTCGGGAAACTCACGCGAGAGCGCGCGCCAGCCATCGAGCAGACGGGCGCCCATCGCGCGCAGATGCGCGAACGCGCCGGGCTGCCGCAGTTCGTCAGTGGTGGCCGCTGCCGCCGCCAGCGAGAGCGTCTCGCCGGCGAAGGTGCTGCTGATCCAGAGGTCCCGCGCGGCGTCGAAGATCTCTGCTTTTCCGACCAGGGCCGCGAGCGGGAAACCGTTGGCCATGGCCTTGCCGAACACCGAGAGGTCCGGGCGGATGCCGGTGTATTCCTGCACGCCGGCGAGGGCCAGCCGGAAGCCGGTGATGACTTCGTCGAACACCAGGATGGCGCCGTGCGCGCGGCAGAGGCTGGCCACCGTCCGCAGGAACGGGGCGTCCAGGTCATGCACCACAGTTTCGACGATGACGCAGGCGAGGGCATTGCCATGCTCTTCGAAGAGGCGGCAGACGGCCGCGGAATCGCCGTAGGGAACATCGAGCGTGAGTTCCGCCGCGGCCCGGGGGACGTCGCCGTCGCCGCGCAGGCCTGCCCACCAGTCGTGCCAGCCGTGATAGCCGCAACTGACCACCAAAGGACGGCCCGTGTATTTGCGCGCCAGCCTCACGGCGGCGCTGCAACCATCGGCGCCGGTTTTGAAAAAGCGCACCCGTTCGGCGCCGGGCACGGAGGCGATGAGCTTCTCCGCCACCGTAACTTCGAGCGGCGAGTTGCCCGAAAACAGAACGCCGCGCGCCAGTTGCCGCCGCACCGCATCGTCCACCGCCGGGTGGGCATAGCCGAGCACGATGGGTCCGAGCGCCATCACGTAGTCCAGGTACTCGTTACCGTCCAGGTCCCAGAGGCGCGCGCCGGACCCGCGCTCGATGTAGGCCGGGGCGAACCCGGGGTGGAAGCGCTCCGGCTGCTTGCTGATCGTCTGGGCGCCGCCCAGGATGATCTGTTTCGCGCGGCTGTACAGCGCCCGCGACCGTTCGAGGGAACGGATGGTGGTTGCCTGCATCGTCAATATCGTAGAGCGGGCCCCGGTTCCGGAAAATGGACGAATTCGGCGGAAAGCTGGATTTTCGTCGGTTTTCGCGGCTACTTGCCGTCTTCGGCCGCCGCATGCTGTTGTTGGCGGAAGTCCTTCGGCGAGCAGCCGCAATGACGGCGAAAGAGCCGGCTGAAATAGTACGGGTCGTTGACGCCCACCAGCCGCGAAACCTCGGCAACCTTCAAGCTGGTGAGCAGCAAGCGGCGGGCGGCGTCGATGCGGACCGCGGTCAGGTAATCCAACACCGTCCTTCCCGTTCCCTGCTTGAACTCGCGGCAGAGCGCCGAGCGATTGGTCATCAAGGCCCGGGCGACGATGTCGAGATCCAGCGGCGTGTCGAAGCGATCCCGGATGAAGCGGCGGGCGCGGGCGCACAAGGTTTCACCCTCGTCGAGCGCCGGCTGTGGAGCGGCGAGCGCGGCTTCGCCGTCGGCCAGATCAGACCCGCGGGAGATGCCGACGAGCGCCTGCACCAGCACCGCGGCCGCCATGGGCGCGTAGCCGGACCGCCGCGAGCGAAGTTCTTGAATCACCTCCGCAATGAGCGTCCCGCAGCGCCGTTCCAGGAACAGATGGCGGGTCGTGGAATGGTGCTGGCGTGCCTCGCACTCGCACAGGTTCATGACCGCGCCGTACGGAAACGAGCCCAGCCACAGCAGGCGGGAGGCCGCATGACGCGGGTTGCCGGTGATCGAATGCAACTCGCCGGGCGAGTGCGGGACGCCGGGCGGGATCACCAACACGCCGCCGCAGCCCAGCCGGACGTAGCCTTCGCCCGTCCACAGTTCCGCCTCCCCTGAGAGGCAGAAGCAGATCTCGGGATACTGGTGCGTTTCCAGGTCATCCTGCCGCCGTCCAGCGATGGGAAGGGCGCCGTCCGGAGCGAGAATCAGGGCGCTCTCGCCTGCCGCCAAGACTTGCAGCGCGGGAATCACCGTCTGCTGTAGAAGATGCCGTAAAGCCGAAGATTCACCCTCTCGTTCGGTCAGCATGCGTTCGCACCGAAGCCCCATCATATCGGTCCGGATCCGTTAGTTCAACGACGCCGGCAGGTGTCGGGAAGGGTTCCGGAGCAGAACGCACGTTTGCGTCGCGACGCGAGGGAGGTGTCCTCTGGATAAATTGCACGCACGTGCTGTAGAGACGTTGGTGTAACGCGTTGCCTACGCCTCCAAGCTGCAGAGTTTCGCTGTAGGACCTCCGGGTGCTCCTTTCGTAGCGGTCTGGCTTGCCGGAAGGTGAGCGTATGGCAAACCTGATCCCTGAACGAAATCAGCCAGCATCGTGTAAGGGAGGGAAACGATGTCACCAGCGGTCGGGTATGCGATAGGCCCCTGCAAGAGACCGCCGATCCGAAAATCATGGGCCTGGTTAACACAATGAAGGAACCCTCTCCGTCGAGATTCTCCATTTTCATTCCGTATCTGAGTTCTTCTCGGGGAGCCAAACGTTTTCTCGAAGTTCTCCCCGCCCATTTCGTTAACGCCGCCCGTCCGCCCGCAACTCCGCAAACGCCAAGGACTCCGCGCCTTCCAGCTCTCTCTGTTTCACGCGCTGTTGCACCTGGCCCGCCAACCCGTGCCTCTTCCACATTTCCGGAGACCGTTTCTCACGGTTTCTGCCCGATTTTCTGCACTTCGTCAACAGCCGCGCGCGATCGACCTACGCCAAGCCGGACACCTTCCACACCGCCGGCGTATATAGTCAACGAGGCCCGCCAGACAGCGCGTTGACCGCGCGGTGGAGATGGCTGGGGGTGGCCCAAGGAGAGACCGCTCATGCCTCGCCGCGAGCCCGCCGGCGATGGGGGTATACTTCAAGTGCGGAGCAATAGATGCCACTTCAGGCCTTGGCCGAACTCGTGAACGCTTTGACGCCAGAGGAGCAGGCTGCGGTCCGGGAATTCATCGATTTTCTGAAGCGGAGGACAGGCTCTCCGGACAGCCCCTTCCTGGTGGCCGTCAATGAGTTCATGGACGAACATCCGGATCTTCTGCGCCGCCTCGCCCAGTGACCTACTACCCGAACATTGAGGAGGTCGTGGCGGCACATGCGCGCTTGGTCGCGCGATTCGGCGGCTCGCCGGGACTACGCGATCGCGCAGCTTTGGAGTCCGCTCTGGCGCGTCCTCAAAGTGGGTATTACTCGGACCTGATTCAGCAGGCTGCTGCGCTCTGGGAGAGCCTCTCCCAGAACCATCCTTTCGTGGACGGCAACAAGCGCGTGGCCATCACGGTGACGGCAGCTTTTCTTCGGGTGAACGGCCACCGCTTGGATTTCGACGACCGGCCCGCCTACGAGTTCCTGATGAGCCTGTATGAGGGCGGTTGCTTCCGATTTGCGGAACTGGAGAAATGGCTCCGGCGGCATGCGATCCCGACCCCGGTTCCGAAGTCCGCCAGCGCTCCCGAAAGGGTGTATTGAGTGTACTGTCCCGGCTTTCCGGCTTTCCGGCTTTGGCGGCACGCGCGGCGGTCGCGGACAACAGCAGCAAAGCGTATACAGTCAGTCTGTTTCTATTCATTGGTGGTGATCGTGAGACTCGCCGCCTTGAGCCCGGGCGAACTCGCCGCTACCCTGATCTGGCCGGGCTTGGCGGTGGATTGAACGATCGCCAGGCACATCCCGTTGAAAACCTGCCTGCGGCTGGCCTTGTAATCTTCGTGACTGCTCAGATTCCCGTTGTCCACGCCGATGAGCCTGCCTTCGCCTTGAATCTCGAAGGCGACGTCGCTGGCGGCATCCGGCACCATCCGGCCCTGGGCGTCCACGATCCTGACCGTGACGTGCGCCACGTCCCGGCGATCCGCGGCAAGGCTGTCTCGGTCCACGGACAGCGCGAGGGCCGCCGCCTCTCCAGCGGTGCTGACTTCCACGGTGAGGACCGGCTTGCCGTCCTTGGTGCCGACGGCTCGCAGCGTGCCGGGCTCGTACGGAATGGTCCAGGTGAGGTGGAGATCACCTGTGGTCCGCGGGGTTCGAGCCCGAGGCGGGTAGTTGCCGTATCTCTCTTCCATCCCTGGCCGCGGGAAGGTGTAGCCCTGGACCCCGGCGGACTTGCCGTTGATGAACAGTTCCACCGTGTCGCAGTTGGTGTAGCAGACAACCGGTATGAACTGTCCCTCTCGGCCCTTCCAGTTCCAGTGCGGGAACAGATGCAGCATCGGCTGGGCGGTCCACTGGCTCTGGTAGAAGTAGTAGCCGTCCTTCGGGAAGCCGCACGTATCCAGGACTCCCGACCCAGCGCCCTTGCCGGGCCACCTGGATTCGCCCAGGTAGTCGATCCCCGTCCACATGTGGTCGCCGGCGACGTAGTCGTAAGTGCTGACGAACCTCCAGAGTTGCTCCGCGACGATGTTGCGGCCGCCGCGAATGCCGAACATGTCGCCGCCCGGTCCTCCCGGCGCTCTCGGAAAGAGCCCCCGGTAGTCGCCCCGCGGCCCGCCCATGCCGATGCTTTCCGTTCCCAACACCCGCCGCTGCGGGAAGGCGTGACGGTCGATGCTGTAGTACTTCTCCGCCCGGTCGCGCCAGCGGTCCACATAGTTGTAGCCGACCACGTCCAGCAAGGCCAGGAACTCGGGCCGGACTCTGTTTGAAAGAGGTTCCGACTCGATCCGGTCGCAGCCCACGGTCACCAGCCGTGTGGGGTCTTCCCGGTGTAAGACCGTGAGCAGCTTCCTGAGCGTCTCCGCACCGTTGGGAGCGGACTGGTCGCCCACCTCGTTGCCTGCGCTCCACAGCACCACCGAAGGATGGTTCCGGTCGCGCTGCACGAAGCTGGTCACGTCTCGCTCGTACCACTCGTCGAAGTACAGGGCATATCCGTAGCGACCGATCTGGCCCTTGGGGACCTTCCACTCGTCGAAGGCTTCGTCCATCACCAGGAAGCCCAGCCTGTCGCAGAGGTCCAGGAATTCGGGCGCCGGCGGATTGTGGGCGGTGCGAATCCCGTTGCACCCCATCGCCCTCAGGATCTCCAGACGGCGCTCCCAAACACGCTCCGGCACCGCGGCTCCCACGCCACCGGCGTCATGATGCAGGCAAACGCCGTTGATCTTGACGCGCACGCCGTTGAGCAGGAAGCCTTTGTCGGCGTCGAAGACGGCCTCGCGGATTCCGCACGGCGTGTCGCACTCGTCCACCACCACGCCCTGCTCGCGCACCGTGCTGCGGACTTTGTAGAGATAGGGGTTCTCTACCGACCACAAGCTGGGCTGTTCCACCTTCATCTGCTGGAGGAACTCGTATGCGCCGTTCGCCGCGACGTCCTGGCTGGACTCCGTCGTCTCGACCACTCTCCCATCCCGGTCGAGGACGCTTGTGGCCAGCGTGCACCGGGCGGAAGCTTTCCCTTCGTTGACGATCCTGGTCTTGACCTGCACGGTCGAAACCTTCGCCGAGACTTGGGGCGTTGTGACGAACGTGCCCCACTGAGCAACGTGGATCCTGTTGGTGACCGTCAGCCAGGTGTGCCGGTAGATGCCCGAGCCCGAGTACCAGCGCGAGTTGGGCTGGTGGGAGTTGTCCACCTTGACCGCGAGCACGTTCTCGCGCGCGCCGAAGTTGACGTGCGGGGTGAGGTCGTACCAGAAGCTGATGTATCCGAACGGCCGCTTGCCGAGGTATTGGCCGTTGATCCACACCTCGCTGTTCTCATAGACGCCGTCAAATTCAATCAAGACCTTTCGGCCCTTGTGGCTGTCGGGCAGGCGGAATCGTTTTCGGTACCAGCCGATGCCCGTGGGCAGGTAGCCCCCTTGTCCCCCGGTCGGCTCCTTCTCGCCGTATGGCCCCTCGATGCTCCAGTCGTGCGGGAGGTCCAGGCTTCTCCAGCCTGCATCCGGGAAGCCCGGGTCCTGCGCGCCCGGGGCGTCGCCCTGGTTGAATTTCCAATCGAAGTCGAAGCTCGCCCTGATTCTGGCCGGGGACGGCTCGCCGGCAGGCCGCGTCTGGGCCCCGGCGCGGCCCGCCGATTCCAGCGCCGATATGAGGCCGGCTGCGCCGACTGCCCGAGCCAGCACCCCGCGGCGGCTCAGAGAATCCTTCCGTTCAGTGTCGTCGGTCATAGGATCTCCAGTAGTGTAGGCTGTGCGACTATGATCGCCGCTTGACGGTGATGACATACCACGTGGTCGCGGGTTCTCCGAGGGGGAGGACCCATCCGTCCGCGGTCTTTTTAGCTCGAATCCAGTCTGGCATAAGGCGGCCGGCGCCGTCCAACGCCGCCGCAGTCACCTCGGTGGCCCCCTGAAGATTCCGCAGGAGGATGCTCCCGGCCACCGGCTCAATGAGTGACGGCGGCCCACCCTGGTTCACCAGCCTAGTGCGCGAATCGTCCCACTTCATGCCTGTGTTCGCCACGCGGGATCCGGCCGTGAGCAGCATCTTTTCCGATTGGGAGAGCGGTTTGGAATCCATGGCCGTGAGCACTATGCTGGCGAACGTGTTGGTGACATCCGCCGAGAAGTTCTTGAGGACCTTTCGGTTGGCCTGGACGAATCCGATCAGTGCCTGTGTCCGGTCGGTCTCCACGGTTACCAGCCCGGTCTTCTGCGGAGAGGTGTACCACGCTAGTTCGGTTGTGTCGGACACGATTGGATTGCCATCCGCTGCGGCGAACTTCCCCGTGGCCGGTCCGTCGAAGGACCGAATGCGCACCGCATGCCGAAGCGGGATGGAGAGCGGGAAACCCGGCGTGAAATAGGGCTGCTCAGAAGCGGGGAGCCGCCGGCTCTCCAGCACCTGTTCTGGCGAATAGGTCCTCTGGACGGTCTTCCGGGCGGGGCGGACATCACCGCGAAGGAAAGTCAGCGCTCCGCTGGCAAGCTGCGTCATCCTGACCGGGTCAAGCGAGATATCGAACGGGTCGCCCACATACGGCTTCCAGTCCGGCGTGCGCTTCGGCTCGAAGGTGTACAGGATGATAGCGTCCCAGTCCTGGAAGCTCCCGTACGCGGCGATGATCGGGATGCCCTCGCTGGCCCACTCGTTAGGAAACGGGTGGTTTATTTCGCTCACGGTATAGGGTTTGCCCGCGACCGCGGTCCGCGAAAGCTGGACGACCGTCGAGTGGAGGGGATCGTTCACCATGGGCGTATTGAGAGGCCCCCGCGAGCCGGGGTGCTGCCAGTACACGTGTCCGTCCACAATGTCCAGGCCCGCCAGCGAGGTGAGCAGAGGATACGCGCTGCCCGAATGCCCGTGGTCGGCTGTACCGATGACGGGCGATTTCACACCGAGGGTTTGCTTCAGGTACGTGCTCATGTCCTGGAAGAAGCGATTCTCGGTCTCCATGTAGAAGGCCATTTCGGTTGCGAACCGCTCCTGGGAAGCGGAAGCCACCTCCGGTCCCTTGAGGCGAGGGATAGGGCTGTCGCCTTCGGCGCCGCTGACGGCGCGCAGATTCTTCAATTGCTCCGGACTGAGCTTCTTCGGAAGCCAGGCATTGTACTGGCTGGTGAGTTCCTCGTCGTAGTAGGGCGTCGGCGCCCGGAATCCCAGATACAGGCCGTTCTCGTTGAGCAGCTCCACGATGGCCACCGCCGGCTCGTTGCGGTACTCGGTCTTCGTGTAGGGGTTGAAGTGAGTGAGAATCTGGCGGGCGTATTCCTTCTGAAGTTCGATCAGGCGCGGATCGAACACCACCAGGCCCTTGGCCCACCGGATTTTGTCGTGGTCCCGGACGCCGTCGCCGGCCTTGTAGGAACGGCCGACGTTCAGATTCAGATCCACGTAGATGCCCCGCGTCTTGAGTTCGGCCACCAGGAAGTCCAACCGGTCGAGCTGCTGCAAATCGAATCCCCGGCTGTCGTTGCGAGTTGGGTCGATGATCCCCCGCGGCGCGTCCAGGTCGAGAAAATGCAGGCGGACACAGTTCACGCCGAAGCGCGCCAGAGCGCCCGCGTACACGGGGGCGTCTTCCTTTGACGGAAGCATGACCGAGCCTCTGCTCCAGTCGGTCAGGTGTACCCCCCAGAGGCGGAGGCGCTGGCCATCGGGCTTCACCAGATGACCGCCCTGAACGCGGATGAACCCGTTCTTGCCGGCTGGAGCCTCCAGCAGGAAGGAGACATCCGCGAGTGAGGAGGCGCTCTCGCGGTGGTTCATGGCGAAGGGCCTCAGCCGACTGTCATCCCACTGCGATTGGTCACCGGCGAGCAGGAGGGATGGCAGCAGCGCTGCCATCCAAAAACCCAGACCGCGTGTCATACTCAGGCTCAGGCAGTGATACTCACCACTGGAACCGCGCCACGAGCTGGCCGTTGCGCTGCCCGCTGGTCGAGGTTGCATTGATGTATCCGAAGCCGCCCGTGGGTACGCTTTGTGAGCTGTAAGTCGGGGTCTGCAACGGGTTGCCGGAGGAGGGGCCGGGCAGGAAGGTCCGGTTGAACAGGTTGAAGAATTCCGCCCGAACCTGGAAGAACATCCTCTCCCGGATGCGGAAAGAGCGGCCCAGGCTCGCCTGCTCCGTGGCGCTGCGCTGCCAGCGGTAGTCGTTGTAGTAAGGCGCAGAGAAGCCCCACTCTCCCGCCGCCGCATCCGACCAGGCCTTCGGGTTCAAAACAAGCTCCTTGTTCGGGTCGATGCAGTGGCAATTGGGATCCTTGAGGAACAGAGGCTCGCCCGGAACCCGGTTGAAGCGCGTGTTCTGATAGTTCAATTGCGCCAGGTTGTTCCGCGATCCGGGCACCCCGATCAGCGATCCGCTCGAGTATCGCAGAATCCCGCCGAAGGTCCAACCGCCGAGCGCCTGCCGAACCAGCCGGTTCGGTCCGACTCGCGGCGTCTCATAGTTGACGCCCATCACCAGAATCAACGGTTGCGAGCTGCCGGTGAGGGATTTCTGGTTCTGGCGGTTGAACACGTCGTTGATTCCGCCGCCGCCGGCGCCCGGATTGCCGCCGGTGCCTCTGGCCAGTTCTTTCTGCCAGGTGAACGCCGCGGTCATGTCAAGCCCATGGGAGTAGCGCTTGGTGAACTTCACCTGGAGAGAATCGTACCAACTGCTACCGAGTGGCGCCCAGCGCACTGTCAGGCCGTCGTTGAATTGAGGGAAGGGCCGGAGGGTCTGTGCCACCGTGGCCCAGCTCGGATACCCCGCGTACGGAGCTTTGAAGCCCCGCGAGGCCGCCAGGGCCGAGCCAATGGTCGAAGTGAGCAACTGCCGGTCGGCGGCGTTTGTGAGACTCAGGCCGCGGGCCTGGAGCGTGGCCGGGTTGGTCGCATTCATCGCGACCAGAGCGTTGGCCTCCAGCCAGACACCCCGGTTGCCGACATAAGCGGCTTCCAGCGATAGGTTCCGGGCAATCTCGCGCTGCACGGCGATGTTCCACTGGTTGACCCGCCCCGGGCGGCCTCCGTTCGGATCGTTCATTTGCGCGCCCCAGGCCGGCGGCACGTCCAACTGGCCCGGTGAGGGCCGGATTCCCGGATTCAGCGACGCCGTGTACAGATCGGCCACGTTGTAATGGAGGCCCTCTTGCGCTCTCACCGCCGGCTGCCCGAACGCCGTGGTCCAGGTCACCGAGTTGAAGAACCCCAGGGTCGAGGAGCCGCCGGTGACGTACCACCAGTTCGCCAGTGCGCTGTAGGTGACGCCCCAGCCGGCGCGAAACACGGTCTTGGGGTCGATCTGGTAGGCCATCCCCAGCCGCGGGCCAATGGCGTAAGGATAGGCTTGGACGAACGTGCAGTTGCAGCGCCCCGGACCGTAACCCTCGTACACAAATCCGCCCGGCAGACCGCCGGCCGAAGGGTTGGGCGTGTTTATTCCCACTTCGCTGGTCCGCCAGTGCAGCTCGTGACCCTGGCCGGCGTAGTCCCACCGCAGGCCGTAGTCGAGCGTCAGCCGGCGGGTGATCTTCCAGGAGTCCTGGACGTACAGGCTCCAGGCCTGCTTCCGCCATTGGAGAGTCTTAACGGCGTTGACGTTGGCCGTGTTCACCAGGCCGAGCAAAAAGCTGGCGTATCCGAATCCGATGGAACCACCGCCGACGCTCGTAGTTTGCAGATAGGGAAGGGCCGTTTGGGCGGCGCTGAAGTTCAGTTGGCCCTGCGCGCCGTAGAAATTGTTGTCGGCCCAGACTTCCTGCTTGAACTCGCCGCCGAGCTTGTAAGTGTGGTTGTTTCGGATGTATGTGGCGTTCAGCACTGAGGTCAGTTTGTCGTTATAGTACAAACCGGCCGTGCCCGGCCCCATCGAATACTGGCTGAATCCGCCCCGATTGCTGCTCAGGCCAGTGATATAGGGGAAGCCCGCGGGATCGGTCGCGCTGCCGGCAAAGCCGAGTTCCTTGACCGCATCGTAGCGGAGGACTCCGGGGGGCGAACTGTCGGGATTGTGGAAGCGGAGATATCCGGCGCCCAGGTGAACCAGAAGCCGCGGGGTGATCGTCCGGTCGAGGTTCAGTCGCACAGTATGGCCGTAAATCTTCTGGTCGCGGCGCGAGGTGATGGGAACGGGCAGGCCATCCGGGGAGGTGATCTGGTCGGTCTTCTGGACCGACCAGTAGCCGGAGAGCTTCATGGCGTCGCTGAAGCTGTGGTCGATCTTGATGCTGGGGATGGATTGATACCTGTGATTCTCGGTGTCCGGCTGCCAGTTGTTAATCACCTCGGGATTATCGGGGTTGGGAATGAGGGCCTGGATCTTCAGCGCGACCGGGTCCATGAAAGACTTGGGGACAAGGTTCCCAGGATACGGGTCGCGAACGAGGGAGGCGTTCACCGTCCGGTCGCTCCGCGGATCATAGACCGTGTTTTCCATGATTGCCCGTCCCGCCGGATCCGTGCCGAGCTGGCGTCCGGTCAGCGCGGCGCTGAAGTCGCCGTTTCGATAGGCGGCCGTGGGCACGCTGATCCAGGTCCCCGCGGACCGGGTCTTGTTCCGAAACAGCTCCAGGTTGAAGAAGAAGAACGTCTTGTCCCGGCCATTGTAGAGTTTAGGGATGGTCACCGGGCCGCCCACCGTGAACCCGAAGTCGTGTTTTCGGCTGATGGGTTTGGCGCCGGTGAAGTGACGGCGGGCGTCGAGCGCCTCGTTGGTGAAGTACTCGTAACCGCTGCCGTGGAACTGGTTGGCGCCCGACTTGGTGGTGAAGTTTAACACTCCGCCCAGGACCTGGCCGAACTCCGCGGCAAAGTTGGCCGTCTGCATCGAGAACTCGCCGATCGTCTCCACCGACGCCGCGGCCACCGTGCTCGTCCAGACCGTGTCGTTCGAGCTGGTGACATCCTGGCCTTCGACGTAGATCTTGAAGGCCCCGGCCGGAGCGCCGTTGACCGGCGCGCGTTCAGTGGTGCCCGAAACGCCCGGCGCCAGGATAATGAAACTCAACCAGTTGCGGATCGATCCTGTGGCGCCGCCTCCGCCGCCGAAATTCAAAGGCAGCGAGTTGATGCGGTCCCCGCTGACGTTCATGCTTTGTTCCGCGTTCTCCGTTCTCAGCAGAGGCACGGAGGCGGTCACGACGACCGATTCCGTGAGCGCCCCGACTTCCAGTGTCAGATCGACCCGCGCGGTCTGGGCCACCTGGACCTGAACGCGCTGCTGGGTGGCTTTTTTGAACCCGGCCGCCTCGACGCTGACTTCGTAGAGGCCCGCAGGCAGCGACGGCAGGGTGTAATTCCCGGTGCCGGTGGTGGTGGTCTCGGACACCGTTCCGGTTTCCAGGTGCCTGGCAGTGACTTTCGCCGCCGGGACGACGGCGCCTGCCGGGTCAAGCACCGTGCCGGTGATGGTTCCGCGGTCGCTCTGGGCGAAGGCGGCCAGCACTAACAAAAAGATGCCGATGGTCGAACGCAGCAGTCTCATGGAAGCTACCTCCTGAACCGACTAGGCCAGATTGTAAACGGACTCGGGGCGCCTGTCACCCATCGAAAGTTGGGGGGGCGGGGGGCGACGGAGCCGTTTAGAATGTGAGATACGGCATGTCCGAGCACGTGATACGTGTCATCATCGTCGATGACCACCCGGTGGTGCGCTTCGGGCTGGCGGCCATCATCGGCCTACAGCCGGACATGGTGGTGGTCGCCGAGGCGGCCTCGGGGGAAGAGGCTTGCAAGATATGCTCCCGGCAGCCCGCCGATGTCGTTCTGATGGATCTGCGGCTTCCCGGCTTGGGCGGGGCAGAGGCGATTCGCATCATCCGCAAGGCCCACCCCAAGCTGCGCTTCATCGTGCTGACGACCTACGACGGCGACGAGGACATCCACCGCGCGCTGGAAGCGGGCGCCCAGGCCTACCTCCTGAAAGCGATGTCGCACCACGAGCTGGCCAACGCCATCCGGACGGTCCACGCGGGCTTGAAGTTCCTCCCGGCCGCGGTTTCCAGGAGCTTGGCGGAACGGCCGCCGCGCTCGGAGCTGAGCGCCCGCGAACTGGAAGTGCTGGAGCTGATCGTCCGGGGGCGCAGCAACAGGGAGATCGGCGACGCGCTGGGCATCAGCGAGGCTACGGTCAAATGGCACGTGAACATCATCCTCAGCCGCCTCAACGTCAGCGACCGGACGCAGGCCGCGGTGGCCGCCTTGCAGCGCGGCATCGTGCATTTGCCGTGAGCGCCGTCGCACTGGTCTGGTTGCTGGGCGCCGCGGCGGCCGCCCTGGCGCTGCCGCTGGAGACCGCGGCGCCGGACTCCCCCGCTTACAGCCGCCGCGTTTGGCAGAGCGCCGACGGCTTGCCGGAGGACTTCGCGCAAGCCCTGGCGCGGACCCCGGACGGGTATCTCTGGATAGGCACCAGCGGCGGACTGGTGCGCTTCGATGGTGTGCGGTTCGTCGTGTTCAACCGCGAGAATCAGCCCGCCTTCCGGGACGACAGCTTCTACTCGCTGTTGGTAACGAAGGACGGCGCGCTGTGGGGCGGGACCGAGGGCGGCGGGTTGGTCCGATACCGGGGCGGTTCGTTCCGTGTCTTCGGCGCCGCCGAGGGACTCACTAACGGCTTCGTCCGCGTCATCTTCGAAGACCGGGACCGGAATCTGTGGGTAGGAACCGATAACGGCCTGTTTCGGATGCGGCAGGAAGCGCTGACCCGCGTCGATGGCCAGGGCGGCGTGCCTCGCATCAACGTGCATTCCATTTGCCAGGATCGCCAGGGGCGCCTGCTGGTGGGAGGATGGGGCCTGCTGATTCTGAGCGGATCCGACGCGGCCTATTACACCTCCGGTGAAAGCCTGGCGGACAACAGCATCCGGACCATCCACCAGACCTCGGACGGCGCGGTTTGGATCGGCACCATTTCCGGGCTCCGCAGGCTGGAGAGCGGCCTCGGCGGGGACCCATTCGGAACCCCGAGGATCATCAACGGCGTCAACATCAGCGTGCTGCTTGAAGACCGCCGGGGCCAGTTGTGGGTGGGCACTTACGGGCAGGGGTTGATGCGCTTTCAGGGCGGCCGGCCGGCCCGGCTTTCGGCTCCGTCCTCGCTCCCGCACAACAACGTGCTCTCCCTTTTCGACGACGGAGAAGACGACATCTGGGTGGGCACACAGGGCGGCCTGCTGCGTTTGAGTCCCAGCGCCGCCAGCACCGTCACGACTGCCGACGGCGCGCCCCAAAGCATCAACACGATATACCCGGATCCGCGGGGGACTCTTTTTGTGACGGCTCTGAACGGCCGGCTATACCAAGTGTCGGGCCAGACGCTCGTCCCGGTCCGGCTGCCGGCCAGTGTGAGCGGTCTGCCGGTGCGCAACGTGTTTCGCGACAGCCGGGGGACGCTGTGGATGGGAACCGACGGCCAGGGCATCGTGAGATTCGACGGCGCCGGTGTTGCGCGCTACTCCATGAAGCAAGGCCTGGTCAATGACTTCGTGCGTGCTTTTTGCGAGGACCGCGACGGAAGCATATGGATCGGCACCGACGGCGGCCTGAGCCGCTGGCGCGCCGGCCGGTTTCAGAATTTCAACACCGAGACCGGCCTGGCCTACGGGAGCATTCGGCTGCTGTTCCTGGACCGCCGCGGCAGCTTGTGGGTGGGGACTGACGGCGGCCTGAGCCGGTTTCAGGGGGGCGCATTCATCGCCGATCCATTGCTCGAGCGCCTGCGTGGCCAGAAGATCTGGTCGATACATGAGGACTCCGGGGGCGGGTTGTGGATCGGCACTCACGGCGCCGGTCTGTTCCTCCTCAAGGGCGGAGAGCTGACGCAGTTCTCGACCCGGCAGGGTCTGCCCAGCAACAAGATTCACTTCATCGCCGAGGACGCTCGCGCGAATCTGTGGATGAGCTCGCCGAGCGGCATTCTTTCGGTTTCCCGGCGCGATTTGGAGGCGCTGGCCGGCGACTCCTCCAGGCAACTGGCCGTGCGCGTGTACGGCACTTCGGAGGGATTGAGCACGAACCAGATGAATGGGGGCGTCCAGCCGGCGGGCGCCGTCACCCCGACGGGCGAGCTTTGGTTCCCCAGCACGAAAGGAGCCGTCCGCATCCGACCGGATGCGCCAAATCCGGGAAGCGCGCCGCCCGTCCTGATCGAGCAAGCGCTTGCGGACGACCGTGACGTTCCCGTCTCCACGGGCCTGCGCCTCGGTCCCGGGAGGGGCAAACTCGAGCTGCACTACACCGCGATTCGCTTACGCTCGCCCGAGCGGTTGCGGTTCAAGTATTGGATGGAAGGATTCGATCATGGTTGGACGGAGGCCGGCCAGCGGCGCGTGGCTTACTACACCAACCTGCCCGCCGGCGATTACCGTTTTCACGTGGCGGCATATGAGATGAACGATCCGCGGCGGGCGGCGGAACGGATCCTGAGCATTCAGTGGAGACCTCATTTCTACCAGACCGCGTGGTTCCTGACCCTCTGCGCCCTGGTGGCGGCGACTGCGGCCTGGGGGTCATACCGGCTCCACGTGCGCAACCTAAGGCAGCGTTTCGCTGCGGTGCTGGACGAGCGGCACCGCCTGGCTCGGGAGATGCATGACACCCTGATTCAGGGCTGCATTGGAGTCTCCGCGTTGTTGGAGGCCGCCTCCGGGGCGCAAGACGTTTCACCGGGAATCAGCCACGAGCTGCTGGATCGCGCTCGCGGCGAGGTCCGCGCCACCGTGGACGAGGCCCGGCTGGCGGTTTGGAACCTCCGCCGGGATTCAGGGAAGGGTGAAGGCCTGGTCGAGGCGATCTCAAAGGTGGTCCACGGGATCAGCGTGGAAACGGGAATCCCCGTGAAGTTCGAGAGTTCCGGCACGCCGCTTCCTCTGGGCGCCGAGGGCGAGCGAAGTGTCCTGCTGCTGGTTCGCGAAGCGCTCCAGAACGCCGTCCGGCACGCGGCCCCGAAGAATCTCTCGGTTGTTCTGGACTTTCGCCGCCGCGGCCTGAACGTAGCGATCGACGACGACGGGCGGGGCTTCGATTCCTCCGCTTCCGATCCTTCCGACCGGCACCACTACGGCCTGGTGGGAATGCGCGAGCGGGTCGAGAAGCTGGGCGGCGAGTTCCACCTCGCCAGTTCCCCCGGCAAAGGCACCCAGGTGCGGGCCAGCATTCCGCCGGCGCAAAACCGGCTCTGAGGTGCGGGGGAGGGCCTACCGCCCGCGGACCCGCGTGCGCACGCTGTATAGGGAACTGCGCGCGGCTATGAACAGCGTGCGGCCGTCCCTGGCGCCGAAGGCCAGTTGAATGGGCCGCTCCGGCGTCTCGATCGTATCGATCAACCGGCCCGACGGATCGTAGACGTAGATCTGGCCGGCCGCCAGGTACACGTTACCCTCCGCATCCACGGCCAGGCCCTCGCCTCCTTGCTGAACGAACGGCTTGAAATCGGTGAAGTTGCCGTCCGGACCGGCGTTGCCGCTCCACGTCATTACTTCCGCCTCGCTGGTGACGTAGAAGGGCTTACCCGGCACGGCGGCCGCCAGCCCAAAGCTCCGCAGCAAGTCGGCGCCTTTGATCCCCCAGCTCATGGCGCCGGTGACGAAATCCCGGCCGGCGGAGATGAAGGTTGTGCCGTCCGGCGAGAGATACTGATACGGCCTGGCGAGCGGATCCCCGGTGCCGGGATCCCTGACCACACGCCAGTCGCCCACCGGGCGCACAGCGATCATGCTGGGTCGCGGCGCGGCGTCCACCGGCTTGAGCAGCTCCAACCGGCCCTCGGGCGAGCCAGGCTTGAAGGTGTAGACCGTGCCGCTGCCCGCGTAGGAAACCACCATGAGGTTGCCCGCCTTATCGAATGCCAGATTGACCGGATCGAGCGGCGCGTCGCGCGCCGTCGAGAGCCGCCGGTCCGCGGCCGACCAGCGGTAAATCCGTTGCCAGCGCGCATCCACGAAGTAGAAATCGCCCGAGGGGTCCACCGCGCCTCCCGAGATGTTGAAGAACCCGCCCGCCAGCTTCTGCGCCGTCGCCCCTGCTGCCAGAACCGGAGACGGCCGCCGCGGCCCGGTCGCGGGCGGCTTTCCCGAAAGCGTGAGCCACGCGAATTCACGCTGCCGGATCTCGGCGCCGTGCGTCTGGTCGAAAACGGCGGCGTCGAAGGCGACTTTGCTGTTGCTGTAGCAGTGAATGTTCCGAAACCGTAGGTTCTTCGAGTTCGACACTTTGATGGCGTAGGGGAACGGCTGATAGGAGCTGATCACCCGGTAGATATGGAAGTTCGCCACCGTGATGTCGCTGGAGCCGTCGATCTCCAGTGGCAGGGCGAAACCGCCCTCGCCGCGCTCCTCCTCGGTCTGAAGCGCGTAGATGCGCCAGTTCGAAGCGTTCCGGATCTGTACCTCGTAGCGCACGTGGTGCTCGCTCGACATCGCGTAGATGCGGCCTTCCGTCGAGGTGTTGGAGATGAGCATGCCGGCTTGGGCGAACGTGCTCGGTGTCCAGATATCGAAGAAGGTCCCGCCTCCGCCCTCGGTGACCCAGAGACTGGGATACTGGCTATCCCAGCGCCGGTTGGGGTCCGGATCGGCAGTGCGGTTGTTGTTGTAAGGGTTCTCGCGGCTGCCGTCCAGCTTGGTGGTGCCATGGCCGCCCAGGAAGCGCACGTCATTCATCATGGAGTCCTTGCCGGCCATCCACCTCGCGGCGACGGCGCGCGGGTTGATCCCGTTGGTGTAGAGGCCGACGCCGATCACCACGTTGGTTCCGCCCTTGGGCGCCTCGATCATCGGCTTGGGGCCGCCGACGCCCTGGAAGGCCGCGGTCCGATCGAGCAGGTCGATCTGGGTCGCCAGGGGATGCAGGCCGATCAGCGCTGTGTCGGGCCGGAGCGTGAGCGTGTCGCTGATGACGTAATACCCGGAGGGCAAGTACAGCGCGCGATGCTCGGCGATGGCCTTGCGGAATACGGCGGTGTCGTCTGTGACGCCGTCGCCCTTGGCCCCCAGCGAGCGCACGTTCACCCACGTATTGCCCGGTGGAGGCGGCGCGAGATCAGAGGCCACCGGCTCCGGCAGGCTCGTGAGCGGCACGGTCTCGAAAACGTCCTTCATCACTGCCGGCGCGCCGATGTCGGCGTAGTGCAGCCCGTGGGAGAACACCTTCACCTCGTACATCTCAGCCGGCCCGGCCACTTTCCGCCCGCTCTCGCGGAACAAGGCGAACACCGGAACGCGGCGGCAGACCACGTTCTCGAGGTTGATTTCAGTGCGCGGGTTTTGCTCCAGGCTGATGACGACCGCGGGGCCGGTCACGTCCTCCATGCGGCCGTCCTTGACCCAGAGCTCGTCCGGATAGCCCGCGTCAATGGAGATTGCAGTCGGAACCTTCCGGAACTGCGGGCGGATCAGCGTGAGGCCGGCCATGGTTTCACGAATGGCCGCCTCGCGCTGGCCCTCGAAATACGCGTCCACCGCGGTGAACTGCCAGCTTGGCGAAGGCGTGCGGGTCCAGATGCCGTACTGGCCTCCAAAAAAGCGCACATCCTCCATCACGTTCCCGGTGTCGTGCACGCCGGCGATACCGGAGCCGATGTGAAAGTCCATGTGGCCCAGGAACGAGTGTTGCGCGTAAGTGCCCCGCACTCCGACTGCGCCTGGGTTCCCCTCGCCGATTTCAATATCGATGTTGCTCATCGCCGAGTAGAAGGTCCCCGGGCTGGCATCGGGCGGACGGCCGCCGCGGCCCGGGCCTCCGGCAGCGGCCCCGGGTCTCTGCCCGCCGCTTCCGGGCCTCGTGCCGGCGAAGAACACCATGTAGTTCTCGTTGTTACGGTCCTGATAGCCCGGCGTGCTGTCGGCCAACACCAATACCGGCCGCTTCGCGCCGTAGCCGATCAGCCGGATGGACGGCCAGACGTAGATGGTCTTGGTCAGCCGGTACCGGCCCTCTGGGACGAAGACAATTCCTTGCCTGACCGTCTCCTGCGCCCTGTCGATGGCCTTCTGGATGGCGTCGCTGTCGTCGGCCTGGCTGTCGCCGCACGCGCCGAACGCTTCCGCCGTCAGGTAGACGGCCTTCGGATCGTCCAGACGGACGGTGTAGTATGACGCCGCCCCGGCCGGGGAGGCCGCCATCAGTAGCCCCGCGAGCGAAAGTGCGAGTTTCAACATGAGATCGTCCTGTTCCGTTCCAGGTTTGCCGGCGCGCGATCACCGCGCCGCCCCGGCCCCGATGACAATGAACTTCGTTTCCCACGGCCCCAGATCCAGCGGAACGCGCACGCCGCCTTTCTCCGCCGAAGCGCCGGCCAGCGCCGAGATTTCACCCGTAGCGGCGTCCCACACCTCAACCCTGCCGGCCCCCGCGAGCGCTGCCTGACGTGACCGGCGCTGCTCGCTTTCGTTGAAGAAGAAGTACACGTCGGCGTCGCGCCACCGCCGGTGGACGTACTTCACCTCTGGCGCCGGCTGATCCAGGGTCACGTCCGGATGGGGTAATGCGCCCAGCACCCGCTCGGTGATTTGCGTCGAGGGCTCAACCACGGCCCAGCCAAAATCCCCGGCCGGGCCGGCCTTCAGGATTGAGGCGTCCGCCACCAGCGAGGGCGTCCGGCCCAGAAACACCACCCGCCCGCCCGACTTGGCGAAGGCCCGCAAGCGCTCCAGGCTGGCGCGCGACATCACAGTCGCGCCGGGCACGAGGATCGCGCGGTATTCGTTTCCGCTCAGGGTTTGGAACGCGCCCTTCTGAAGCGCCAGCACCGAGGAGAGGGCCTGCTCATCGACGAAATCGAAATCGCGCTGGCGTTCAAGCAGTTGCTGGGCCACCGCCAGCGTGCTTTTGTCCGCCTCCTCCTCGCCCAGCCACAGGCTGCTGGCCGGGTGATAGACGCCGGTTTGCGCCGTGGGCCGCCCCATCGCCAGCAGGTAGGTGGCGCGGTTGACGTAGGCCGCCACCGCCGGGAACTTTTCCGAGCCCATGAACCCGGAGGGCTGGCGCGGGCCGCTGGCCGAGGCGGGGTGGAACATGATCTGGATCAGGTTGATGCCGCGCGCAAGCTGGTGGTCGATGACCCACTTGGCTTGCTCGACCGTAGGGCGGATCTTGTAGGCCGCGAAACTCTCGCTGAACGCCCGCGGCCTCCCGAACAGGTGCGCGGCCGAGGAGGCCAGCTTCGGGAAATCGGCCACCTTGTCCATCCAGATCTGGTTCCAGATGGTGTCGATGCCGGGCGCCTGGACATACCGCATGTCCTTGAAAAAGTCGCCCTCGGAGCGGACCAGGCTCATCATCTGGTCTTCGTGGTTCAGGTGGACCAGGTACTCGAGGTTGTTGCCGGCGCACCAGTCCGCCTGCACCCGGAAGAAGTTCTCGCTGAACATGTCCGAGAAGACGTCCCAGTAGTCCGCTTTGGCCCGCCGCGCTTCCTCCGTCAGGCGGGGCGCGAAAAACGAAGCCGCGTAAGGCCGCACGTCGTAGCCCTTACGCCGCTGGAACTCGCCGAACAGCGCCGGGGTCCATGGGATGCCCTGGATCGAGTAGTCCGGCTCGTCGCCCATGAAGCCCAGAAACGTCCGGCCGAACTCCGCGCCGAGGTGCTTCTTGTACTGCTCGTGAGTCCAGGCCAGGAACTGCCGCGCGGCCTCGGGATTCAGGTAGTCGCACAGGGAATTGCTGGTGTCCTTGCCCCGCGTGAGGTTGTTGACCGCGCGGGTGGGCGAGGTGCGGAACTGGTGCTGGACTATGCGGACTTCCCACTTGCCCTCGGGCGCTCTCCAGCGCAGCTCCCCGGAGGAGACGTCCAGCGGCCGGCTGCTGCCGTCGGCCAGGTTGATGGCGATAGCCCCCACCGCCTCTGCCGGCAGCTTGCGCGCCAGCGTCTCGCCGGGCGCCACCGCGACGCTTTCGGCGACCACCAGGGCCTGCATCCGCAAATCCGGGCGTTCGGCGGTGAACTTGCCCCCCGCGAACCCGCTGGGGTACTTGCCTTCGTCCTCCACCCAGACGCGCATCCCGCGCCGGCGCGCATGATCCACGGCCACCCGCACCAGCTCAAACCACTCCGGCGACAGGTATTTGGCCGTCATCCCGTAGCCCGCCTCGATCATGACGGCCGGGAAACCCATCGCCTTGATCTGGTCCAGGTCGCGGATGATGACCTCTTCGGTCACCGGGCCGTCCCAACCCCACCACAGCACCATTCCGTACTCGGGCGGAGGCGTACGGAAGTTGGAGGCGACTTCGGTCGCCGCGGGCGTTTGGAGCTGCTGCCAGGGTCGTTCGGCGGCGAAGGCCGCGCTCAGCAACAGGATCGGAAGAACGGCATTCCAGGGGCTTCGCATCACTCCCACATCGTGCGCGATCCGCTGGCCGCAGTCAAGGCGGCGGACAAGGCCAGAGGTGTAGAATGTTAGCGCGCCACCGGTCCGAAAGTGGGATCCCTGGCTCGAAGGAGACAATTGATGACGCGCAGGATTCTGGCTCTCGCAGCTCTCTCGCTGGCCTTTCTGGTTGCGGCCTACGCCGCCGACGTCGCGGGCAAGTGGACCGCGGAATTCGACACTCCCATCGGCCTGCTGAAGTACACCTACGAGTTCAAAGTTGATGGTACGAAGCTCACCGGCACAGCGGCATTTCAAAAAGGCTCAACCGAGATTCAGGAAGGCAAAGTGAGCGGCGATGAGATCTTCTTCGTGGAAGTGATGAAGTTCGAGGATCAGTCGATCCGCATCGAGTACAAGGGCAAGGTGTCCGGCGACGAGATCAAGTTCAGCCGCAAGGTCGGCGATTTCGGCGGCGAGGACTTCGTCGCCAAGCGCGTGAAGTAGCCCTTTTCGTCGCGTCCTACCCGGTGGGCGCGAACGGCTGGCGCAGGGCGAAGCGCCGTCCGCGTCGCAGATTCGTCTGCACGAGGCAGGGGTTGACGCCGCGGCTGGTGAGCGCCTCCCGGAGCGACCACAGCTTCTTGGTCACGGCGGCTTTGGTGTAGTACTTCCCGGATTTCTGCCCCAGCACCAGGGCCAAGTCCTTCAGCGATTTCCAGCCCACCAGGTTGTCGTCGCTGTGGCCTGCGTCCAGCGCCAGGATCCCCAGCAACTCCCCCAGTACCGGCGGCAGCGTGAAAGGCCCGCCGCCGTCGATGCGGAATTCTTTGCGCCCGCTGGGCAACGGCCGGATCTTCAGAACGCCGACTCCGCCCTGGGCCGCTTGCCGGAGCGTCGCGGCGGCCCGCTCGTCGGTGCGCTCGGGCACCCGTATGGGCGTGCCGGCAGCCAGGAACGCCTTGATCTGCTCGACTTCCAGCCGGATGGAATCCGCCAGCTCTTCCGCGGCGCTGATGAGCTGCGCGAGTTTCTCCTGCCTCAGCGCGAGGCGCCCGACCCTGGCCAGCAGGTCCCGCCGCCGCGGGGCGCCCGTCCGGTGGTTGCCGGCCATTTCTGGCGTGCCCTTCACGACCGGTAATGACCGCCCAGGGCGCCGGTATTTCACTCGAAACGGGCGGGACGAATACGCGCCTCGGGATCTGGAAGCCGTGAAAAAATCGGCGGACAGGCGGAACCGCCTGTCCCACGGTTGGCTAAGTGCTCTGATTGCAGTGTGGGACAGGCAGTTTTGCCTGTCTCCTCGAGCTGTGGCCCGATTCTTTCACGGCTTCCAGACGCCGATTTCCTTGACGAAACGCAGCGCGTCTTCCTTCATCGAGGTGTTGGCTCCCAATCGCCGCGCGGCTCCCAGGCAATCAGCCGGCCCTCGCGCTCGATCGAGCGGAAGAAGCGGGCCAGGTTCTCCTGGTTCTTGGCGGTGGGCCGAAAAAAGCTCGTCTGCAACTCCACCGCCCGGAAGTGCCGGAAGTACTCCGCCCGTGCTTCGGGCCACCCGCAGCAGCCGACGAGCACAATCCTCAGGGCACCCACTTTCCAGTCTGCGTGCTTACCGCGGCCCCACCTTCCGCAGGTTGATGCCTGGAAGCCCAGGTTGAGGAGAGCTGCCAGGCATCCTGTATACTGGAGTCATGGCCCCCTCCACCGGGGATCGGATCAGCCGGACGCCCGGCGTCTGCGGCGGCAGAGCCTGCATTGCCGGTCACCGCGTCCGTGTACTCGATATTGTGGTATGGCATGAGCACCAGGGGATGAGCCCCGACGAGATCGTTGCGCAGGTCCCCACCCTCACGCTCGCTGAAGTCCACGCCGCATTGGCCTACTACTTCGACCACATGGACGAGATCCGGGAGGAGATGCGGGCCGAGCGGGCTCAAGCAGAGGAGTCCCGCCGCGAGCATCCATCCCTGCTCGAAGCCAGGATCCGCCAGGAGAAGGTGGGGGCGCCAACCTGACCAGTGCTCATTCGCTTCCATCTGGACGAGCACATTGCGGCCGGCATCGCCATGGGGCTCCGCCGCCGGGCCATTGATGTGACCACCACGGCGGAGGTCGGCCTGGTCGGCGCCGATGATCGGGCGCAGCTCGCTTTCGCTGCGGCGTCCCGGCGTGTGTTGGTGACCCACGACGCGGGCTTCATCCGGCTCCACGCAGAACGCGTTGCTCACGCCGGCATCGTTTACAGTCGCCAAGGGGCGGCCTCCCTCGGGGAAGTGCTCCGCCGTCTGGTGTTGATCCACGACCTGTTGACGCCGGAGGAGATGACCGACCGAATCGAGTTCCTTTGAAAGCCCGCGCTTCGGGCCACCCGCAGCAGCCGACCAGCATGGTCTACTCTTGGCCGCCGCGCACCAAGCGAGCCACAGGCCTTATCAGGCAGCGCCGCACCACGCGCCGCGCCCGCGCCGATCCCTCCAGCCAGCGGGCCAGCGGCGGCGACACGCGACTGTACAACCGCGCCAGGCGCCGGCCCGCGCGGCTCCCCAGCAGCACCTCGTCCCGCCACGAGCGCAACAGCCGCACCTCTTCGGATTCCGGCCCGCAGGCCGCCGTGGCGATGAAGCACCCGCCGGAGGTCCCCGGCGCCGGCCGCACCAGCGTCGCCAGGTCCACGCCGGCCCCGCTGCTCCCGGTGTAGTCAATCACCATGTCCGCGAGCTGCTCCGCCGTGAACAGCTTCTCGAGCACCGACCTCAACTGCGCGTCGCTCTTGGCGGCTTTCTCCGCCTGGATGACCAGTCGGCAGCCGGTCATGATCGCGCCCGTGAAACGCGAGGCTTCTTCGAGCTTGGCTTCGTCAAAGAACGAGTGCGAAGATACCAGGCGGGCGCCCGTGAAGTTGGCGCCCGAGAAATCGCATTTCTCGAACGGCGCGAAGTAAAGAAACACGGCGCCGCTGAAATTGCAGTTCGTGCAGGTGGTCTTCTCGAAGGGCATCAGCATCGTCCGGCAGCCCGAAAAGTTGGACCCTGAGCAATCGCAGTTGACGAGCCGGAAGAAGATCCACCGGGTCTGGCTGAAATCGCAGTTCAAGAAACTGTGGTTCTCCAGCCGGCTTTGCGCGAAGAGCAGGCCGCGGAAGTTCCCGCCCTCGATGGTCACCGGGCCGCCGGCCCGCTCGCGGTACCGCTTCCACAGCGTTTCGTGCGGTTCGGCCTTCGCCAGAGCTGCTGAAAGCTCACCCTCCTCCCGCAGGTGCCTGTCCATGCCGTCCTGTGACGCCCGGCATATCCGCGCGATTTCCTTCTGAAAGTCCAAAGTGATCCTCCCTTCTCTGTGGCACAGACTTTCCAGTCTGTGTGCCTACCGCGGCGCTGCCTCCCGCTCCGTGCCGGCCGGCGCGTAGCGGAATAACTCGAAGACCGGGCGCCCGTGCCGGTCGCCGATCACGCTGAGTATCTCTTCCCGGAATCCCTGCTGGGCAGCGAAACGGCTGAGCGCCTGGCGCTGGCCGGGGAAGAACTCGCTGCCGGCCGCATGCGCGACATAGCAGTTATCCGGCTCGCTGACCACATTCCGGAAAGCCGCCCACTGACGCTCCTGCCAGCCGGGTTCCATGGGCAGCCAGCCGCGCAGCGGCAGCCTTCCTCCGCCCAGCCAGCGCACTGGACCCACGATGCCCCAGTCCAGGGCATACAAGTCCCGGATGCGCATGACATTGAGCCGCTCCCAGAGCGGGTAGGAGGCATCCGTCCAGGCTACCGGCGTGCCCCGCTCGATCAACTGAACTAAGTAGTGGTTGGTCACCGCCATGCCGGAGAGGCAAACCACGCCGATCAGCACAACCGCCACCAACCGCCCCCGGCGTCGAAGCAGCCTGGGGATCTGGCTCGCCGCCGCCCCAGTGAGTATCTGCGGCAGCGGCCACAACAACACTATGTGGTGGACGGACATGCCGCCCCGCGCCGTGGCCGCCATGCTTAACCAAGCCACCAGGAAGGCCGCCAGGCTGAAGACCATCAGCCGCCGCGCCGGACTCTTCCACACGAATGGCAGCAGCAAGAGGGCCACGGCTGCTGCCCAGAACTGGTAGTGGGAATCCGGCCGCCCCAAGCCTCGGCTCACGGCCAGCGCGATCTTCTCAACGCGGGTCTCCGGCGCTTGGGGCGCAGGGGGCGCCTCCAGCCGGGTCAGGTACCCAAACAGGCCCGAGCCGTCCAGCGTCCGCGCCAGTATTGCGGCCTTTGCCAGGTAATGCTCTGTCGAGAGCCCGCCGCTGGCCCGCTGCAACCTCTCCGGGCTGGTCAGGCTGCTGTAAATCAGTGGAGAGGCGCCCACCAGCAGGCCGCACACCCCCACCGCCAGGTTACGCGCGGTGAGCAGCCTGCCCAGCTCTCGGCGGAAAGCCACGGCTGCGCCCACCGCCAGTCCCGCCAGCATCCACAGGAATGTCGCCTTGTCCCACAGCGCCAGGCCGCACACCAGACTCCCCAGAGCCAGTCGCCAGAGCCGCCCCGTCTCGTGGAACCGCCACAGCAGCCACAGGGCCAGGACCGTCAATAGATGCTGGAGCGCCACCGGTCCCCAATCCAGCACCGTCGTCAGCACGAACACCGATTCGGTAGCCAGCAGGGCGCAGGCCGCCGCGGCAGCGCCCGGCCCCGCCCAGCGCCGCATGAGCCGGAACAGCAGCCAGATGGTCACAGCGCCTGCCAGCAGAACCGGCACTCGCAGCGAGAAAACGCTGGGATGCCAGAGCTTCAGCAACGGCGCGTACAGCCAGGCCTTCAGGCACCCCAAGTAAGCGTCCAGCCCGAGCGGCACCCGCCGGCCGAAGACCTCGACCGAGGTCCACACTTCCAGCGGTCGCAGAAGGGCCCCGGCGAACAGACTCTCGTCGTGCTGCACCCCCACCCGGCGGATGAACACGTAGCCTTGCGCGAAGAACGCCGCCGCGCAGGCCAGCGCCGCCGCGTGTTCGCGAATGAATGCGCGCAGCTTCATGGCCTCACCAGCTCATACCACGGCGAGAAGCTCTGGCCCTCGGCCTGCAAGTGTACGCGGAATCCGCCTTCGACGCGCTCTACATCGGGCTCCGCAAGCGGCTTCAGCCGCCGACCTGCCCCGTCCAGCGGGTAGACGGTGAGCGCGGCGGCCGAGGCCCGCAGCGTGACGAAGCACTCCACCCGCTCCATCCACACCGGACGCTGGCCGCCATTCAGGTTCCCCGAGGGCTTGCTCGCGTAATTCGGTTCCGGCTCGATGGTCCACCAATCCTTGGTCGTGCCGTAGTTGACCCAGGCCTGAGGACGCTGCGGGTCCGAGCCCGGCTGCGTCCGCAGCGTGTCGCCGGGATTGCTGAGCAGCATCCGCCCGGACTCCGCCAACGGCTGCCCATCCAGCGACGTGAGCAAGATGGCGGCGAAGCCCCGTGCCCCTGGCGCTAACTCCACGTCGATTGCGCCCGCCGCAACCTTGCTCTGCCCGGCGAATCCGAACACCCCGGCGGCCCTCTCCGCGTGGATCAGGAACAGCCTGGCGTTGCGATCGTAAGTCAGCTCCCCGGTGTCGGCGCGGAAAGGGGAGGCTGGCGCGGCCCGCGCCGCCTCGGGCACGGGGCCTTCGCCGTCTTTGACCAAGCGCACCGAATGGATGAAGGCGTTGGCGGTGTTCCAGCCCAGCGCCGTCCCCAAGAACGCATTGATGGCGCTGTTGCGCTTCTCGCGACCCGCGCGCAGGCGCAGTTCCTTCGAGACCGGGATGTCGATGGCCTCCATTGCCGGCCGGACCACCGCCCAGCGGAACAGCCACGCCGACTGGCCCAGGTTCACCCACTTCGTCCAGTCACCGTTGATGTTGAAGCCGTTGGGCACGCCGTCGTCCCAGCCGCGCCCATGCGAGTAGGCGAAGTGCATGATCGAGTCCCAGTCCTGGAAGGCCCCGAAGGCCGCCAACGTCGGGTCAATCTCGGCAGCCTGCCGGTTGGGCCACGGCTGATTGTATTCGCTGACCGTGTAGGGCCGGCCCCGTTGGCGCGCGATCGCCATGTTCAGAAACTCGTTCAAGCCCCCGCCCAGCGAGGAGCTGTCCCGGATGCGCCAGTCCCGCCCGTCCCAGGAGACATTAGGGAAGTTGTAGTGATCCACGTAGAAGTGGTTGTCGTCGTAGTCCAGATCCTGGTGCGAATCGAAGTTCAGCAGCCCGCCGCAGCCCACTTGCGTGCCCGCCACCGGCACCCACCGGTCGGTGCTCTGGCGCACCGCCTCCAGCATGACCCGCAGGTAGACCCGGTCGCCGTCCGCCAGGAACAGCAGATAGTCGTCCGGGCCTCCCTCGGCGGCGCCTTCCCCGTACTTCGCCTCCAGAAAGGCGCGCCACTGGCGCTCCAGTTCGGCCCCGTATTCACCTTGCGCCGCGCGCTCCAGGCTGCCCCTCTGCCAGGCGTCCACCAGCGAGCACTCGTTGTCGATCTCGACCATCGCCAGCACCGGGTCGTCCTTCAGCCGGAGCGCCTCAATCACCTTGCGGGTGTACTCCCTCTGGAGGTCCACCATCCGAGGGTAAAAGACGTGCAGCGGTTTGCTCTGGGTGGGGAACACGGCCAGCACCGGGACCTGGTCCACCGACGGCCGGAACTGATACCCCACGTGCAGATTCAGGTTGATGTAGATGCCCTCGGCCTGGAACGCATCGAGCAACGCCCGCAGCCGGGACACGGCCACCGGGTTGAGCGTGGGGTAAGGGCCGGTGGTGAGCAGGGAGCCGGCGTTGGCCGGGTTCGAGTCCGGCTGGCTGTCCATGTGGTGCAGCCGCACCAAGTTCACTCCCAGCCGCCGCAGCCGTTGCGCTATGCGGACGGCATCTGTCTCGCTCGGGAAGTTGGCTCCGAAGCAGAAATTCACGCCGAACAGCCGGATGCGCTCGTCATCGCCAGTCAGCGGGGTCAGGTCCTCGCCCACCCGCGTGAAATGGCCGTCGCGCACGAACAGCCGGTCAGCCGGCTGAAGCGGCCGGTTCAGGAAACTGAAATCTGCGGCGCCACTGAGCTGGTCCTGGTCAATGTGTAGTTGATAGAAACCGCTTTGGGCGAACGCCCACGCGGCCAGCAGGCAA